>JBJMMQ010000172.1:0-4504 GCA_045804705.1 Chloroflexota bacterium
GCTGATCTCGTCGATCGTCGACGCCTGCTTGGCGAGCAGGGCCGGGTTGTGGAAGTTGGTGCAAGCCACGAGCGGTCCGAACGCGATCCGTGTCGTCGCGGCGGCGATGGCCGGCAGGACGGTCCACGCCTCCCATGGCCCGCGCGCTGGCCGGTCGGGCCAGCGATAGAGCAAGTGCTCGCCGAACCAGACCGAATCGAACCCGAGATCCTCGATCGCCCGGACCATCTCGAGAAGCTCGACCCAGCGGACCTCGCGCTCGACCTCGGGCAGCTGGATGCCGACCTTGAGCGGTCGGCCTGGCGTCGTCCTCGGTGTCGTCGGCGTCATCGTTGAAGCCTACCGGGCGACGGGCATTGACAACCGACCGGTTCGTCCCCCACCCTGCCGCGACATGACGTCCGTCCTCCGCACCTCGCGCCTGAACCAAGGGCCCCACCGGGCCACTTGATCTGACGCGCGCCCACGGCGCCGATCACCAGCACGAGTGACGCCCCGGCAAACGCCGAGGCGTTTTTTCATGCACCTCGATCCAGAAGGAGACCACGTGGATCCCGCGTTCGCGTTTCGCGGCTTCGTCCTCGGCTTCACGATCGCCGCAGCCGTCGGCCCGATCAGCCTGCTCGTCATCCGCCGGACCGTCGCCCAGGGATGGCTGTACGGCCTCGTCTCCGGCCTCGGGGTCGCGACCGCCGACGCGACCTACGGCGCCATCGCGGCGTTCGGTCTCAGCGCGATCACCGACCTCCTCGTCAATGCGCGCTGGGTCCTCGGGCTCGCGGGTGGCGCGTTCCTCCTCTGGATGGCATGGCAGACGATCCGGTCGAACCCGACCGAGGCCGCCACGGTCTCTAGTCGACGACGCGGCTACGCGGGCGCATACCTGTCGATCCTCGGGCTGACCATGGCGAACCCGATGACGATCCTTTCGTTCGGCGCCCTGTTCGCGGGTCTCGGCGTCACCGGCGGCGCGACCGGGGACGCGGCGCTCGTCGTGCTCGGTGTCCTGCTCGGGTCGACGACCTGGTGGCTCGTCCTGACGACGCTCATCGGGACCCTCCGGACGCGCGTGACGCCCACGTGGATCCACCGCATCAACCTGGTCTCGGGCGTGATCATCGGAGCCTTTGCGATCGTCTCGATCGCCTCGGTCGTCCTCGCGCTCGGCTAGGCCTCGTCGAGCGGCGGCGCATCCGAGAACAGCGTCACGTGGAGACCGCCGGGCCCGTCGAGCCGGGCGTTGACCGTTTCCCATGGCGTTCGGGTCGGTGGAGCGATGAGCTTGGCACCGCCCGCGGTGAGCGCCTGGGCTGTCTTCGCAGAATCATCGACCTCGAACGCGACGCGCACGTGGCCGGCCACGCGCCGACCGACCTCGACCTGGTCGATGAACTCCGCCTGATTCGGGTCGGCGATCTCGAGCGTCGCCCTGCCCGCCTCGAGGATGACGACCCGGCCGTCCGGTGATGAATAGGCCGCGCGCTCGGGTAGGCCGAGGACGTCGCGATAGAAACGCACGGCCGCCTCGTAGTCGTCCGCGGTGACGACCAGGCGCATCTCGTGGACGGGGTTCGGGTCGTCGTTCGGGTGCGGCTCCTTTTGCGCCATCGGTCCTCCTCAAGTCACATCCGCGCCATTGTGCCCCCCGAACACTTGACCGGCGACGCACGCCTGAGAGAGGACTGCAAGCCATCGTGCCCCCCGTCACTCCTGCGTGAGCCCTCGCGCCGGGCATCGTTGAACCGACATGCAGCGCCAGCATCCAGCCCGACCCGAGCCGACACCCTTCGCACGGCGACGCCCCGCGCACCGGCGCCGGCCGTCCACGCCGCAGCGCTCCACGCCGCAGCCCTCGGCGACCGACCTGATCACGCTCATCAGGTTCGAGTGGACGACGAAGTCTGGATCGCAACCGGTGCTCTTCGTCGAACGACGACTGCTGGACTGATGGCTCAGTCGGCGCCACATATCCATCCGGGGATGAATCCATCACGACACGGGGTCCACGATGAGTGACGAACAGGAACGTGAACCGGCGAACTGGCATCCCCTGGTCGAACCCGACGAGTCGGTGATCGGGCAGGCGACGGCGCGAGGCGTCGTCCTCCTCGCGACCGACAAGCGGATGGCGGTCGTCGACGGGGATCGGATGGCGCTCGATCTGCCCTATCACCGTCTCCGGCGGATCCAATTCGATATCGAACGGAGGCGGCCGGCCACGCTCGTGATCGTGCCCGAAAGCCCCGCCGATGAGCCACAGGTGATCTCGATCCAGCCCGAGGAGTATCGACAGGTCGCCGACGTGCTCGTCGCGGTCGGCCGAAACCTCATCGAAACCGGCTGATCCGGCCCTGGATCAGGCCGCGATCGCTGCCGGTGGCCCGTCACCCAGTTCGATCACGGCATCCAGGACACCGCCGTCGCACTCACCGAGGGTGACGCGGCGGTCCGTCGAGCGAATCAGACCGAGGATCCCGCCATTGCCGAGGCGGACCGAGGCGACCAGCCGACGGAAGCCGTGAGCTCGAGCCCACACGACGGCTTCCGTCAGGAGACCGCGGCCGATGCCTTGGCGCTGCCAAGCATCGGAGACCGCGATGGCCATCTCCCCGTCGCCCGAACCGATGGGCTCGATGCACACATGGCCGATGATCGTCGACCGGCCGTCCTCGCCGATCACCTGCGCGACGATCCCCTCGCGGTGGTCGTGGTCCGGACCGCACATGTATCCGGCGGCGCGTCCACCGATCCCGCGGGCAGCTCCATGGAACCTCGCCTCGAAGCTTTCGGGCGAGAGCGCTGCGTAGAACGCCGTCAAGGCGTCGCGGTCTGCATCGTCGATCGGTCGCATCCGGAGCGTTCCGGGAGTCATGGGATCGGTCATGGCGTCAGTCCACACGAGATGAGGCATCGCGGGCAGTCCCGAATGGCACGTCACGACCCGGTCGGACGGCACCTCTCGCAGGCATCAGCCGCCGCGTAGGCTTCCGTCATGCGTGTCGTCACCCCGGCCGAGGCGGCGGCCGTCATCCGCTCCGGTGACCAGATCTACCTCCACTGCGCCGCCGCGACGCCATCGGTGCTGCTCGATGCCCTCGTCGCCCGGGCGGACGAGCTACACGACGTCTCGATCGTCCACCTGCACATCGAAGGCCCGGGTCCGCATCTGGCACCCGAGATGGAGGGGCATTTCCGGCACCGCGCCCTGTTCGTCGGCCCGAATGCGCGGGCCGCGGTCAACGAGGGACGTGCCGACTACGTGCCGGTCTTCCTCTCGGATGTGCCGCGTCTCTTCGCGAGTGGTGCATTGCCGCTAGACGCGGTCTTCGTCAACGCGACGCCACCCGACTCGCACGGGTTCTGCTCCCTCGGGACGAGCGTCGAGGCGATGCATGCCGCGGTCCGGGCCGCGACGACGGTCGTCGTCCAGTTCAACCACTCCATGCCGAGGACCCTCGGCGACAGCTTCATCCACGTCAGCGAGATCGACCTGGCCGTCGAGGTCGACGTCCCGCCGTACGCCCACGAGGCGCCCGTCATCGGCGATATCGAGAGGAGGATCGGTGAGCACGTCGCGGAACTCGTGCCCGATCGGGCGACGCTGCAGCTGGGTATCGGCGCCATCCCGGGCGCGACTGCCCTTGCGTTGACGGACAAGCGCGACCTCGGCGTCCACACGGAGATGTTCACCGATGCCGTCGTCGACCTCGTCGAGGCAGGCGTGGTCAACGGCTCAGCCAAGGAACGCAACCGAGGCAAGATCGTGACGGCGTTCCTCATGGGCACGCAGCGGCTGTACGACTTCGTCCACGACAACCCGATGGTCGAGATGCGGCCCGTCGACTTCACCAACGACACCCATGTCATCCGCTCGTTCAGCCGGATGGTGTCGATCAACTCCGCGATCGAGGTGGACCTGACCGGGCAGGTCGTGGCCGATTCGATCGGCCATCGGCTCTATTCAGGGGTCGGTGGCCAGATGGACTTCATCCGCGGGGCGGCGCTCGCGACCGAAGGCCGGTCGATCATCGCGCTGCCCTCGACCGCGGCCGGCGGGACGGCGTCGCGTCTTGTCTCGAGCTTGCGGCAGGGCGCCGGCGTCGTCACGACCCGCGCCCACGTCCGGACCGTCGTGACCGAGTGGGGCGTGGCAGAACTCTTCGGCCGGAGCCTGCGCGAACGGGCGGAGGCGCTCATCGAGATCGCCCATCCGGACTTCCGGGACGCCCTCCGTCACGACGCGAGCCGGCGCAACCTCATCTGACGCGCGAGACTCTCAGTCGGTGGAGTGCGTCTTGAGGCGCGCGACGTACGCCGCCGCCTGCGCGCGACGCTCGAGATTGAGCTTGGCAAGGATCGAGCTGACGTAGTTCTTGACCGTCTTGTCGGACAGGAAGACGTCGCTCGCGATCTCCTTGTTGGTCTTGCCCTCGGCGACGAGCGCGAGGATCTTGCGCTCCTGCGGCGTCAGGGCGCTCAGCTCGTCTGGCTCGTCCGAGCTGGC
>JBJMMQ010000173.1:0-7963 GCA_045804705.1 Chloroflexota bacterium
CGCGGCGCCGACGGTCCTCGCCGATATGACGGGGCTCGCGGTGGCGGCGGTCGGGATCAGCCGAAGGCCGGCGACTCGACGCCTACGGCCCCGACGCCGGGTCGTGCGGGCAGAGGCGCCGCGACGGCCGCTTCGTCCGAGAGGAAACAGTGATCCTCGCCAAGGCGGGCCATCAACCCCGATCGCCGCAACCGGTCGCGGACCGACCCGCGGACCTGGCTGAGCCGGAGGTCGATCCCCAGCGCACTCGACTCGACCAGGAGCGCTCCGAGCATGTCCATGGTCGCCACGTCCAGATCGGCCGTCGCCCCGATGTCGAGCACGAGCGCCCGTGGCGGCTCGGGACGACCGGCGATCAGGGCCATGATCTGGTCCTTCGCGACATCGGCGTTGACGAACGTGAGCGCGACGTTCGGGCGGAGGAGCAAGAACCCCTCGATCGCTTCGGCCCTGGCGTGACGCCCGGCGTCGGCGAACACCGGCGGGTCGCCGGGGATCCGCCCCAGGACGGCGATGTAGGGGCGGCTCGCCTGGTACAGGATCGCGACGAGTGACAACGCCACGGCGATGGCCATCCCGGCCAGCGCCGTCGTGAAGACGACGCCGCCGAGCGCGGTCATCGCGAGGAGGAAGTCCGTCCGCTTCCAGGCCCAGTAGCGCCTCAGCTCGCCAAGGTTGACGAGGTTGATGGTCGCGGCGATGACGATCGCGGCCAGCACCGACAGCGGCAGGTTGCTGAACAGCGGCGCCAGGACGATCGAGGTCGCGAGGATCAGGCCGGCCGTGATGAGCGTCGACGCCTGGGTCCGGTTGCCCGCGGCTTCACCCGTTGCTGACTGGCTGAGGCTCGCGTCCACGGCGAACCCTCCGAACAGGCCGCTCGCGAGGTTCGACGCGCCGAGCCCGATGAGCTCCTGGTCGGGGTCGATGTCATAGCCGTGCCTGGTGCCGAACGAGCGCGCGGCGCCGATCGATTCCGCGAGGGCGAGGAAGACGATCCCGAAGGCCCCGGTCACGATGAGGACGATGTCGCCGAGGGGGATCGCCGTGAGGTGGGGCAGGGGGATCCCCGTCGCGACGTCGCCGACGACGGCGACACCCTTGGCCGGCAGGTCGAGGGCTGTCGAGAGGCCGATCCCGAGGACCAGCGCGATCAGTGGCCCCGGCAGCCTCGGTGCGAGACGCCGCAGGACGACGATCCCGATGAGGGTCGAGATCCCGAGGACGGCCGTATCCGCATGGACGTCATCGAGCATCCTGGCGATCGCGACGACCTTCTCGAGGATCGTCCCGCTCACCGCCGGGATCCCGAGAAGCGCCGGGATCTGACCGACGGTGATGACGAAGGCGAGTCCGATCACGAAGCCCGTCACGACGGACGCGGCGAGGAACTGCGACAGGAAACCCAGGCGCAGCGCGCCCGCGACCACGAGGATGATCCCGACGGCGAGCGCGAGGCCCGCGCTGAGGGTGACGTAGGTCGCGGGGTCCTGCGCCGCAGCGATGGCCCCGATCACCGAGGCCGACATGACGGCGATCGATGAGCTTGCCGTGACCTTCAGGTGGCGGGACGTTCCGAATACGGCGTATGCGGCAAGGGCGGTGAACGCGGTGACGAGGCCGAGCTCGGGCGGGACACCGGCGAGGCCGGCGTAGGCCATCGCCACGGGGACCATGACACCCCATCCCACGATCGCGGCAACGACGTCGAAACGGAGATCGGCGCGGTCGTAGGCCGGGAGCCAGTGGAGGATCGGGACGTACCGGGCGACGGACGCGATCGCCGTGTCTGCCCGCATGGCCGCCATCCTAGCAACGCGCCGGGTCGTGTCGGGGCCGATTCCCGTGTGTCACACTCCGAACGGGTCGCTTCGGCCCTCGCCGTTCGATGGAGGCTTCTACATGCTGCGTCCGCCCATCGGGGTCGCTCTACTCGGGTTCCTGGTGCTCATGGCCGGCTTCGCATTCACCGTCATGGGCCTCCGTTACTCCGGATTCGTCGTGTTCGGCCGAGGGGACCTCGGCAGCGGCTTGCTGTTCTGGGGCCTGCTGACACTCCTTGCCGGGATCATGTTCATCGTCGCCGCGTTCGCGCTCTGGTCGGTGCAGCCGTGGGGCTGGCTATTCACGCACTTCCTCGCGCTCCTCGCGCTACTGGACGCGTTCTTCGTCTGGATCTCGAACGGCAGCTTCAGCGATGGATTGGCGGTGGCGATCTTCCCGCTCGTCGTCCTCTGGTACCTCAATCTCCGGGACGTCAAGGCCGCGTTCGGGCTCGAGGGCGCCGTCTAAGGCGTTTCGCTTCCGGTCCATGTTCGCGACACTCCTGGGCGCGCTCCCGCGCCCGCCATCGTCCGGGGGCGCCTCATCCGAGGCGCTCCTCGAGACGGTCGTCCGTGCCCAGGAGGCCGCCGGGCTCGATCCGGTCACAGATGGCGGCCTCCTCGTCGACGAGGACGCTGTGGAGGCCTGGCGCGCGACTGCGGCTCTGACCGATCGGGCCGTCAAGGCGGTCCTTCTCGGGCCGTTCTCGCGTGACCGGAGTGATGCGACCGCCGATTCGCTGAACCGCGTCATCCGCGAGCTCGCGGCGGCCGGCTGCCCCCTGGTCGAGATCCACGAGCCGGCTACGACGCGGATCAGGACCGATGGGGACCGTGCGCGGTTCCGCGAGCTCCAGCAGCGGCTCCTCGATGACGTGACGGGCACCCATCTGTCGCTCGCGATCACGGGCGGGGACGCGTCGGCGGCCGGCGTCGAGACGCTCCTTGCGGCGCCCTACGCCAGCCTCGCGGTCGACCTGATCGCCGGCCCCGCCAACTGGGATCTGGTCGTCAGGACGCCGGGCGACCGGGGCGTCGTCTGTGGCGCACTGCCGGCGCAGGCAGGGACGGACGACGGACCCGAGCTCGTCGTGTGGGCCGCCGGCTACGCGACCTCGACAGGCGGCCGCGGCCCGGACCGCGTCGGGATCGGCACTGCCTCATCGCTGGCGCACCTCCAGTGGGATGTCGCGGTGGCGAAGATGCAGCGACTCGGGGAGGCCCTTCGGATCGCCGTCGCGCCGCCGGACGAGCGCCGGGCAGCCCTCGATCCCCGGGCGCTCGACAGCCGCAGCGCCGCCCTCGGACAGGAGGACGCCAGGGCGTCGCGCCCGCCGCGTCCAGGCCGCGAATCGACTTGATTCCGTTGCCCGACGGTGCCACCATCGGGCTTCCGCTCCGCCAACACATCACGCCGGCCGGCGGCGTGGATCGGAGGACTCGAGGGACACCCAGGCGCACTGGGTCGATCGAACGACGCGCGTCGCAGGAGGTCATGTCCGTGAGCGAACACATCGCGTTCGTCGTCAATGGGACGCCCCGTGAGCTCGATGTCGAGCCGAGACGCCTCCTCGTGCAGGCGCTGCGGGAGGATCTCGACCTGACCGGCACCCACGTCGGCTGCGACACCAGCCAGTGCGGCGCCTGCACCGTCCACGTCGATGGCCAGGCGATCAAGTCGTGCACGATGCTGGCCGTCCAGGCCGACGGCACCTCGGTCACGACGATCGAGGGTCTCGCCGACGGCGCCGAGCTCCACCCGATGCAGGCCGCCTTCTGGGAGAAGCACGGCCTCCAGTGCGGCTTCTGCACGCCGGGCATGATCATGACCGCGGTCGACCTCCTGTCGCGTAACCCCGACCCGACCGACGACGAGATCCGGCACGCGATCGAGGGCAACTTCTGTCGCTGCACTGGCTACCAGAACATCGTCGCCGCGATCCGCCATGCGGCCGAGACGATGCGGGCCGGCGTCGGCGCCGACGCGGGCGTCGCCGCGGCAACCGCGTAGGGCGAGGAGGAACACCGATGGCCACCGACGTCCTGGGCGAACGCATCAAGCGGGTCGAGGACCCGCGCTTCATCACCGGTGCCGGCAACTACGTCGACGACATCAAGCTCGCCTCGATGGCCCACATGGCGATCCTGCGTAGCCCATACGCCCACGCGAACATCCGCTCGATCGACACATCGGCCGCCAAGGCGATGCCGGGAGTCCTCGCGGTCTTCGTTGGGGCGGACATCCCGTACAACCCGATGCCGATGGCCTGGCCGGCCGGCGGCAGCGCGGGGATCCAGAACAACGTGAGCACTCCCCGGACGCTCGCCACGGACAGCGTGAAGTGGACCGGCGAGGGTGTCGCGGCTGTCGTCGCCGAGACCGAAGCCCAGGCGTTCGACGCGCTCGACGCGATCGCGGTGGACTGGGAGCCGCTGCCCGCCGTGGTCGACGCCGAGAAGGCGATGGAATCTGGCGCTCCGCAGCTCCATGAGAACGCGCCGAACAACGTCGTCTTCGACTGGAGCGTCGGTGACAAGGCCGGCACGGACGCCGCCATCGACACTGCCGAGGTGGTCGTTCGCCAGCGCGTCGTCAACCAGCGCCTGATCCCGAACCCGATGGAGGTCCGCGGCAACATCGGCTGGTACAACCCGGGCACGGACGAGTACACGATCTGGATGTCGAGTCAGACGCCGCACATCCAGCGGCTGCTGCTGGCGGCCTTCGTCATGGGCATCCCGGAGCACAAGATCCGGTGCATCAGCCCGGATGTCGGCGGCGCCTTCGGGACCAAGATCTTCTGCTACCCCGACTACGCCATGGTGCTGTTCGCGAGCAAGGCCCTCGGTGGCCGGCCCGTGAAATGGATCGAGAGCCGGCGGGAGAACTACCAGAGCACCATCCATGGCCGTGACCACATCACCTACCTCGAGATCGCGGGCACGCGCGAGGGCGAGATCACCGGCCTCCGGGTCAAGACGCTCGCGAACCTCGGCGGCCGGCTCTCGACGATCGGCCCAGGGATCCCGACGACCCTCTACGCCCGCGTGCTGTCGGGCTGCTACAAGTTCCCCAACGTCTACGCCGAGGTGACCGGCGTCTACACGAACACGGTGTTCGTCGACGCCTACCGCGGCGCGGGCCGTCCTGAGGCGACCTATGTCGTCGAGCGGGCGATGGATCTGTTCGCAGCCGAGATCGGGATGGATCGCGCCGAGATCCGGCGGCGGAACTTCATCGCCCCGGACCAGTTCCCCTACGAGAACCCGTCCGGTCTCGGGACCGCATCGGGCGGCGCCAAGATCTACATCGACTCCGGGAACTACGAGCCGGCCCTCGACAAGGCGCTCGAGATGGCCGGCTACGGCTCGCTCGACGCCACGAAGGCCGAGGCCAAGGCGCGCGGGAAGCTGCTCGGTGCCGGGCTCTCGACCTACATCGAGGTCTGCGGGGTCGCCCCCTCCAAGTGGATCGGTGCCGTCGGCGAGGGCTGGGGCGCCGCCATGTGGGAGTCGTCCAACATCAAGATGCATCTGACCGGCAAGACCGTCGTCACGATGGGCACCCAGCCTCAGGGCCAGGGCCACGAGACGACCTATGCGCAGGTGGTCAGCCACGAGTTGGGCATCCCGATGGAAGACATCGTCATCCAGCATTCGGACACGCAGGGGACGCCGTTCGGCTACGGCTCCTACGGCTCGCGGACCTCGTCGGTGGGGATGACCGCGGCGATCAAGGCGTCGGCCAAGATCCGCGAGAAGGCCCGCAAGTTCGCGGCGCACATGCTCGAAGCGTCACCGGACGACATCGAGATCGATGGCGCCAACTACTTCGTCAAGGGCAGCCCCGATCGGGTCAAGACGATCCAGGAGATCGCCTTCGCACTCGACCTGGCGTTCGACCCACCCGAGGGGATGGAGCCCTATCTCGACGAGACGGCATATCACGACACGCCGAACTGCACCTGGCCGTTCGGGACGCACATCGCCATCGTCGAGATCGACCAGGACACCGGGCACGTCGAGCTGGTCCGCTACGTCGCCGTCGACGATGTCGGCAAGAAGATCAACCCGATGATCGTCGACGGCCAGCTCCACGGCGGCATCGCCCAGGGGGTCGGCCAGGCACTCTGGGAGGGCGCGGTCTACAGCGACGAGGGCCAGCTCCTGACGGGGTCCATGCTCGACTACGCGGTCCCGCGGGCCTCGTGGTTCCCGAACATCGAGCTCGACGAGACGGTGACGCCGTCACCAGTGAACCCGATCGGGGTCAAGGGTGTCGGTGAGGCGGGCGCGATCGCGAGCACGGCCGCCGTCGCGAACGCCGTGGTCGATGCGCTCAAGCCGCTCGGCATCAGACATCTGGACATGCCGTACACGGCGCAGACCGTCTGGCGGGCCATGCAGTCCGCGAAGGGAGGCCACGCGTGATCCCGGCAGCGTTCGACTACCAGCGCCCGGCCTCGGTCGACGAGGCGTTGACAGCCATCTCGGGTGGTGACGTCAAGATCCTCGCCGGCGGGCAGAGCATCCTGCCGCTGCTCAAGATGCGGCTGGCGAGCGCCGACACGCTGGTCGACATCGGCCGGCTGACCGACCTGCGGGGTATGCGCGAACAGGCCGACGGAGGGTATGAGGTCGGTGCGCTGACCACCTATGCCGACATCATCGCCGGCACGACCCTGCCCTGGGTCGCCGAAGCCGTCGAGGGCATCGGTGACGTCCAGGTGCGCAACCGCGGCACCGTCGGCGGTTCGATCGCCCATTCAGACCCTGCATCCGACCTCCCCGCCATCGCCCTCGCACTCGACTACAGCGCCGTCCTGCGCTCGGTCGGCGGCGAGCGGACGGTGCCGCTCGACGGGTTCTTCGAGGGCGCCTTCCAGACAGCGGCGGCGCCGGACGAGCTGCTCGTCGCGATCCGACGTGGGCCGGTCCCGGCTGGGGCCCAGGGTGCCTACAAGAAGCTCGAGCAGCCGGCGTCGGGCTATTCGATCGTCGGTGTCGCCGCGGTCATCGCCTTCTCCGGAGGCTCGGTCACGCACGCGCGCATCGGCATCACCGGGGTGGGGGAGGCGCCGTACCGTGCCAAGGCCGTGGAGGAGGCGCTGCTCACGAGCGACGGCTCCCAGTCTGCTGTGGCCGCCGCCGCGGAACACGCCGCGGACGGCCAGCTTGTGAACAGCGACATCCATGCCGACCGCGAGTACCGATCGCGGATGGCGGTCGTCTACACCAGGCGCGCGATCGAGGCCGCGCTGGGACGGTAGGTCCTTCGGGACCCGAACTCCAGCCACCCACAGAGTGCAGGTCCTTCGGGTCACCCCGGGCAGCCCTGTGCCCGCCCGCCTGGTCGGTGCCGTGCTCGCGCGCGACCTGACCGTTGCCGGCGTACGGTGGTCAAAAGGCCGTCGCCTGAGCGTCGACGATCTCGAGGTCATCGCGAGAGCCGATCCTGATCAGCCCGTCACCGTCCTCCTGCCGGATCAAGGCGAGATCCACGAAGACGATGCCGCTGTCCGTCTTGCCTCGGCCGTGGCCGGTCCCGGTGTCGTCCCGCGCGGCCCCGCAGAGAGCCGGCTCGACCTGCTCGCGGACGTCGACGGCGTCCTCAACGTTCGCGTCGCCGACCTCGAGCGTCTCAATCGGATCGACCCCCTCGAGGTGTTCACCGTGTTCGACGGCCAGGTCGTCGCTCGCGGCGATCTCGTCGGAAGCGTCAAGATCGCGCCGCACCTCGTCGCGATCGCGACCGTGGAGGCAGGCGCCGGGATCGCACGGAACGGCAGCCGCCCGCTGATCTGGGTCGCCCCATTCCTCCCTCGCCGCGTCGGCGTCATCGTCAAGGAGTCGGTCCGCGGCATCGCCCGCGAACGGTTCGAGGCGAGCGTCCGAGCCAAGATCGAGGGACTGGGCTCCGTCATCGTGGCCATCGACTACATGGATGACGATGCGAGCGCCGTCGAAGCAGCCATGGCGCGCTTCGTCCGGGGGCGCGACCGCGTCGACCTGATCCTGACCGCGGGCGCGGCGAGCACGGACCCCCTCGACGCCTGCTTCGTGGCGATCGATGCGCTCGGCGGCCGGGTCGTGCGGCGGGGCGTCCCGGCCCATCCCGGTTCGATGCTCTGGCTCGCGCG
>JBJMMQ010000174.1:0-20225 GCA_045804705.1 Chloroflexota bacterium
ATGCGGCGCGACAACGGTTGACGCGGTTCCCAGCCGAAGGCACCATCCGGACCCGTGACAGGAGGGGGAGCTCCGCAATCCGGCAGTCGTCGTCGGCCTCGGGCCGCGCCGCTGAGTCGCGAGGCGCTGGTCGCGGCCACCGTCCGCATCGCCGACGGCCAGGGCTCGGGCGCCGTCACGATGCGCCGGCTCGGTGCCGAGCTCGGCGTCGACCCGACGGCCGTCTACCGTCACTTCGGCAGCAAGGACGAGCTGCTCCAGGCCGCCGCGGACTGGCTCGTGGCGGGCGCGTTCGAGGGCTACGAGCCCCGCGGCGAGTGGGCGGACGACCTCCGCGCCATGATCATCCACATCCGGCGCCGGTACCTGCGGCACCCCGAGCTCCTGCGGCTCGTCGCCACGGCCCGCGGGCCGGTCCGGAGCGAGCCCGGGGCGACGGACCGCGTCCTCGGGATGCTCCGCGATGGGGGGCTCCCGCCCGAGGACGTCGTGCCGGCCTTCGAGGTCCTCCAGGACTATCTGATCGGGTTCACCGTGCTCGACGCCGGATCCCTCGGCCAGTCGCCGGACGAGTGGCGCCGGGCCTTCCACGACGTGGCCCCGGCGGCGTACCCGCACCTCGCGGCATCGGTGGATGCGCTGTACCAGGATGCGGAGGCGCGCTTCGGGTACGGCCTCGACCTCCTGATCGAGTCGCTCGAGCGGCGGCGCACGCGCTGACTCGCGACGCCCGCCGGCCAGTTGGTACCGTGGCCCGATGACCGTTGCCGATCAACACGACGTGATCCGCGTCCAGGGCGCGCGCGAGAACAACCTCAGGAACATCGACCTCGAGCTGCCCAAACGGCGGTTGACGGCGTTCACCGGCGTCTCGGGATCGGGCAAGAGCTCGCTGGTCTTCGCGACCATCGCCGCCGAGTCCCAGCGGCTGATCAACGAGACGTACAGCGCCTTCATCCAGGGCTTCATGCAGACGCTGGCTCGTCCCGACGTCGACCTGCTCGAGGGCCTGACCACGGCGATCATCGTCGACCAGGAGCGGATGGGCGCGAACCCCCGCTCGACCGTCGGCACGGCGACGGACGCCAACGCCATGCTGCGGATCCTGTTCAGCCGGCTCGGCCAGCCGCATATCGGCTCGTCCCAGGCATTCTCGTTCAACATCGCCTCGGTCCGCGGCGGCGGCGCGATCACCCAGGAGCGCGGCGACGGCAAGACGGTCAGCCGCAGCTTCAGCCTGACCGGCGGCATGTGCCCGCGATGCGAGGGCATGGGCACAGTCTCCGACGTCGACCTCACCGAGCTGTACGACGATTCCAAGTCGATCGCGGAGGGCGCGATCACCATCCCGGGCTACAAGGTCGACAGCTGGTGGACGGTCGGGATCTATACCGCGTCGGGCTTCCTCGACCCGAACAAGCCCATCCGCGACTACACGGATCAGGAGCTGCACGACTTCCTCTACAAGGAGCCGACCAAGGTCAAGGTCAACGGGGTCAACCTCACCTACGAGGGATTGATCCCCAAGATCCAGAAGTCGATGCTTTCGAAGGACATCGAGTCTCTTCAGCCTCACATCCGCGCCTTCGTCGAGCGCGCGGCGACGTTCGCCGCCTGTCCTGAATGCGGGGGGACGCGGCTCAGCGAGGGCGCACGGTCGTCGAGGATCCGGGGGAAGAGCATCGCCGACGTCTGTGCCATGCAGATCAGCGACCTGGCGGCGTGGGTGGGCGACCTCGATGAACCGTCCGTCGCGCCGCTCCTGACGTCGCTGCGGGCGACCCTCGACTCGTTCGTCGAGATCGGTCTCGGCTACCTGAGCCTCGCTCGCGCGTCGGGCACGCTCTCGGGTGGCGAGGCCCAGCGAACGAAGATGATCCGCCACCTCGGGTCCTCGCTCACCGACGTCACCTACGTCTTCGACGAGCCGACCATCGGCCTCCACCCGCACGACATCCAGCGGATGAACGAGCTGCTGCTGCAGCTTCGGGACAAGGGCAACACTGTCCTGGTCGTCGAGCACAAGCCGGAGGTGATCGGGATCGCCGACCACGTCGTCGACCTCGGGCCGGCAGCCGGGAAGGCAGGCGGCGAGGTGGTGTTCGAGGGCGACGTCGCCGGCTTGCGTGCCGCCCGGACACTGACAGGGCGCCACCTCGACGACCGCGCCACCCTGAAGGCGTCCCCGCGACCGGCGACGGGTGTCCTGGCGGTCCGCGGCGCGAGCACGAACAACCTGCAGGACGTCTCGGTCGACATCCCGCTCGGTGTACTGGTCGTCGTGACCGGTGTGGCGGGATCGGGCAAGAGCTCGCTCATCCATGGGTCCGTCGCGGGACGCGAAGGAGTCGTCGCGATCGACCAGGGCGCGATCAAGGGGTCGCGCCGCAGCAACCCCGCGACCTACACCGGACTGCTCGACCCCATCCGTGCTGCATTCGCGAAGGCCAACGGAGTCAAGCCGGCGCTGTTCAGCGCCAACTCGGAGGGCGCCTGTCCCAATTGCAACGGCGCGGGTGTCGTCTACACCGACCTCGCGATGATGGCCGGCGTCGCCACGATCTGCGAGGTGTGCGAGGGCAAGCGATTCCAGGCCTCGGTGCTCGAGTACCAGCTCGCGGGCCGTGACATCAGCGAGGTGCTGGCGATGTCGGTGAGGGAGGCGGAGGCGTTCTTCGGCACGGGAGACGCACGGACGCCAGCCGCTCACGCGATCCTCGACCGGCTCGTGGACGTCGGCCTTGGCTACATCACGCTTGGACAGCCGCTCCCGACGCTGTCCGGCGGCGAGCGGCAGCGCCTCAAGCTCGCGACGCACATGGGCGAGAAGGGCGGCGTCTACGTTCTCGACGAGCCGACGTCGGGTCTCCATCTGGCGGACGTCGAGAATCTTCTCGGCCTGCTCGACCGGCTCGTCGACTCCGGCAAGACCGTCATCGTGATCGAGCACCACCAGGCGGTGATGGCACACGCCGATTGGATCATCGACCTCGGTCCCGGTGCCGGCCACGACGGTGGCCGTGTGGTCTTCGAGGGAACGCCTGCGGACCTTGTCGCGGATCGATCGACGCTCACCGGCCAGCACCTCGCTGCCTACGTCGGCGTCGAGGAGATCAACCCCAGACGACGGGAAGCGATCGGGGCTTCCTGAAGATCAACCCTGACGGCGGGGTGGCTCCGGACGCGATCCGCAGCTCGGGCCAGGCGGTGAGTGCCGCGTCCAATGCCGATCCGGTCTCGAGACGGGCGAGATGCACGCCGACGCACGCGTGCGGGCCCTGCGCGAATGTCATGTGCGACCGCGCGTTCGGACGGGTGACGTCGAAGGCGTCCGGGTCCCCGAAGGCGGCCGGATCGCGGTTGGCGGCCGTCAGCGAGACGATGACGAGGTCGCCGCGCCGGATGCGCGCACCGGCCAGGTCGGCGTCGGCGGTCGCGTAGCGGTCCACCCGAGAGGCAGCGGGCTCGAGACGGAGCGACTCCTCGATCGCGTTGGCGATGAGGCTCCTGTCGCGCCGCACGACCGCGAGCTGCGCCGGCGACGACAGAAGGTGCCAGAACACGGACGTCGTCATGCCCTCGCTGGTCTCGATCCCGCCGAACAGCATGACCGCGGCGTTCGAGGCGATCTCGTCCGCCGAGAGCGTCGCGGTCGCCGTTGCGAGAACCCCCTGGCCGCGGTCGACCGTCAGTCCGACCCTGTGGCCCAATGCCTCGACCGCATCGCGCGCGCTCGGTCCGATCTCGCCGCCGACCGACAGGCGATCGACCGCGGCGACGATCTCGGCGTACCAGCCCAGGACCTCCTCGGGCGCGGCGTCGACGAGCTCGAGCGCATCGGCCACGACCGCGACTGCGAGAGGCCCGGCGAGATCGCGCCGGATCTCGGCCTCGCCGCGGGACGTGAGAGCGTCCACCGCCCGACGTGCTTCGGCGCCGACGCGCCCCGCGAACCTCGCACGCGCGTCCGGACCGAGGAACGCCCGGGCGAACGGGTCTCGGTGCCGCCTGTGCGTCTCGCCATCGAGCGAGAGCATGCTCGGACCGACCACCTGCCCGGTCGAGAAGCGCGGATCGTCGACGGTGAATCGGGTGGCGTCGCGCATCACCGCGCTGCAGAGGTCACGCCTCGTGACGAGCCAGCCATCGAGCACCGGCACCCACGACACGGGCTCGTGCTCGCGCAGAGTCGCCAGGACCGCGTACGGGTCGCCCTCGAGCTCCTCGAGGGTCACCGCGGCACCGAGCGGGTATCCTGAGCGACGGTCGGTCACGAGTCTCTCCCGGCACGATGCTAGCCGGACCGGCCGTCGGGGGTCTGTGGTGCGCGGATGCGTAGGCCGATTTCCGGCGATCGATGGGACCACGTGACCGATTGAGTCGTCTCGATCGGGCGGCCATGATCGCTCGGTCACCCGTACCCGGAGCCGTTCACCCTCGTGTTTCGACCAGTCCGCCGACCGCTCACGTCCGTCGCCATGGCCATCGTCCTGCTGGCCGGACTCGCCGCGCCGGTCCTTGGCTGGTCGAACGGTCCCGACAGCGGGAATGGGTATGGCACGCACGACTGGATCGTCGACCAGGCATTCACGGTCTTCGGCCCGAACCTCCCATCGTGGCTCGAGAAGGACACGGCGCTCCTCGCGACGGACGACCCGGACAAGGTGTTCTACGCGACGAACGAGCACGTCTTCAACGAGAAGGGCTACGGGCGAGGCGCGGTCGACAGGATCACGACGTACTACCACCAGGCCTTGGCCGCACACCAGGCGGGCGACGACCACACCGCTTCGATCGCGTTCGGGTGGATGGCGCACTACTACGGCGACATCCTCCAACCGTTCCATACGAACTACGCCGCGATCGACCTCAAGACGTCGCACAGCAGGTACGAGCACCTTGTCGACGACCTGACCTCGTTGCCGAACCAGTCCCCGGGCTGGATGACGCCGGATCGCACGCCTGACCTTCTGACCGACGTCCGCGGGGCGGCCATCGCTGCTGCTGCGTACTCGCGGCACTTCTTTCCCGAGCTCTATCGCGAGTTCCACGCGAATGAGACGCTCCTGAACGCTCGGGTGACCCAGATCACCGGGTATGTCCTCAAGCGCGCCTCGTCCGACCTCGCGAACATGCTCTATTCGATCGATCAGGGCGTCGACGTCATCCCTGCGGCGACCGTCAGCGCCAAGGTCCGCTACACGTACGTCGCGAAATACGGGACGCAGACGGTCTACGTCGCCGTCAAGGACGCAGCAGGCCGTGCGCTCCAGGGCGTTCGTGTCGATATCGCCTTCCCCAAGCCGACGGGGGGCACGACGCTCATCAGGCGCTACACGACGGCCGATGGCAAGGTGACGGCCTATCACAGCGTCGGCGCGAGCCCCTACGGCGTTCGCCGCGACGTCAAGGTGACGGTCCGGACGGGCGCCGTGACGATGACGCCCACACCGTGGTTCATGACCACCCGCCGGCTCGCGACCGGGACCGCCGGGTTCAAGTCCTGGGTCAATGACGCGACGGTCCATGCCGGCCAGACGCTGCGGATCGCGTCACGAGCGCGCGACACGGGCGGGCATGGCGTTCCCAAGCTGAAGGTCACCTGGACGATCACGTTCGCAAACGGGACCATCCAGAAGCTCGTTGGCTACACGGATCCGACAGGCAAGGCTCTGGCCACGCTGCCGATCACCGACGCCACTCCGATGGGTATCGCCAAGGTGTCCGCCAAGACCCAGTCGGCCAGCGTCACCCGGACCTCGAGCACGTCGTTCCGGCGGTACTGACGCGCGCGTCGCGGTGATCTCGGCGCGTTCGCGTCTTGTAGACTCCCGCGACGCAGAGGGGAACGATTCATGCGTCACAGGCGTCCGCTGGCCGCCCTGCTCGGAGCCATCTGGCTCGTCTGGCAACTCGGCCCGGCGACCGGTCTCGCTGCCGCACCGGATGTCCGCATCGTCACGCCGGCCGGGATCACGATCGATGGATCATCCGCCGATTGGGACGAGCCGGGGGCCGACTTCCTGGCCGACATGTATGAGGCCGGGAAGCCCGAGAAGGACGTGCTGTCCAGGCTGTACGGCCGCTACGACTGCTCGACCGAGACGTTCTATGTCCTCGTCCAGACCATCCCGACCTGGAGCATCCTGCCGTCGGACAACGACAATTACGTGAAGCTGGGCCAGACCGACAAGCTCGTCGACGGCGCGTCCGGCAACAACGGCGTCCCACCCGATTTCGCCTACGTCGGGCCGAAGGCTTGGGAGGCGGCCTTCCATCTCGCCCCGGGTAGCTATCTCGGGGACAACGGACTCAACGTTCATGCGGAGGTCGTTCCGGACGCGCATGCTTCGACGTCGGCCGTCGCAAACCGGCGACTAGACGTCGTTATCGACTGCACGACGCCGGTTCCGACAGCGACCGCCGTTCCGACCGCGACGGCCGTGCCGACAGCGACGGCCGTTCCGACAGCGACTGCGGTGCCGACCGCAACCGCTCTTCCGACCGCGACGGCGTTGCCGACTGCCACCGCTCTTCCGACCGCGACGGCCTTGCCGACCGCGACGGCCTTGCCGACTGCCACGGCTCAACCGACCGCGACCGCAGTCCCGACCGCGACCGCCGTGCCGACTGCGACCGCGGTGCCGACCGCGACCGCCCTGCCGACGCCGATCGCCTCGCCGAGCGGCGGAGTGGAGCCGAGTGCCGAGCCTCCCGTCGCTCCGCCGATCATCGTCCCGAAGGTGAACGACCAGGGAACCGCCGACACGAGCGACGACCGCATCGTCCCGGGAGCGACATTCGAATTTCGCCAGGATGACGGCGATGGCATCTACGAGCCGAGCGGCGATGACGCGCCCGTTCTCGCCGTGGTCGAGGCGACGCATGGCTTCGCAGTCTTCACCCCACCAGGGCCCGGCGATTACTGGGTGACCGAGTCGGTCCCTCCGCCCGGCCTCGACACGGCAGATCCGATCCTCGTCCACTACACCGCGTCGCCGGACAACTGTTCGGTGGTGGATCGGACCACACAATGTGTGCCGGACGACGATCAATCAGGCGGTTTTGTCATCGCGGTCGTCGTGGATTCACCGGGCGGCGGAACCGGTAACGAGAAGGTCACCTCGCCGCCAACAGACACCGTCGACGGTGCACGCGACCGGCCGGTCGACATGCGGCCCGCGTTGACGTTCCTGGTTCTCGTCGCAGGAGGCGTCATGCTCGGAGTTCGATACCGCCGATCCCGCTGAGGTCATTGGCGAGGACGAGCTCAACGTTGCAAACGTCACGGAAAATCAACCGATAGAACCCGTGCGGAGTCATCTCTTGCATGGACACCATCGACCATGCCGGTTTGACGCAAGACGTCTCCAGGACGATCGTCGACCGATCGTCTGAAACGGCGCTGGTCGAGCGCGCGAAGCTTGGTGATCACGTTGCGTTTGCTGCGCTCGTCGATCGCCGCCTTCCGGCGACGTTGCGGACGGTGATGGCCATCCTCGGGAACGAGGCGGATGCCCGCGACGCCACCCAGGCGATCTTCATCCGAGCGTGGACTGGGATGCCGACCTTGCGTGACGCGGAACGCTTCGGACCGTGGTTCGCTCGGATAGTCGTGAATACGTGCCGGTCATCGCTACGCGGCCGGCGTCGGCGGCTCGTCCGTGAGATCGATGTCGGGAGCCTCCCTGATGGTGGCGAAGCGTTACCGACCACGAACCACCCGCATGATCAGCAGACGGCGGATCTCGATGTGCTCGGCCGCGCCTTCGATCGACTGACTGATGACGAGCGGACCGTCCTCTGGTTGCATCACTACGAGGAGCTGTCACTTGCCGAGATCGCCGACAGGCTCGGGACCAGGACCACGACCGTGAAATCGAGACTCTTCACGGCACGTCGCGCGCTCGAGCGCGCCATCGAGGCAGAAGAGCGATGACACCCGACCAGATCACCGACCGCGAGATCCGGAGCCTGTTCGAACGTCGAGCCGCTGCTGCTCGTCCGGGTGACCTTGCGGCCGCGATCGTCTCCGACACTCGCCAGAGGTCACAGCGGTCCGCTGGTTCGGTCGCGCTTCGCGACGAATTCGATCGACCGGCCACCTTGCCCAGGATCATCATGCTGGTCGCTGCAACGGTGGCTGTCGTCGGCACGGCCGTCGGTATCGGTTTCGGCGGCGGCGGACCACATGCCGTGCCCAGCCCGGCCGCGATCGCGCCGTTGGCAACCGACCCGCGGTCACAGTCACCGATGCCGGTGCAGTCGGATGCGCCGATCGTCGCCTCGACCCCAACGGGCTTGGTGCCGGGGCGGCTGCTGCCACCCGGCGACGGCAAGGCCACGGGATTCCAGATGCCGTTCGCCTATCGAAACCCTCAAGGAAGCGACCTCGCCGTGATGCACGACTGGCGTGTGATCTTCACGTTTGCTGCGGGAACGAACGACGAATTCGGGCGGGATCCGAACGGGGCCCCCGTTCCAGGTTCGCGAGGCGTCTCGGTGTCCGTTTTCAACGGTGCGTACGTCCACCCCTGCCCCGGAGGCTCGCGAATGCCGATTCGCGTCGATCCCGCGGGATTCCTACAGGACCTGGAACGTGTCGCCGGCATCGGGATAGTCGAGGCGATGCCGACCACGCTCGACGGACGACCTGCCATGTCGGCGAGTATCGATCCGTCGCGGGATCGATGCGACACGGCGGATTTCCACGTCGCGAGCGGCCCGAGTCTCCACGACTACGTCATGCTGTCGATGCCCTCTCGCATCTGGGTCACGAAGATCGGGGAGCAGACTGTCGTGATCAACGCCTGGGCGGCGAGCCGCGAGGGCCTCGACAGGTGGCTACCGACAGCTGAAGCGTTCGTGCAGTCGATGCACTTCGAGGATTAGCCGCCGATCAGGCGCAACAGCGCACCGACATGCCCGATCGCCTCGGGCGTCCGGTAGATCGAGTTGTTGAACGTGAACCCTGTGAAGCCGGCATCGAGGTACGGGCGGATCCGCTCGGCCATCTGCTCCGGAGTCCCGATCGCGACGAACGGACGTCGTTCGGGTGGCACGCGCTCGAGGGCGACCTTCGCCTCCGCCTCGGAGCCGGCCACGATCACGGGCGCCGCCATCGTCCGTTCGACCGTCGCCGGGTCGCGACCGATCTCCTCGCAATAGCCCGCGAGCACGTCCGACTTGTGCTGGAGCACCTCCAGCCCGAGCGGGAACCAGTGCGTCATGTCGGCGTGTTTCGCGGCGATGCGAAGCGTTCGCTGCTCGCCGCCACCACCCACCATCACCCGCGGCCCACCGTCCTGGATGGGCCGCGGCACGTTGAGCGCCTCCTCGATCCGGTAATAGCGGCCCGCGAACGACGGCCGGTCCTCGCGGAACATCGAGCGGATGATCGTCAGCGCCTCGTCAAGACGGTCCATCCGTTCCCGGATCGGCGGGAAGTCGTAGCCGTAGCCGATGTGCTCGACCTCGTTCCAGGCGGCACCCAGACCGAGGATGGCCCTGCCGCCCGAGAGGACATCGAGCGTGGTGGCCGTCTTCGCGAGCAGCGCGGGGTTCCGATATGTGACGCCCGTCACGACGGTCCCGAGCCGGACGCGACTCGTTTCGCGCGACAGCGCCGCCAGGACCGACCAGCCCTCGAGCATCGGTTCGGTCATCGGGCCGACCCCCTGGATCTGGTAGAGGTGGTCCATCACGGACACGAGGCTGAAACCGGCTTCCTCGGCCGTCCGTGCCTGCTCGACGATCCTGTCGAAAAGACCCGTCGCGGGCGTGTCCGGGAAGGTGTAGTCGGGAAGGTGCAGGCCGAACCAGGGGCGCATGTTTCCTCCGCTCATTCGTTCACGGAGACGATACGCCCGATCCACGGAAGGCTACGATTCGCCCATGCGCGCCACCCCTCCGCTGCCGTCGGCGATCGCCGGGATCGCTGTCCCCGCCGACGAGGTGTCCGAGGCGGTCTGGGTCTGGGCACATCGCTCGCTGCCGCAGTACCTGCTCGCACACTCGATCCGCGCCTACTGCTGGGGTGCCACGATCGGGGCGGGGGAGGGGCTCGCCTTTGATCAGACGATCCTCTGGACGGCGTCCCTGATGCATGACGTCGGGCTCACCCGGATCCCGACGAACGAACGCTGCTTCGAGGTCGAAGGCGGTGAGGTCGCGCGGCGGTTCCTCCTCCGTCACGGTGAAAGACGAGAAAAGGCGGAGACAGTGGGGACGGCGATCGTCCTCCACATGGCGCCCGCGGTCACGCTCGACGACGGTGCGGAGGCGTTCCTGCTCGACCGGGCGACCGGCCTTGACGTCCGCGGCGCCGAGTTCGACCTCGTCGACGCGGCGCGCCCGGAGGTCATGCGGGCGTTCCCGCGAGGATCGTTCGACCGCCATTTCCTTGCCGCGATCCGACACGAAGTGGCGGTCCGACCGGGCTGTCAGAGCACGCGGCTCCTGCACCACGTCGATCTCGCTGCCTGGATGGCCAAGTCACCCTGGCGGCATCCCGAGGGCTAAAGGTCGCTGGCCGTCCTAAATCCGAGGTCGGAGGAAATGACGGCGAACAGTCGCCTTCTCTCATGTGTCTGCCCGATGGCAGCGCAGTGGCTGGCGGCGAGGATGGATCCCGACGGCTCGACTGATGGGCCGGTGAACGGGAGCTACGACATGAACCTCTACACAGCCGACCTGATGGCCGACGAGCGCATGCGCGACCGGGAGCGCGACTTCGAGGCGAGCCAGCTTGCCGCCCTCGCGCGCGTCCGCCCGGAACCCGAGCACACGACCCGCCTGCGAGAGGGCGTCCGGCGAACGGCCGGCTGGTTCCGGATCCTGCGTCGCGGCACGGCGACCTGAGTCGCACACCCGGCTGCCGGTAGCCGGGTGGTCAACCCGTATCATCTGGCGATGCCACGCCGCCTGGTCAGCCCGACTCTCGTCGGACGCGCGACAGAATTCGCGGCGATGGGCCGGGCGCTCGATGGCGCGATGGCCGGCGCGCCGGTCCACCAGCTCGTCGCCGGCGAGGCCGGCGTCGGCAAGTCGCGTCTCGTGACCGAGACAGCCTCCCTTGCGGTCGCTCGCGGGATGCGCGTCCTCGTCGGCGGTTGTGCCGACGTCGGTCACGGAGGAGTGCCCTACGGCCCCATCGTCGAGGCCGTGCGGACGCTCGTCCGGACACTCGAGCCGGAGATCCTCGATGCGGTCGTCGGCGGGGCGCGGGCCGATCTCGCGCGCCTCGTGCCGATGCTCGGCGGTGCCGGTGACGGGGATACGAGGCCCCAGTCGGAGACGCTCCAGCCCCGGCTGTTCGACGCGATCCTCGGGGTCCTGCAACGGCTCGCCGAGATCCAGCCGGTCGTCTTCGTCGTCGAGGACCTCCATTGGGCCGACCCAGCGACCCGAGAGTCGATCTCCTACCTCATCCGCCAGCTCCGCGGGGACCGCGTTCTCCTGATCATGACCTTCCGGTCCGACGAGCTGCACCGCCGCCATCCGCTCCTGCCGTGGCTCGCGGAGCTCGATCGGAGCGGTCTCGTGGAGCGCGTCGACCTCGATCGGCTCGATCCGACCGCCACCCACGCTCTGCTCGCCGCGATCCTTGACGCACCGCCCTCGACGGAATTCGTCGCACAGATCCACCAGCGTTCCGGAGGCAATCCATTCTTCGTCGAGGAACTGCTCGGTGCCGGGTCGGACGGTGGCGGCGGACGTCTGCCGCCCACCCTACGGGAGGTCCTGTTCGCCCGGATCGTGGCACTGCCGGAGTGTGCCCAGACCGTGATCGGCGTCGCCGCAGTCGCCGGCGGACGGGTCGACCACGACATCCTCGCCCAGGTGGCCGGTCTGGCTGATGAGGACCTGCTCGACGGGCTGCGGGATGCCGTCGGGAGCCACGTCCTCGTGACCGGACCCGCGGGCGCGGGCGGTGACTACGAGTTCCGGCACGCACTCCTCCAGGAGGCGGCCTACGACGACCTCCTCCCGGGCGAGCGACAGCGACTCCATCGGGCGTTCGCCGAGGCACTGTCGGCACGGACGCCGGGCAAAGGCGCGATCGCCGCGGGTCACTGGGGGGAGCTCGCCTACCACTGGGCGGCCGCTCGCGACGAATCGCGTGCGTTCGAGGCGTCGGTGCGGGCTGGTGAGGCGGCCGCACGCGCATTCGCCTTCGCCGATGCCCGGCGCCACGATGAGCGAGCGCTCGAGTCGTGGACGACGGTCGGCGATCCCGAGGCCGTGGCTGGCATCGATCGCGTCGAGCTTCTGGGTCGGGCGGCAGAGGCAGCCTGGCTCGCCGGCGATTCACGCAGGGGAGTCGCGCTCCGGCGCGAGGCAGTCGCGACACTCGGTCCCGAAGCCGACCCGATCCGTCTCGGAGGCGCGCTCGAGCGGCTGGGACGCGCACTGTGGGTCAACACGGAGACCGAGGCAGCCCTCGAAGCGCACGAACGCGCGATGGCCATCATGCCGACGAAGCCGCCGACGCCCGAGCTGGCCCGCGTCCTGTCCGGCTACGGCCAGATCCTGATGCTTCTCGACCGGTGGACCGAATCGCTCGAGCTGTGCGAGCGCGCCGTCGCGATCGCGCGCGAGGTCGGCGCGCGCCAGGTCGAAGGCCACGCCCTGAACACGCTCGGCCTCGACCTGTCCGTCGTCGGACGATGCGCGGATTCGCTCGCCGCGTCGGATGCGGCGCTGGCCATCGCCCGCGAGGTCGCCGACGCGGATGACATCGGCCGCGGTTACGTCAATCGGGCGGTCTCGATCCGATTCTGCGGGGACGTCCGCGGCGCCGCCGACGCGATCCGTGAGGGCATCGCCGCGACGGACGAGGTGGGCGTCACGCGGACGTATGGCGCCTTCGTCCGGGCGAACGGGGTCGTCTACGCGTACGAGCTCGGCGACTGGGCCGAGGCGAACCGTCTCGCGGAGGAGAGCGTCGCTCTCGTGACTGCGGGAACGCCGCTTCGCCGGTACGGCCTGGCTCGCTGGGTCCCGCTTCTCGTCGCGGAGGGTGATCCCCGGGCGGAGCCGTTGCTCGAGGAGCTCCGCGGGATGGTCGAAGGGTTCCCGCTGGAGACGCAGTTCGCCACGCCTCTCCGGCTCGCCACTGCCGAGGCCGCCCTGTGGCATGGTGACCCGGATGCGGCATTCGCGACGACCAACCAGGCACTCGATGAATCACGGGACCGCGAGTGGCCGCGAGATCACCTTCGGCTGTTCCGGATGGGGATGCGCGCGGTCGCCGATCGAGCCGAGGTCGCACGCGCGCGCCGCGACGCCTCCGCCGAGCACGCCGCGGTCGAGGACGGCCGTGCCCTATGGGACACGGTCGCGCCCTTCGTCTCCGAGAGATACGCCCGCCGCAGCGGCCTGGCCGCCGACGAGATCGTGGCGGAGATCGCCACGACCCATGCCGAGTACGGCCGACTTCGTCGAGATCCGTCGGCCACGGCCTGGGTCGAGGCCGCGTCTCGCTGGGAGAGGCGCGGGAACGCCTATCTCGTCGCCTACTGCGGCTGGCGGATCGCCGAGGCCCGACTCATCGAAGGAGATCGAACCGGAGCGGGGACCGCGCTTGCCGAGGCCCACGCGATCGCGACACGACTGGGGGCCGCGCCGCTGCGCGCGGCTCTCGAAGGGCTTGCCGCCCGCTCGAGGCTCGAGCTTGCCGGCGAACTCCCGCTTCCGGCCCCCGCGACTCCTGACGCGCCGGGCGACCCGTTCGGCCTGACGCGACGCGAGCGTGACGTCCTGCCACTCCTCGTCAAGGGACGGACCAACCGCCAGATCGCCGAAGAGTTGTTCATCAGCGAGAACACGGCAGGCGTCCACGTCTCGAACATCCTCGGGAAGCTCGGCGCATCGTCGAGGACCGAGGCGGCCGGCATCGCGGCGCGCCTCGGTCTCGGGCTCGGTGGCTGATCGGTCAGCCGATGCCGCCCGGGCGAGCCGGGCGCCGCGGGTCGAACGAGTCGTCGCGGCTGTCCACGCCCCAGAAGAGCGCCGCGAACCCCACGGCGGCAAGGACGAAGACTGGGAGCAGCAGGATGACCAGGCTGATGACCGTGCTCACCGGTCGATCCCATCCCGCTTGACGATGACGACCTCGAGGTATTCGCTCGGAACGACCATCGTGCCGTCGTCAGCTCGGTTGAACCGCTTGATCAGAGCGAGCAGATCGTCTTCGAGCGCCTGTCGGCCCTCGGGCCCGACGGCCTGGAACGTCTTCATCGTCGGTCCGTAGAACCTGCGCCAGTACTCCACGTACGCCACCGGCGAGGGATAACGGAATGCGAAGGTTCGCTTCTCGACGTGCATCTCGGCGATGTCGTCGGCGAACAGCTCGGCAAGCCGATCCTCCGTGCCCCACAGGACCGGCGAGGCGAGCCCGGCCGGCGGCGCGACATGTCTCGCGTTCGTCTTGAACAGCTGGCCGATGAAGCCGTCCGGCGTGTGCGCGACGAGACCGATCCGGCCGCCCTGGCGAGTGACGCGGGCAAGCTCCTTCGCGGTCTGGACCTGATCTGGCGCGAACATCGCCCCGAAGACGGATGTCACGACGTCGAAGCTCGCGTCCCCGAAGGGCAGTGCCTCGGCGTCGGCCTCGATGTAGTCGGCGCTGAGGCCCTCGGCCTCCGTTCGGCGGCGGGCGCGGTCGAGCAGCGACGGCACGTAGTCGATCCCGACGACGGTGCAGCCGCGTCGGGCCGCAGCCATCGCCGCGTTGCCGCTGCCGGTCGCGACGTCGAGGACGGCCTCGGTCGAATGGACATCGAGTGCTTCGATGAGCATCTCGGAGACGAGCAGGATCTGTGTCCCGATCATGTGGTAGTCACCGCTCGCCCAGGTCGCCTGCTGGCGTTCCTTGATGGCAGTCAGGTCGGGTTTCATCGTGATGGCGGTCATGGGAGCTCCTGTGAAGCTGGGTGGGTGGTTCACAGGTTGGGGAGGACGGCTCCCGGTGACATCGTGCGACCTCGTTATCTTCGAGGTCGTCCCTCCGTTATTTCAGCGGCGAAGGCGGTAGACCCGGGCATCCTTCCGGTCGAGGTCTTCGAGCTCGGTGGTGGTTCGGACCTCGTAGCACGCGAGCTCCTCGAGCTGCTCGCTCGGCAGGTAGCGCCGGCCGGGGTCCCCGATCAGGACGTCGAGACCGTGGTCAGCGACCGCCCGCAGCCACGGCGTGACGCGCGCCGCGAATCCCGCCTCGTACCAGCAGTCGCCGGCAAGGACGACGTCGGCATCGGGTGGCTCGTCGTCGAGGACGTCGCGTTCGATCGCGGTCAAACGGACACGGTTGGCACGAGCGTTGAGGCGTATCGCGGCGACCGCGAAAGGGTCGATGTCGATCCCGGTCGCCTCTGACGCGCCGGCACGCAGCGCCGCGATCGCGCACAGTCCCGAGCCCGAGGCGAGATCGACGATGCGCCGGCCGACCACGGCGTCCGGATTCTCGGCGAGGTAGCGCGCGATCGCCAGTCCGCCGCCCCAGGCGAACGCCCAGTAGGGGAGTGGGGCATCGGGATCGTGCGTCTCGACCTGCACGGCATGCCACAGCGGGAGGATCTCGTCACCGAGGTGGAGACGGAGCCCGTCGACGCCGGGAACGGGACCGAGTCGGGTGTGACGGAGGACGAACGAGCGCGCCGATGAACCCATCAGCCGATCCGGAAACCGATCGTCTCGGCGATGACCGCCGCCTGGTCGTAGTCGATACGGGCGCCGGAGACGTCGGCGTTGAGCGGATCGAGCATCGAGACGTCACTGCCGCGAAGGTCGGCGTCGATGAACGACGTCCGGTGGAGGACCGCCCCGGACAGGTCGGCGTCGCGAACGATGGCCTCGTCGAACCGGGCGCCGGTGAGGTCCGCCTCGCGAAGGCGCACCTCGGTGAATGTCGTCTTGCGCAGGTCCGCGCCTCGGAGCGCGACGAGCGACCAGTCGCCAGCCTCCACGACGAAGGCAGTGAACGTGCAGCCGTCGAACACGCTCCCGACGAGCTTGCATCTGGTGAACCGTGTGTCGAAGAAGACACATGAGACGAACGTGCAGTTGGTGAACGCCGCGTCGACATGGCTGGAGCCACTGAACCGCACCTCTCGGAAGGTGCAATCGGTGAACGAGGCACCGCGTTCGACGACGTCGGTGAAGTCAGTCTCCGCGAACAGGACCGCAACGTGGTGCGTCCCCGACAGCGGCCCATCGCCCCAGGCCGACCCGTCGAAAGTGGAGGTCGGCGCGGGTCGCGGCGCGGCCTGTCGTCGTTCCGTCACCGGTCAGATGATCAGGAACACGCCGAGGGCGATGAGCCAGATCGACCAGGCGATATACGCGATCGGCACGATCATGCCCGCCAGCCGCCAGCCGTCGCGCTCGTTCCGTCCGACGAATTCGAGCGTCCCGATGAGCATCGCGACCCCGATCGGCAGTCCGGCGATCCCGAGGAATGCGGGAAGCACGGCCGTCGCCAGGATCGAGGCTGACACGAGGAGCGTCCAGGCGCCAGTCAGCAGGTAGCCGAGATGCTCACCGATCCCGACGCCGAGCAGCCGATGGAGAGTCGCGAACACGACCGCGACCGAAGCGCGCGTCGCGTCGCCGGTCGGCCCGCTCGGCGCACCGACATAGCGCCGCGCAAGCTCGGGGACGGCGAACGGCCAGCGCGCGAGCCCGAGCGTCTGGACCAGCGCCGCGGCTGCACCGACCACGATCGAGAGGACGGACAGCGCCGGGCCTGCGCCGAGGACCACCGCGAGCAACGCGCTGAGCGGCAGCATCGCGAGCGCACTCAGGAGCAGTGCCTCCCAGCGCAGGAGGAGTCCCGGGCCTCCGGCGTCGAACCGCCGGAGGATCTCGTCAGGGTCGCGGCGGAGGATGTCCGGATAGTCGAAAGAGCGGCCGAGCTCGAAGAACGCCAGGTTGAACGCGACCGGGACCGCGATGAGCAGAAGAGCCGCGAAGGTCTCGACGGTCATGGCCGGCAGTGTCGCATGCAGTGACGCCGGGCGACGCCCCGGAACCTGCTGCCGATCCCGCCGCGCACAAGGAAACGAGGGCCGGGAGGAGACCGGCCCTCGTTCGGAGATGCGAGTCGAGTGTCCTACTGGTCGATCATCGCCCCGCGATGACCCTTGATCCGACCTGGCCTGTTGTCCGGCGCCGTGCCGGAGATCTTCGTCGGGCTGCTCAGCTTGACCTGGTCATAGGTCACGTCGGGGTAGTGGACCGTTGGATTGAGGGCCGCGCCCCGGATCTGCTCGATCTCGTCGTCCGTTCGGCCTGAGACAGCTTTCGCCGCGGCGGACAAGGTCGCGTCGCGCTGGGCTTCGACCTGCGCGTCGCTGCGGCCCGTTGCCGGGACGGTGGAACCCTTCGCCGCGATGTTCGTAGCGACGAAGACGATGGCCGCGACGAATGCGACGAGCATGACCGCGAGAAGGAGAGCCTGCCCCAGCCCGTTGACCGTGGACGTCGCCGGCTGCTTTGCCAGGTCGGTCGGGGTTCCTGCGTGCGCCATTCCGAGTGCCTCCGTTTCCTCTTCCGTTGCTTCGACCGGGGTGGTCGAGGCGATGACGACACGCTATGGCTGGGTGCCATGCCCCCACATCGAGCGACCGCCCGACTTCGCAGGCCTCGGACCGTTCATTTCCGCGCGGGTCGGAGGCGGTCACCCTTTAGGCCGGGATGGGTATCCTCCCGTCCATGGGACCGATCACCCTCGCCATCGAGCCCGAACGCATCGCGCTCGTTCGTCGCCTTCTCCTGAAGATGCGGGCGAGCGAGCTATCCGACCTGCGCCGGATCGAGACGCAGCTCTCGGTCTACGGCGACCGGCGCGCGAACATGGAGACCGAGCCCGCGGCGATCACGGCCCGGATCGAGGTGCTCTCGGACCTCCTTGCCCAGATCGACGCCCAGGAAACGGACCGAGACTGAGCGGTCGGCTCCGCGAGGCCATACTCCCGACCATGCCCACCATGAAGGCGGCGGTCCGCGAGCGCTACGGGTCTCCGGAGGAGGTCGTCCGGATCCGGGACGTGGAGCGCCCGACGCCCGGCGAGAACGATGTCGTCGTCGCCGTTCGGGCAGCCTCGATCAATCGTGCCGATTTCGACGGCATCCAGCCGCGGCCGGCGTTCGTGCGCGTGTTCCTCGGGCTCCGAGCCCCGCGCAACCATCGTCTCGGACTCGATGTCGCCGGCATCGTGGACGCGGTCGGTTCCGGGGTGAGCCGGTTCGTGCCTGGCGATCGGGTCTTCGCCGACTTGTATCCGTTCGGCCAGGGGGCATTCGCCGAATATGTGTGCGCTCCAGAGCGAGCATTCGCGGCCATCCCCGATCCGATGTCGTTCGAGGACGCGGCGACGCTACCGCATTCGGCCATCCTCGGCATCCAGGGCCTTCGGTTGCGCGACGGCCGTCATCCGGCGGCCGGCGACCGCGTCCTCATCGATGGGGCGTCCGGCAACGTCGGGCCGTTCGCGGTGCAGATCGCGAAGGCGTTCGGCGCCGAGGTGACCGGCGTGTGCAGCCCCGAGAAGTCCGACTTCGTGCGATCGCTCGGTGCGGATCACGTGATCGACTACACGACCACCGACTACACGACGACGGGCGAGCGTTACGACTGGATCGTCGACACGGACTCCCATCACCCGATCCTGCGCGTCCGCCGAGCGCTGCGGCGCGGCGGAGTCTACGTCACGCTCGGCGGGGAGGGACGTCCGCTCGTCGCGGCGATGGCCCTCGGACCCGTGGCCGGGCTCGCGACCGGTCGGCACATGGGACTGATGCTGTGGTGGAAGCCGTTCGACCGAGCGGACCTCGCGACCATCACGTCGATGATCGCGGCCGGGACGCTGCACCCGGCCATCGACCGCCGGTACCCGCTCGACGACATCGTCGAGGCTCTCCGGTACGCGGATCGCACCGCACGCGGCAAGGTCCTGGTGACCGTCTGATGCCATCGCGCCCGACGCTCCTGTTCATCCTCGCGCTCCCCGTCGGGGCCCTCGTGTACTCGGCCGCGGCGCGCGTCATCGAGGAGCTCTTCCCCAAGGAGCCGATCCTGTCGCTGCTGATCCCGCTCTTCTTCGCGGGACTCGCGATGATGCCCCTGATCATCCCGTTCTTCGACCGCAAGGCGAAGCAGGATCTCGCCGAATTCCGCCGCCAGCAGGAGACGGAGGCCGCGTCCCAGACGGATCCTTCAGCGACTCCGCCCGGCGACCCGGAAGCGGAGATAGCATCGGGCGTGAATGACACGGGAGGACCGATCGATGACGACGCTCGCGACGACCACTGACCTGCGCGACTCGATCGCGCCCTTCCTGCGTTTCTTCGGAGGACCGATCTGGGCTCGGAACGCGAAGCCGGGCGTGGCCAACTTCGCTGTCGGCAACCCGCAGGAGATGCCTCTGTCCGGGTACGTCGAGGCGCTCCGGAAGCAGCTCGAGCCACAGGCCACGGATTGGTTCGCCTACAAGCTGAGCGAGCCGCGGTCCCAGGCCGTCGTCGCCGAGAGCCTGACCATCCGGACGGGTCTCGACTGGGATCCGGCAGACGTCGCGATGACCAACGGCGGCTTCGCTGCGCTCGCCGTCGCGTTCCGGGCGATCCTCGAGCCCGGCGACGAGGTGGTGTTCCTGTCGCCGCCGTGGTTCTTCTATGAACTTCTCATCCTGGCGGCCGGCGGGACGCCGGTCCGCGTGCCACTCCAGCCGCCCGTGTTCGATCTCGACCTGTCAGCCATTGCCGCCGCGATCACCCCCCGGACGCGGGCGGTCCTGCTCAACTCCCCGCACAACCCGAGCGGTCGCGTCTATCCGTTGTCGGACCTGCAGGAGCTCGCGGCGGTCCTCGATGAGGCGTCGACGCGGAACGGCAGGCCGATCCACCTCATCTCGGACGAGCCATACAACCGGATCGTGTTCGATGGCCGCGAGTTCCACAGTCCTGCCGAGGTGTACCCGAACACCATCACGACCTACTCGTACGGCAAGACACTCCTGGCCCCCGGGATGCGCATCGGCTACCTCACCGTGCCGCCGACGATGCCCGATCGCGAGATCCTGCGCGAGCGGATCATGGTCGCCCAGCTTGCCGGCGGCTTCCTGTTCCCGAACGCGCTCCTGCAGCATGCCCTCGCCGACCTCGAGAACCTGTCGATCGACATCCAGGCGCTCGAACGCCGGCGTGACCACTTCGTCCCGGCGCTC
>JBJMMQ010000175.1:0-5567 GCA_045804705.1 Chloroflexota bacterium
CGGGTGCCGGCGCCGTGGTCCTCGAACGTCACGCTGGTCACGACCGTGCCCTCGTCACCTTCCTCGTTCGTCCAGACCAGACGCGTCGGCGGGGTCACCTCGAGGTACCGGCCGAAGAACGCCATCGGCTCGGCCGTGCCGTTGTCGAAGGTGAGCCGGTAGCCGCCCCCGACCCGCGCATCGACCTCGCACGACAGCAGCTTGACGCCGATCGACTTCGGGACCCACCACTGCCGGAACAGCTCGGCATCGGTCCACGCCTCGAACACGACGTCCCGCGGGCCATCGATCGTCCGGGTGACGACCAACTCCTGTTCCGACGTCCGCTCGACGGTCGTGCGATCCATCGTGGTGGCGGCCTCAGCTGCGCTACGGGTGTCCATCGTTCCGCTCCTTCCGTCGTCGCTCCGCGACGACCTGCTCCAGCACGTCGAACCGGGCGTCCCACAGCCGGCGCTGCTGCTCGATCCACGCGGTCTCGTCCTCGAGCCCACGTGGGCCGAGCCGGCAGGTCCGCACGCGCCCGACCTTCTCGGTCGTGACGAGCCCGGCCTGCTCCAGCACCCCGACGTGCTTGCGCATGCCCGTGAGGGTCATGCGGAACGATCCGGCCAGCTCCGTGATCGACGCGTCGCTTCGTCCGAGCCGCTCCAGGACGCCACGGCGGGTGGCGTCGGATAGCGCTGCGAACGAGATGTCGAGTCGGCCGTCGGGATACTGAACCATCTAGTTCAGTATATGCACACGGATCCGCGAACGCAAGGGGATACCTGCGACCTCATGAGTTCCTTCGTCGGCGAGCGATCGTACGCCCACGCTACCGTCTGTTGGCTCAGAAGCCGACGCTACCGAGCAGACGCTGGCCGACGGTCAACAGGTCCTCCAACTCCTGGACGGCGGGCGTGTCCGTCCAGTCCGTGCTCAGGACGATGGTCACGGGCTCGTCGCCGACATCGACCGTCACCACCCGGAACCGCTCGCCGGGCGTCGCGCCCCAGACCTCATCGCCGGCCCGGAAGATCGGGACATCGGCCCCGACCAAGCCGCCACAGGCTGCGAGGGCTGCCTGCGAGACGACGACATCGACCTGTCTGCCCGCGTACCCGCCGACGGTCGTTTGTCGCGGATTCTGCAGGGTCAGGTGTTCGAGCCCCTCGAGTGCCGCCAGTGGGTCGGCCAGGACCGGACCCGGTGATGCGTCGTCGCCAGCGATGCACGCGTTCGGGACGACTTCCCGAACCCGGAGGAATTGCAGGCTTCCTCTGGGGGCTGAATCGCGGATCACACCGAAGATCTCGGATGCATCCCGATTGGCGATCCAGCCCTGGTCCGCTACGTCGAAGCTGACCGCCGGGAGGAACGCGGTGGTGGCGTACGTCCCGATCGACAGCGGTCCCATCGCGACCGGTGCCCCCGTCCGCGCACCCTTCGATGCGAGGCTCGCAGCCGGTCCGCTCGCGGCCGGGCTGCTGGCAAGCGGGGCGCCTGCGAGGAGGATCGCGATGGAGATCGCGACCGCGGTGATCGCAACGCCACCGAGCACGACGGTGGATCGCGGAACCGCCTTCGGGATCCTCGCCTGGACGTCCCGGGTCAGGGCGTACACGAGGATCGGGTCTTCGATCCCCTTCAGGCGCCGCCATCCCCGCGGTTTGAACCCGACGGGGATGCTCGCCTGCATGATGCCTTTCACGGTCGAGCTGACGAGGACCTCCCCGGGTTCGGCCGAAGCGCACAGTCGCGCGGCGATGTTGACCGCTCGGCCGATATAGCCATCGGCAGTCTCGACCGCTTCGCCGGCGTGGACGCCGACCCCGATCCGGAGCGGTCGACCCGGTTCCCGCGCGTTCGACTCCGCGGCGGCCTCGACGATCTCCAGTCCGCACAACGCAGCACTAGACGCCGACTGGAATACCGCGTGGATCGCATCGCCCTCCGTCTTGAGCTCCGCGCCGTCATGGCGAGCGATCGCCCGCCGTGTGACCTCAAGGAAGCGGCGGACCATGTCGGCCGCCTCGACGTTCCCGTGGCGCTCCGCGTACGCCGTGAAGTCGCGAACGTCGGAGAACAGGAACCCGCGATATGTGGAGGCCGCGACAGCGGAGCGGGGGTCATCGACCATGTCCGCCAGATGGTAGTGGGTCGGAACGAGAATCGAGGCTGCCGAAATCCAGCTGTGGGCCTCGGTCCTGTGATATCGGATGGAGCCGCCTGGCGAGAGGCTGTTGTATTCCCGGGAAGGACGTCACCGACGAGTATGCCAGCGGGCAGAAAGGAAACGACGACATGTACAAGGTCGGGTACTTCGTGGGAAGTCTCTCGTCGACGTCGATCAACCGCGAGCTCTCGAGGGCGTTGATACGTCTCGCTCCTGATGACCTCGAGTTCACCGAGATCCCGATCGGGGATCTGCCGCTCTACAGCCCCGACTACGACGCGGCCTTTCCGCCGGAGGCCGTGGCGCTCAAGGAGGCGATCGCCGAGTCCGACGCCATCCTCTTCGTCACCCCTGAGTACAACCGCTCCATTCCGGGAGCGCTCAAGAACGCGATCGACTGGGCGTCTCGCCCCTGGGGTCAGAACTCCTTCGATCAGCTGGCCGCCGCTGTCATCGGGGCGTCAGCCGGGCAGATCGGTACGGCGATGGCGCAGCAGAGCCTGCGCGGCGTGCTCAGCTTCTGCAACGCTCGCCAGATGACCGCTCCCGAAGCGTATATCCGGTACTCGACGGAGATCTTCCCGGGAGAGGGCGAGGTCGCCGACGAGTCGACCGCGACCTTTCTGGCCAACTACATGGCCGAGTTTCGGACCTACATCGCGCGGGTCCTCACCGTCATCCCTCGGGAGTAGGCCGCTTCGAGTAGGTACTGGGTGCAGCCGCAACGCACGGAAGGCCGCGCGCAGGCGAGTCGTGGCCTCCTCGACGTGCTCGGTGGCGATCCCCTGTAGCCGAAGAGCAGTCCGGCGAAGTCGCTCCGCAGTGCAGCGGTGATCCAGTCGTGGCGCTCCCGATAGACGCTCGCATCCGTCGGACATGGCGCGCGAAGCTGGGAGGGCGGTCTCTCAGGTCAAGTCACCCAGGCGCCGCTCGAGCCATGGACGCACGAGCTCCAGCGTCAACTCGACCGCGGCGTCAAAGCTGAGTCCACGTCCCTTGAGGGCGAAGAACGTCGGCGGTCCGATGACCGCGGCCACGACCGCCACCGAGCGTTCGTCAGACGCCAGCTTGCCGAGGGCTGCGCGAATGAGCGCCTCGACGTCGGCGTAGTACGCATCGACGCCGCCGCCCCATACGGTGATGAGCTCCGGCTCCCGCTCGTACAAGCGCCACCAGGGTGCGCTCCGCTCGTAGAAGGCCGCGAGCTCGCGGGCCAGCCGCTCGATGCGATCGTGAAGACCGGCCAGGCCGTCGAATATGGCCGGAGTGGGCACGCTCAGCTCACCGAGCATCGCATCGAAGACCGCGCGTGCGAGACCCTCTGGCTCCGGGAAGTGATTGCGGACGGTCGCCGGGGCAACATCTGCCGCCCGGGCGATGGCGAGGTTCGAAGCGCCGGCGTAGCCGCGTTGGCGATAGATCTCCAACGCGGCGGCGACGATTCGCGCGCGCGTGTCCGCCTTTGTCGCTGCCCGCTCGCCGAGGTCATAGGAACGAGGCATTCGGCTTGCTCCGCAGTCTATTGACTACCACTGTCAGGCAAATCATACTCTCGGCAGGTCTCGGGGCATCCGCGTCACCGCCGTAGGAGCGTCATCATGGTGATCGCAGCGGCCATCTGCTCGATCCTGCTTGGGCTGGGCTTCGGTATCCCGGCCATCGCCGGCGCGGTCCACTTCGCCCAGACCGGCGAGATCTGGATGCTCCTGGGTCTCCCGACCTATGGCGGGGGGCCGTTCGAACGGCTCGGCCTGCCGACTTCGGTCCCATTGCTGGTCGGATTTGCGCTGGTCTGTCTGGCCGAGGTGGCCGTCGGGATGATGCTGCTGTTGGATGTCCCACATGCCGTGACCATCGCCTACCTGCTGCTGCCGCTCGAGCTCGTGTTCTGGGTCGGCTTCGCGCTGCCGTTCGGCCCGCCACTCGGCATCACCCGAACGATCCTGCTGCTGCTCGCATGAGCCGCGTCAAATCGGAAGTCAAGGCGAGGGCTGGTGCTGTGACCGACCAGCGAACGGAGACGGCGCCACGGAGCGACGCCATGCTGGCCTGTCGCGACCAGATCGATGCCTATCGGGTCGCCGAGTTCGTGACCCTGGCCCGCGACGGGTCGCCGGTGGGCTGGCCGCTCAACCCGGAGCTTGAGGGCGACCGCCTGGTCTTCTCCACCGGGTACGTCTACCCCGGCAAGGCGCGGAATGCCGAGCGCGATCCACGTGTCGCGGTGCTCTACTCGGACCCAACGGCCAGTGGCCGCACGGATAGAGACCCGCTGGTCCTGGTTCAGGGTCGATGTGAGGTCCTCGACAAGGACCTGCAGGCGAACACCGAGCGCTACGTCGCGCAGCACATCCGAACCGCATCGCCGCTGGCACCGATGCTCAAAGTGCCGATCCTGCGCCAGCTGATGGTGGGCTACATGACGCGGATCTGGATGGAGGTCGTCCCGGAGCGAGTGCTGAGCTGGCACCGGACCGGCGTCCCGCCCGCGTCGCTCGTCGCGAGCCGTCCGGCCGGGTACACGCCAGGCCCCGGTCTCAGGCTGCCGGATCAGGTCACAAGGTGGGTTTCGCGCTACCCGCGTCCGCCGGTCCTGTCATTCGTCGACGCGACGGGCTGGCCGGCCGCGACCCGGGTGGCGGCGACCTTGGGTGGCGATCGCATCCTGCTGGACCGGACCGTAGGGTCGGTTGAAGGCGCTCCCGTCGCCCTCGTATTCCACCAGCTCACGGGCAATTACCGGTCCAACGACGCATTTCTGATACGCGGGTATCTCGACGCAACCGGCGCGCTCGTCCCCGAGCGAGTCGTCGGGTACGGCGGTACCGCCGACGACAGGGGAGTGGGCTCGACGAAGCTGCTCCGACTCCTGTTCGTGGACTTGCGACGGGACCTAAAGCGGAAGTTGGAGGAGGAAGGCCGCCCCGTGCCGAGGGTTCGGCCACCTGCGGCGACGCCCCGTGATCGATAGCCGCGGCCCGACGACACGTCCCGATCGGGCAACTAGAAACTGGAGCTCGCCGCCGCGACCCTTGGCGCATGACGACGCGCTGGTCCGACCCAGGCCGACTCCCGGAGCAGCTGATGTCTTCGGGCCGCGCCCTTGGTTGGCTCGTCGTCCCGGGCCTCGAGCCAGCGTGATCTCTTGAATGCAGGCTGAGCCCCGCGCGCGACCCCGAGTGCCCATCGCTCGCTCAAGCCGGACTATGCGCCAACCACTCTCGCTCCGCAGTCAGACCGTGCCGATGGGATCGGCACGGTCGGGCGACGCCCGGAGGGTGTCCAGACCGGCGAGGATCAGATCGAGACCGAAGTCGAACTCGCTGGCGAAGTCGTAGCCGGCCTTGCCCACGTGCTCGGCAACGGACTCGGCGAGGTAGGGATAGTCGTCAGCGGGGAACTGGCTGAG
>JBJMMQ010000176.1:0-5570 GCA_045804705.1 Chloroflexota bacterium
GACCCTCGGCCGGATGGGTCGCGACGCCGTCCGCCGCGTCGTGGACGTGTGGGCGGAGCAGACGGCCGAGCTCGGTGCCGACTACCGCTGGGTCCAGGTCTTCGAGAACCGGGGCGAGGCGATGGGTGCCTCCAACCCGCACCCGCACGGCCAGATCTGGGCGGGCACGGCGCTCCCCGGCGCAGGCGCACGGGAGGACGCATCGCAGCGCGCCTATCTCGCGACGAACGGCCGCCGGATGCTGCTCGACTACATCGATCACGAATCGGGGGGCCAGCGCGCCATCGTCGAGACCGCGGAGTGGCTCGCTGTCGTGCCGTTCTGGGCGTCCTGGCCGTTCGAGACGCTCGTGATGCCCAAGCGACCGGCGGCTCGGCTGACCGATCTCGACGACACCGCGCGCGCCGACCTTGTCGTCGTCCTGCACGAGCTGATCGGCCGATACGACGGCCTGTTCAAGCGGCCGTTCCCGTATTCGATGGGTTGGCATCAGGCGCCGTTCGGTGACGACGATGCCGAGTCGACGGACGCCTGGCAGGTCCACGCCCATTTCTACCCGCCGCTCCTCCGCGGGAACGTGCGCAAGTTCATGGTCGGATACGAGCTGCTCGCGGAGACGCAGCGCGACCTGACGGCCGAGGACGCGGCCGGACGGCTCCGCGCGGTCGTGCTGCCCGGCGACGAGCAGGACGCGTTCGTTCGCGACGTCCCCGAGGGTTCGCCCGCCTGACGCACGGTCCGCCCACCACAGCCGGCGGGTACCATCGCAGGCTCAGCACGGACGGAGGCTCGATGCGGACCTGGGGCGGTCGATTCAGCGGAGACACGGACGAGCGTGTGGCCGCCTTCACGAGCTCCATCGGGGTCGACGCCGCTCTCGCCGCCGACGACATCACGGGCTCGATCGCCCACGTCCGCGGGCTCGGCCGGGCAGGGATCCTGAGCGGGGACGAGGTCGCGATGCTGGTCGACGGGCTGCTGTCGCTCGCCGCCGACATCGCCGAGGGACGGTTCGAGTGGGACGAGTCGCTCGAGGACGTCCATATGAACGTCGAGTCGGCGCTCGCGACGAAGGTCGGGCCACTGGCCGGCAAGCTGCATACGGGCCGGTCGCGCAACGACCAGATCGCGACGGACCTCCGGCTCTGGACGCGGCGGTCGATCGATGCGCTCGACGCGGCGCTGCTCGGGTTCGAAGGCGCTCTGGTCGGGCTCGCGGAGCGTGACGGCGAGGCGGTGCTGCCCGGCACGACGCACATCCAGCCGGCCCAGCCCGTGCTCTTCGCACATCACCTGCTCGCGTATGTCGAGATGGCCGAACGCGACCGCGGCCGGCTTCGTGACGCGCGGGCCCGGCTCAACGTCTCGCCGCTCGGTGCCGGTGCCCTCGCGGGCGCGGGCTACGCGCTCGATCGTGCGGCGACGGCGACGGAGCTCGAGTTCGATGGGATCACCGCGAACTCGCTCGACGCGGTGTCGGACCGAGACTTCGCGGTCGAGACGATGGCCGCGATCGCGCTCGGGATGGTCCATCTCAGCCGCCTTGCCGAGGAGATCACCTGGTGGTCGAACCCCCGGTTCGGGTTCGTACGGGTGGCGGACGCGTTCTCCACGGGTTCCTCGATGATGCCGAACAAGAAGAACCCGGACCCCGCCGAGCTGGTCCGTGGCCGCGCCGCCCGCGTCATCGGGGAGCTGACCGGGACGCTGACTCTCTTGAAGGGCCTTCCGCTCGCGTATCAGCGCGACTTGCAGGACGGCGTAGCGCCGCTGCTTGATGCCGTGACCGTCTACGAATCGTCGCTCGACGTGATGACCGGACTCATCTCGACGCTGACCGTCGATCCCGCACGGATGGCGGAGGCCGCCAGCGAGGGCTACACGACGGCGACGGCCGTTGCGGACACCCTCGTCCGGCGCGGTGTCCCGTTCCGCACCGCCCACCACATCGTCGGCTCGCTCGTCGCGGAGGCCGAGGCCGCCGGTCTCCCGCTCGACGAGGTGAGCGACGCGATGATCGGGCTCGCTGTGGGCGCTGCCGGGGACGGGGCCGCGGCGGCCCTCGCCGAGGACCCAGGGATCGGCGACGTGCTACGGACCGCCGCGTCGATCGAAGGGGCGATCGCCTCATGCGACGTGGTCGGCGGCACAGCCCCCGGCCGTGTCGCTCCCGCCCTTGCCGCCGCCAGGGAGCGGATCGGGCCCGGCCGTTGAGTGCCAGGACCGCGACGACCGACGCCATGCGCCCACCCATCCGCACGCTGACCCTCGACGAGCTCGCGGCCGAGGCCGCTGCCCCGACGGCGCTCCTCGAGCGCCTGGTCCAGCTCGGCCAGCTCCGAAGTGACGGCGAGGGACGGTTCGACGCGCGAGACGTCGCGATCATCGCGACCGTCCAGGCACTCGAGGGCGCGGGCGTGTCCGACGACGACCTCGTCTGGCTGATCCAGAACGCAGGTGGCGGCTACCAGGCTGTCGGGCGGATGTTCACGACTCCCGCGCCACGCGGGGCGCCGACCTATCGCGACTTTCTCGACTCGCTGGGTCCGCTCGGGCCGCGCGTGTCCGCCATCTACGCGGGCTTCGGACTGCCGGAGCCGGAGCCCGAACGCCCCATGCGCGACGACGAAGCTTCGATCATGCGTCGGTTCCTCCTGGCGTGGGACGCAGTCGATGAGGACGGAGACTCGGCGGTTCGGGTCGCGCGCCTCACCGGAGAGGCCAGCCGTCGGGTGATGGAGGGTTGGCTGGACGCGTGGGATGCGGTGGCGCGGCCGGAGCTCACGACACAGGGAGCGCCCGGCGCGGGGGGCCGACCGGCTGACCCCGCCGATCCGGACCAGAACCCGTCCGTCAGCGGCGCGGCGCTCGTCCGCGAGATGTTGGCCTGGCTGAACGAGCGCCACCTCGAGCGGACGCTCAACCAGCGGATCATCGATGCGACCGAGGGCGCGCTCGTCGGTGCCGGCCGGCTCCCAGCCCGGCCGTCGCTGCCCACCGCGGTCGCGTTCGTCGACCTGACCGGGTATACGTCGCTGACCGAACGCCTCGGCGACGATGCGGCGGCAGCCGCGGCTGTGCGCCTCGCCGTGCTCGCCGACGACTGCGTGCGGAACAACGGAGGCCGCGTCGTGAAGCTGCTGGGCGACGGGGTCCTGCTGCGGTTCGACGATCCGCGGACCGCGGTCGACGCCGTCCTTGAGCTGCTCGACGCCATCGAAGCCGCTGGGCTGCCGTCCGGACACGCCGGCATCGCGGCGGGACGAGTCGTCCAGCGTGACGGTGACATCTACGGCCGCACGGTCAACCTTGCAGCGCGCGTCTCGGCCCATGCGGAATCGGGCCGACTGCTCGTCGACGAGGAGGTCGCCGGCATCCTCGGTGATCGCGCCGGGGTGGAGCCGGCGGGATCGGTCGCGCTCGCCGGCTTCGCCGAGCCGGTCGCGCTGTGGTCGGTTCGGCCGCTGGATCCGCATCCGTCCTAGCGGTCGTCTGGGGCCGCCGGGTACCATCGGTCGATGCCGGATCTGGCGACCATCGTCAAGGCCCCCAAGGCGATGCTCCACGACCACCTCGATGGTGGCCTGCGGCCCGCGACCGTCATCGACCTCGCCTCCGAGTACGGGTATCGCGACCTCCCGACGACGGACGTCGACGACCTTGCGGCGTGGTTCCGTCGCGGCGCCGATCGCAAGAGCCTCGAGCTGTATCTCGAGACGTTCGCCCACACCTTCGGCGTCATGCAGTGGCCCGATGCGATCCGTCGCGTCGCGGCCGAGTGCGCCGAGGATCTGGCCGCGGACGGCGTGGTCTACGCGGAGGTCCGGATGGCGCCCGAGCTGTGCACCGAGCAGGGCTTGAGCCTGGACGAGGCGACCGAGGCGATCCTCGACGGCTTTCGGATCGGTTCCATGCGAGCGGCCGAGGCAGGCCAGCGGATCACGATGAAGCTGCTCGTGACGGCGATGCGCCAGGCGGCTCGCTCGGTGGAGGTCGCAGAGTGCGCCATCCGCTGGCGAGACGCCGGTGTGGTCGGCTTCGATGTCGCCGGACCCGAGAAGGGCTACCCGCCGACGCGCTACCTCGATGCCTTCGAGACCATCCGACGGGCCAACTTCCACATCACGATCCACGCCGGCGAGTCATTCGGTCTGCCGTCGATCTGGGAGGCGCTCCAGTTCGCGGGTGCCGAGCGACTCGGTCATGGCGTGCGGATCGTGGACGACATCACGGTCCGGGACGACGGTTCGGTCGAGCTCGGGCGGCTGGCCGCGTTCGTTCGCGACCGTCGCGTCCCGCTCGAGATGTGCCCGAGCTCGAACGTCCACACCGGCGCGGTCGCGTCGGTCCGAGACCATCCGATCGATCTGCTGCGTCGCCTCCGCTACAGGGTCACCGTCAATACGGACAACCGGCTCATGAGCGGCGTTTCCCTGTCGAGTGAGTTCGCGGCGCTCGACGAAGCGTTCGGCATCGGCCTCGGCGAGATGGAGTGGCTGACGATCAACGCCATGAAGAGCGCGTTCGCGCCGTTCGACGAGCGCCTTCGGCTCATCAACGAGGTCGTGAAGCCCGGCTACGCGCACCTGCGCGGGCAGGAGTCGCGGGTCGTCGCCGGCTGACGTTCAAAGGGCCGGCAGCGCCACCACGAAGCGCGATGACGCGAACCCGTTCGGTTCGAGGAAGATGCGGCCGCCCATGGCGGTCATCAGGCGCCGGGCGGCGAACAGGCCGATCCCCGAGCCGCGGCTCCGACCGCGTCCCTCGATCCGGACGAACGGCTCGAACACGCTGTCCCAGTCCTCGATCGGCACGCCCGGACCGTCGTCGGTGACGTAGATCTGGACCTCGTCGCCGACCCGCCACGCGCCGATGCTCACGCCCTCGGCGGACGGTGCGTACTTCGATTCGTTCTCGAGGAGCTGCTCGAGGACCTGCCGGAAGCGCGTCTCGTCACCGACCGCGATGAGCGGCCCGGCGGGACGTTCCCAGCGGATCGGACGCGGCCGCAGGAGGAGCCGAAGCGTCTCGACCGTGTCGTCGACCGCCGCGAGCGCGTCGAACGGAGCGCGGGACAGCCCGGTCAGCCCTTCCCCGCGGACCGACGCGAGGATCGAGTCGACCAGTCGGTCCAGCCACGACAGCTGCTCGATCGCCTTGTCGCGCCAGCTGTCCGCGTCGCCGCCCGGCGCGCCCGGGCGCGTGGCCATCGCCGCGGCCTCCGCCAGCAGGTCGACGTAGACGCGGACGACCGACAGCGGCGTCCGCAGCTCGTGGGTCACGACGCTGAGGAGCTCGGAGCGCGCAGCGTCGAGGGCGGTCAATTCGGCCAGCCGGGCCTCGACCTCAGCGGTCAGCCGGCCCTTCTCGACTATGCCCGCCAGCAGTGCGGCGATCGTGCCCAGGAATTCGATCTCGTCGTCGTCGAAGCGCCTGTCGGCACGGGTCTGGACGTTGAGGACGCCGACGACGTCGTCGTGCCAGACCAGCGGCACCGACAGCATGCCGCGGAGCCCCTCGATGTCGAACCCTCGGACCCACGCGAATCGCTCGTCGCGCGTGACGTCGTC
>JBJMMQ010000177.1:0-21965 GCA_045804705.1 Chloroflexota bacterium
CTCAGCCACCGACCCGATCACGGCGTCCGCCTCCGGTTCGAGGTCGACGCGCGCACCGACGCCGGTCACCACGCCGAGCACCAGGCCGGCGCCTGCCGCCCGCCCCATCCGAAGGTCGGCCGGTGAGTCTCCGACCACCGCCGTCCGACCGGGGACCACGCCAAGGTCCGTGCACAGGCGCAGGACCATGTCCGGCGCCGGCTTGACCGGCACCCCGTCGTCGGCGCACACGAGACCGTCGATCGCGTCCGTCACGTCGAGTGCGGCGAGAGTCCGCTCGGTCGGCTCGCGGTCGTCACTCGTCGCAACGGCCACCCGCCGGTCGGACGCCCTCAATCGCGCGAACAGACCGGCGACGTCCCCGAGCGGCCGCGCCAGGCCCACCGGATCCGGCGCGTGCCAGGCCACTTCGAGCGCCCGGTCGGCCTCCGGCCGACCAACCCCCGCCTCGACCAGCACGTCGCGCGTCCGCTCACGCAGTCGCGCCATCGGCGTCGCGGCCAGTCCGCCATGCGGCAGCACGACGCCGGTCGACGCGTCGTAGCCGAGCATCGCGAACAGCGGCCCATCGACGGGCCGGCCCAGTTGGGCGTCGAGCGCGTCTGCGAGCGTGACCGCCCAGCCGCTCCACATCGCGCCGAACTCGATGATCGTGCCGTCCTTGTCGAAGATGACGAGGTCGATCCCGTCGAGCCGGACGGTCACACCTCGGCGCCGGCCTCCGCGGTCGCCAACGCTCCACCGTGCACGGCATCAAGCACGAAGCACGCTTCCGGCGGGAACGAGATGGTCACGGTCTGGCCGACATCGGGGACCGCCAGGTGCGGTTCGTTGAACGTGTCGAGAGCCACGAAGGTCGGCCCGTCGCTGTTGGCGCCATCGGTCAGACGCAACCGGATGCGCACGATCGAGCCGAGGAAGTTGATGTCCGCGACCGCACCCCGGAGATGGTTCGCCCCTGCCTCGCCGTCCCCAAGGGCGATGCCCTCCGGGCGGACCGCCAGAGTCACCCGGCCGCCGGACGCGGCGCTCGTCACTGGCTTGCTGGCCCGGACCTCCTGGCCGTCGATCGAGAGTCGTCCTGCGCCCGCATCGACGACGCCAGCGGTGACCAGGTTGAGCGTGCCAACGAAGGAGGCCACGAACGAGGTGGCCGGGAAGTTGTAGATCTGGGACGGGGTGCCGATCTGCTCGATCCGGCCGTCGCTCATGACGACCACGCGGTCGGACAGCGAGAGCGCCTCCTCCTGATCATGCGTGACGTAGACGGTGGTGATGCCCAGTTGGCGCTGGATCGCGCGGATCTCCTTCCGCAGGACGACCCGGATCTTGGCATCGAGGGCGGACAGCGGCTCGTCGAGAAGGAGGACCTGCGGCTCGATGGCAAGCGCTCGTGCGAGCGCGACGCGTTGCTGCTGGCCGCCAGACAGCTGCCAGGGATAGCGGTCGCCGCGGCCCTCCAGGTGGATTAGCGTCAGCAGCTCTGCGACGCGCTTGTCGATGTCAGTCTTCGAACGCTTGCGGACCTTCATCCCGAAGCCGATGTTGCCCGCCACGGTCATGTTCGGAAACAGGGCGTAGGACTGGAACACCATCCCGACGTTGCGCTGGTTCGGTGACCGGTAGGTGATGTCGGTGCCATTGACGACGATGGTCCCGGCGGTCGGCTTCTCGAAGCCCGCGATCATCCGGAGTGTGGTCGTCTTGCCGCAGCCGGACGGGCCGAGGAAGGACACGAACTCGCCACGGTCCGCGGCGAGGTTGAAGTCGATGACGGCCGCGACGTCGCCGAAACGCTTCTGGACCCCGGTCAGCTCGAGGAATGCCATTCCGATCCTTGTGCCTCCAGGCTAGCGGGCGCCACCGACGGTGATCTTGCTGCGCGATCCGCGGCCGACCAGCGAGATGGCGATCATCGCCAGCCACGTGATGCCGAAACTGATCAGCGTTACCGCTGCGGGCTCATAGGTCCGATTGGCGCCCAGGAGAGACAGGTACGGCCCGAAGGCCGGCCGGACCAGGTAGGCGGCGATGGTGTACTCGCCGATGACGATGGCAAGGCTCAGGAAGGCGCCCGAAAGCAGGGCCACGCGGAGGTTGGGCAGGATGATCCTGAGCAGGATCGTGAACCAGCCGGCGCCCATGCTCTGGGCGGCCTCGGTGAGGCTCCGGATGTCTATCGCGCGCATCCCGGAGTCGACGGCCCGGTACATGTACGGCAGCGATAGCACCACGTAGGCGACTGCGAGCAGCGCGCTGCTCCCGCTATCGGGGTTCGTCAGCGGAAGCGGCGGCCCCTTGTAGGTCCGGATCAGGCCGAACACCAGCACGACCGGCGGGACGACGAACGGCAGCAATGTCACGAACTCGACCACCGGCCGCATCCGCGGCATGCGCAGCCGGACCCAGTAGGCGGTGGGGACGATCAGTCCGATGCTGAACACGACAGTGATGACGCCGATGATGAACGAGTAGCCGAGGCTCGACACGAAGCGCGGGTCGGACACGGCATTGGTGTAGGCCGAGAACGTCGGTATCGCCTTCATCGAGAGCTGGAAGGTCGCGATCAGCGGGATGACGAAGTAGAGCAGGCCGATGATGAACACGATCCACGCCCACGGCGCGCCGAACCCGCGACGACCCTCGCGACCCTTCGCGACTGGGGCGGCGGGTGCCTGGGGCTTCTCCTCGTGGAGGACGTCGAGGACGTCGAGGTCCTCGACGCGGCCCGCCTCGATGCTCTCAGTCATCGCAGCCATCGCTCGGCTCGACGCTGGAGGAGCGTGTAGATCGCGATCGAGCCGCCCATGATGGCGACCATCCCCATGGCCATCGCATAGCCCAGTCCGACGTTGTGCAGGACGTCGCCGCTGATCTGGTTCCCGATGGCAAGCGGCACGAGCTGGACCTGACCGGCAGTCAGCTGGTAGGCGGTCGCCTGCGCGCCGAATGCGTTGCCGAACAGAAGGATCATGCTGCCCAGCAGGGTCGGGGTCAGGATCGGCAGGGCCACCCGCCGCCAGTACTGCGTCCCCGACGCGCCCATGTTCTCCGCCGCCTCACGCCATTCCGGCCGCAGGCCGTCGATGGCCGGCGCGATGATCAGGACCATGAGCGGGAACTGGAAATAGAGATAGACGATCTCGAGCCCGAGCTTCGAGAAGATCGTGAAGTCGCCGGCGTAGATGTCGATGCCGACGTTCTTGAGGGCGATGGTGAGCAGTCCCTGGGTGCTGAGGGTGTAGGTGAAGGCCAGCGCCAGCGGGATGCCGGCGAAGTTCGACGCGACACCCGAGAAGGTCATCAGCGCGTCACGCAGGATCCGCGGCATGCCTCCCCGGATGACGGCCATGGCCAGGAGGAAGCCAAAAACGCCGCCGATGATGGCCGTGACCAGGCTGACTTCGAGGCTGTTGCGGAAGGCGGTGATCACTCGCGGGTTGGCCAGGTCGCGGTAGTTGTCGAGAGTCACGCCCGCGCCGCTGTTGTCGGCGAAGCTCCCGGTCAGCAGGAGCAACATCGGCGCGCCCAGGAACAGAGCGGCGAAGAGGAAGAACGGGACGAGCCCGAGCCACGTAAAGGACAGGCTTCGACGAGCGGAGCGTGCCGGAGGCACGCTCCGCTCGTTCGTGACGACGACGCTGTCGGTCACGATCGCTTGGTCAGCGAGTCGCTACTTGACGTCTGCCCCGACGACCGTGTCCCACTGCTTGGTGATCAGCTCCTTGGCCGCGGCCGCCTGGGCCGCGGTCGGATAGACGGCACCCGTGATGTCAGGCAGCTTGGAGATCAGGTCCTGGAACTTGTTGTTCGCCTGAAGGTCGGCCAGACGCGTCGTGTGGCAGTAGCCCTTCAGCCAGCCGGCCTGGCCATCGTCGGAGTACAGGTACTCCATCCAGAGCTTGGCCGCATTGGGGTGCGGAGCGTAGGCGCTGATGGCCTGCGCGTAGACGCCGAGGAACCGGCCGGAAGTCGGGACGACGACATCGATCGCTGGGTTCCCCGCCGCGGTGTCCTTGTGTGCCAGCGCGTTGTACGCCCACCGGATCGCGATCGGCGTTGCACCGGTATCGATGGTGCCCGGCTTGGCGATGGTCGGGACGAAGTTCTTCGCGTCGTTCAGCTTCTTGAAGAACTGCAGGCCCGGCTCGGCATTGTCGAGCGACCCGCCGTTGGACAGGGCCGACGCGTAAACCGAGTTGTATGCCTGGCTGGACTGGCGAGGATCGCCGGCCAGCGCGACCTGGTTCTTGTACTCGGGCTTGAGTAGATCCGGCCAGTCCTTCGGCGTATTCGCGACCGCGGACTTGTTCACCTCGAAGGTGAGGATGCTGTAGTAGTCGCCGTACCAGTAGCCATCGGGGTCCTTGAGCTTCGCGTCGATGGTGTCCCAGTTCGAGACCTTGTACGGCTGGATGAGCTTGTCGGCCTTGGCCTGGTCGCCGAACGTGATGCCCACGTCGATGACGTCAGGGGTCTGAGGACCTGGGTTGCTCTGGTTGGCCTTGATCGCCTCGATCTCGTCGCCCGACCCGGCGTCAGGGTTGATCTCGTTCACGGCCAGGTTGTACTTGGCCTTGAAGCCGTCGATGATCTGGCCGTAGTTGCACCAGTCGTGCGGGAGCGCGATGACCGACAGGGTGCCTTCCTTCTGGGCGGCCGCCACGAGCGCGTCCATGTTGCCGGCGGCCGACGCCGACGGCGCTGCGCCCGACCCGGCGGCCGACGGGGCGGCAGCCGATGGAGCAGCGGCCGAAGCCGCAGCTGACGGCGCCGTCGAGGCGCCGGACGAGGAGCAGGCCGCGAGGGCGATGCTCCCGACGACCAGGAGACCCGCGAACCGGGTCACCGAGCGATGATTCGACAAGGATCCATCCTCCATGGTGTGCGTTGGCTTTCGGCGCGAAGACCGTTGGGGGCCTCCTCTCCCCAGATGGGCGCCGTCCATCGTTCGACAGTGTGGCGCACTGCGTGTGCGGTTGCGCGGTCTTCGCGTGCATTGGACAACCCGCTTCCGCGGGCGTCAAGAGGATGGGCACGATTCGTCAACGGCGCGTGAACGGGCGGACATATACTCGCTGACCATCAGGCACCGGACCCCAGTCCGGTCGCCCGAGGAGGGTGCGATGACCGCTGTCCCCGGCGACGCAGGCGAACCCGTTGACCCACCGACACTCCAGGACCCGCTCGCCGAGGCCCTGCGAGTGGTTGATCTCGCGGACAAGCGGGGGCTGCTCGTGCGGCTCATGGGCGGCATGGCGATCCGAGCGCACGCTCCCGACTGGCCCGCCCGGACCCGGCGCGTCGAGGTCGACCTCGACTTCGCGACGCGCGGCAAGGACCGGGGCGCTTTCTACGAGCTACTGACGCGCGAGGGCTACACGGCGGACAAGCGGCACAACGCCCTGTTCGGGGGCAAGCAGGCGTACTTCGTCGACGTCCCGCGTCACCGTCCGGTCGATGTCCTCGTGGACAGCCTCGAGATGTGTCATCGCTTCGAGTTCTCCGATCGGCTCGCGAAATCGATGCCGACGCTGCCGCTGGCCGAGCTGCTGCTCTCGAAGCTTCAGATCGTCAAGATCAACCGCAAGGACGTCCTCGACGCACTCGTCCTCCTGGCGGAGCATCCGCTGGCTCAGGACGACGGCGCGCTCGACGCCCGCCAGGGACAGGGCGCCATCAACGTCCCACGCATCCTGTCGTTCACCTCGAATGACTGGGGCTGGTGGCGGACCGTGACCGGCAACCTCGATCGGCTCGACACGTACCTGGCTGTGGAGGCCGCGCCCGAGGATCTCGACCTCGCCAATGGCCGGGCGATCCTGTTCGACCCGTCGGCTCAGATCGCAAGCCTCAGGAAGGCGATCGAGGACGCGCCGAAGTCGACCCGTTGGAAGCTCCGCTCGCGGGTCGGCGAGCGCCAGGCGTGGTTCAACGACCCCGAGGAGATGGGCCACAACTGATGCGGATCTTCTTCGCCACCGACATCCACGGATCCGAGATGTGCTGGCGCAAGTTCCTCAACGCCGGCAAGTTCCACAAGGCGGACGTCCTGATCATGGGCGGCGACATGACCGGGAAGGCGATGGTGCCGATCATCGACCACGGCGGGCGCTGGGAGGTGACCCTCCAGGAGCAGCGCCACGAGCTCGCGACGGAGGAGGACGTCCGCGCCATCGAGAAGCGGATCAGCGACCGCGGCTATTACCCGGTCCGTGTCACCGACGATGAGCTGGCGGCATGGTCAGCCGACAGCAGTCTCGTCGACACTCGGTTCAAGCACGAGATGCTGAGCGGTGTCGAGCGCTGGATGGCGCTCGCCGACGAGAGACTCGCCGGGTCGCAGATCCGATGCATCGTGTCGCCGGCCAACGACGACATGTTCGAGATCGACCCGATCATCGATGCCGCGACCCTGGTGACGCTCGGCGAGGCGAACACGATCGAGCTCGACGGCTTCACCCTCGTGTCGACCGGCTGGGCGAACACGACGCCATGGCACACCTACCGTGAGCTCGAGGAGCCGGAGCTGCGCACGCGGATCGACGCGCTCGTGGGGCAGGTTCCCGACCCGAAGCGCGCGATCTTCAATTTCCATGCCCCGCCCTATGGCTCGAACCTCGACAACGCGCCCAAGATCGACGCGGATATGAAGTACGTCTCGGGCGGGCAGGCGCTCATCCCGGTCGGCTCGAGGGCCGTCCGCGAGTCGATCCTCGCCTACGGCCCCCCGCTGTCACTGCACGGCCACATCCACGAGGGAAAGGGCGCGGTGAAGCTCGGCTCGACTCTGGCGGTCAATCCGGGAAGCTCGTACGAGGACGGCGTGCTCCAGGCAGCCATCGTCGACCTCGATGAGAAGAAGGGAACGGTGAAGCGCTATCTGCTGATCAACGGTTGACGGTTTCGGATCGGGGGAGAGGAGGGACCATGGCAAGCGGTACAGCAGCTCCATCACTGTTCCTCAGGAACGCCACAGGCTTGGTCAAGGGCTGGTCCGGCTTCGATGCGTTCGCGTATTCGTTCATGTCGGTCAACCTGGTCACGCTGGGCATGTTCTACAGCCTGGCGATCTTCGCGTACGTGCCGGACGGGTCGGCCATCGCGTCGATCGTGATCACCGCGATCGGCATGACCTTCATGGTCATCGCCTACGCGGGACTCATCGCGGTCATGCCCCGGGCGGGCGGTGACTACGTCTGGCAGACACGCGTCCTCGACGGGATCCCTGGCGCCGTCACCGGGGGCGCGTTCGGCGCCATCGCCTTCTTCCTCGTCGGGACAGCCCTCGCGCTCGGGGATGCGGTCACGCTCGGGAGCGCCGTCGTGGGTGCCCTGATCGGCGCGACGATCGGCCTGAAGCGCGGCGGCGTCGGGTTCGTCCTCTCGGCGACGGGCTGGTGGTTCATCCTGGCCCTCTGGGCGCCGATCTACGGCTTCATCCTCAAGATCGAGTTCGTCCAGCCGCTCGCAGCCCTCCTCGGCTGGAAGGCGGGAGTCGACTTCTTCGCCACTGCCGACGGCACATTCGCCGTGTCGATCGCCACGATCGTCATCACCACCGGGCTGGTCGCGCTCGGGATGGCCGGGTACGCGAGGATCCAGCGCGTCTGCCTGTACATCGGTCTTGCAGCCCTCGCCCTGATGTTCGTCCTGATGCTCATCACCACCGTGGACACCTTCAAGCCCGCCTACGACAAGGCGGCCCAGAACATGTTCGGAGTCACGAACGCGTACCAGGCGACGATCGACCAGGCGGCCGCCGACCCGGCGTCGCTCTACACGGGCTCCGAGCTGGACCCGTTCTCGTTCGGCCCGGGCACGCTCGCGCTCGTGCCGTTCATGCTGTTCTTCCTGCTGTATCCGAACTGGGGCGCCACCCTCGACGGTGAGGTCCGCGGCGCGGGCGACTTCAGGAAGGTGCTGCGCGGCATGATCGGCGGCCTGTGGGTCACGGTCGCCCTGGCCGTCATCTTCCTGCTCCTCGCCGCGCGTGCATTCGGCTGGACGTTCTTCAACGCATCGAACGTCACGTACGTCAATTACGCCTACGCCTATTCGACGACGCCGCCACCGATGCCGATCTGGGGCTATCCACCGATGCTGGCCTCGTTCGTCATCGACAGCAACATCATCCAGGCGATCATCGTGTTCGCGTTCGGCGCCTGGTGGCTGGGCTGGACCGGCACGCTGTTCCTGTCGTCCACCCGGATGATCTTCGCGGCGGCCTTCGACCGCATGCTCCCTGAGTGGGCCGGCCGGGTCTCCGACACACGCGCGGTCCCCTGGGCGGCGCTCGCCCTGATCATGATCCCGTCGATCTTCCTGAGCTGGCTCTATGCCTACAACTCGGACTTCTACGGGTTGACGCTCGACGCGACGCTCGTCATCGCGGTCACGTTCTTCGGGACGTCGATCGCGGCGACGATCCTGCCGTGGTGGAAGAAGGACCTGTACGAGGCGTCGCCGATGGCCCGCTACAAGGTCGCTGGACTCCCGATCCTGGGACTCGCCGGGGCTCTCTCGACGATCTTCCTCGGCTGGGTCCTCTACATGTGGCTGTCGAACAGCCTGTACGGGATCGGCGTCGGGAACACGACCTCGATCGTGTTCCTCGGGCTCCTGTACGGCGCGGCAGCGCTCCTCTATGTCGTCGCGCGACTGGCGCGGCGCTCACAAGGCATCGATCTCGACGCCATCCATTCGGAGATCCCGGCCGAGTAGCGTCGGGACCAGGTCCTCGCAGACACGTCGACGGCGCTCCGGTCCCCGGGGCGCCGTTCCGATTCAGCCGCCGAACCAGCCGCTCGGGCCGGGCCGGGTGTTCTGCCAGATGTGCTTGGCCTCGCGGTATTCGTCGAGACCCGTCGGGCCGAGCTCGCGGCCGACGCCCGACTGCTTGAAGCCGCCCCACTCGGCCTCCGGAAGGTACGTGTTGTAGTCGTTGATCCAGATCGTTCCGTGGCGGAGACGCGACGCGACTCTCTCGGCTCGCGCCATGTCGGCCGTCCACACGGCGCCCGCAAGGCCGTAGATCGTGTCGTTGGCCATGGCGATCGCCTCGTCCTCCGTCGCGAAGCGCTCGATGGTGAGGACCGGGCCGAAGACCTCCTCGCGGACGATCCGCATGTCGGGCCGGACGTCGGCGAAGACCGTCGGGCGGTAGTAGAAGCCCGTCTGCAGCTCGGGCTCCGTGGGCCGGCCGCCTCCCGCCACGAGGCGTGCCCCGTCGGCGATCGCGCCGGCGACGAATGCCTCGACCTTGGCCCGGTGTTCGGCCGTGATGAGCGCGCCCGCTTCGGTCGCGTCATCCGTCCCGTGCCCGAGCCGGATCGCGTCGGCACGCCTTCCGACCTCCTCCACGAACCGGTCGTAGATCGTGTCCTGGACGATCGCGCGGGACCCGGCCGAGCAGACCTGTCCGGAGTGGGTGAATGCGGCGGTCACCGCGTTGTCGACGGCGGTCTCGAAGTCGGCATCGTCGAAGACGATGTTCGGGCTCTTGCCGCCCATCTCGAGCGCGACCTTCTTGAAGTTGACCGCGGCGCCCGCGATCAGCGCCCGGCCTGCCTCGTGCCCCCCGGTCAAGGAGATGAGGTCGACGTCGGGGCTGTCGGCGAGAGCCTGGCCCACCCGGCCGCCAGGCCCGAGGACGAGGTTGACGACACCCGCGGGCACGCCCGCCTCCTCGAGCAGGCGCACGAGGTGGATGGCTGTCAACGGTGTCACCTGAGCAGGCTTGACGACCATCGTGTTGCCGGCCGCCAGGGCCGGCGCGACCTTCCAGCTGACCTGGAGGAGCGGGTAGTTCCACGGCCCGATGAGCGCGCAGACGCCGACGGGTTCGTAGACGATCCGGCTCTGAGCGTCGGGGTTGCCAGGGTCCACCATGCGCTCCGTGTCCTGCGTGACCAGATCCGCGTAGTAACGGAACACGCGAGCGACGTCGGCCATGTCCCAGCGGCTCTCGCGCATGGCCTTGCCGGTGTTGAGTGTCTCGAGCCGGGCCATCTCGTCGAGGTCACGCTCGATCAGGCCGGCGACTCGGTCGAGGAGCGCAGCCCGTTCTGCGGCAGGTGTGCGCGGCCAGTCGGTCCCGTCGAACGCGCGCCGCGCGGCGGCGATGGCGGCGGCGACCTGGGCATCGGTCGCGACGTCGACCTCGGTGACGACGCTTCCGTCGGACGGGTTCACGACAGCGCTGCACGCACCATCGGCCGAGGCGACCCACTGGCCATCGATGTAGAGGGAAGGCATGGCCGGGAGGATGGAGCGGCGCCGGAGACGGCGTCAAGCGCTGGTCGCGCGCCTCGCGTCAGCCGAGCGGTTCGAGCGGTCGCGCGTTCCCATACGACGGCGGCGGACCAGACGGCTCGGCTGCCCAGCCGACCGCGTTCGCGATCACCCGACGGACGAGCGGATGATGGTAGGTCGGGTGCGTCTCGTGGCCTGGTCGGAAGTAGAAGATGCGGCCACGGCCGCGCTGGTAGCAGCAACCGCTCCGGAAGACCTCGCCGCCCTGGAACCAGCTGACCAGGACGAGCCGGTCGGGGGCCGGGACGTCGAAGTGCTCGCCATACATCTCCTCGTGGTCGAGCACGAACGACTCCGGCAGCCCGGCGGCGATCGGGTGGCCGGGATCGACGACCCAGATCCGTTCGCGTTCTTCCGCCTCGCGCCACTTGAGGTCGCAGGTCGTGCCCATCAGCCGGCGAAAGATCCGCGAGAAGTGGCCCGAGTGCAGCACGATGAGCCCCATCCCGTCGAGCACGCGGGCGTGGACGCGATCGACGACCTCGTCGCGGACCTCGGCATGCGCGACATGTCCCCACCAGATGAGGACATCGGTCTCGGCGAGGACTGACGCGGACAGACCCTGATCCGGGTCGTCCAGCGTCGCGGTCCGCACGAGCAGGCCGTCCTCCTCGCGAAGGCCGCCCGCGATCGCCGCGTTGATCCCATCCGGGTAGACGGCGCGGACGGCCTCGTCCGACCGGTCCTGCCGGGATTCGTTCCAGACGGTGACCCGGATCGTCACGCCGCGCGCTCCGGGCGGACCACCGCGCCACCACGCAACGACGATTCACGGATCGCGTCCCACAGACGTGCCATCCGCAGCCCGACCTCCGGTGGACTCGGGTTCGGCTCCCGGCCGTCGCGGACCGCAAGGAACTGCTCCCAGACGCTGCGTGACGCGACCGAACGCACGGACGCCATCCGTTTGGATCCCTCCCGCACCAGCTGGAGCCGCTCCCCCCAGATGCCGGTCCGAAGCGTCGCTCGTTCGCAGAAGACCCAGATCTCCGAGCCCAGTGGCGGGACCGCCCGCCCGCAGCCATTCATCGTGACGAGCGCGCCGGAGGCGAGCCGGGCCATGACGACCCCTCGGACGTCGACCGGAACGCCGTCGTTCTCGAGCCACGCCGTCAGCTCTGTGACGTCCTCACCCGCGATGTCGACCACGCTGTTGAGCATGTGGGCACCCGTGTCGAACAGGAAGCCTCCACCCGAGAGCGCCGGTTCCTGGCGCCACGTCCCGAGCGTGGCTCGCTGCCAGTCCTGCCAGGCGAGAGCATTCACGTTGAGGAGACCACCGACCTCGCCGCTCGCGATCATCCGCGCCGCCGTCCGGATCTGCGGCGACAGGCTCCCGGGGAACGCCACCACGAGGAGTCGCGCGGTCCGATCGCGTGTGGCGATGAGTGCCTTCGCCTCGTCCGCATCCATGACCATCGGCTTCTCGAGGAGGACATCGAGCCCGGCCTCGAGACACGCCGTGGCCTGCGCGGCATGGAGGACGTGGGGAGTGATGATGCACACGACGTCGAGCTCCGGACCGCAGCGCTGGATGAACGTGGCCCAGTCCGGCTCGTTCCTGGGAACCTCGACCCCACGTGCCCTGAATTCGTCAGCGGCCGCGGCAAAGGCGGCATCGGACGGTTCGCAGACGGCCGGGATGACCGTGTCGTCGCGACCGAGCATGGAGCGAAGGTGATAGCGCGCCATCGCGCCGACGCCGATGAGCCCGAGGCGGACAGGTGCGCGTGTCGTCATGCCAAGAATCTAGCGTTCGGAGCCGTTGAGCGTCGCGCAGGCGAGGTCCCCCGTCCGTCAGCCTTCAAGCGCGGACTGCGTGGTTCGGTAGCGGTTGCCGCGGGCGCCTGGGGGAGCGCCCGCGGCAGCGGGAAGCGTGCGAGTGTCAGGCGGTGGCCTTGACGATCCAGCCTGGCTCCGGGTCCCCGAACTTCGACAGGAGGTAGTCGCGCGATCCCTCGACAGCCTTGCGCGGCGCCGCGAGGTCGGCCTTCAGCCGGAAGTCCTCCTTGAGGATCTCGCCGGCGACCATCACCGTCTTGACGTTCGACACGTCGGCGGCGCAGACGACCGCGCCGACCGGATCGATGATCGGCGCGACGTTCACGGCCGACCCGTCGATGATCACGATGTCGGCCTGCTTCCCGACGGTCAGCGATCCGGTCCGATCGGCGATGCCGGCGACCTGGGCGCCACCGAGCGTCGCCCACTCCAGGACCTGGCGCGAGGTGATCAGCCCTGGCGACGCCTCGAGCCCGTCGAGGTCGGCCTCCCATGCCTCCTGGTGCTTCCGGCCTCGCTCGGAGCCGAAGATCGAGCGCATCTGGGTGAACTGGTCGGACGGTGCCGTCGTGGCGACGTCGGACGACAGGCCGATCGGGAGGTTGTACTCGAGGGCGGTCACTGCCGGTGCCCAGCCGTGGCCCATCTGGACCTCGATCTGGGGGGCGAACGAGACATTCCCGCCGGAGTCGCGAGCGAGTGCCCACTCCTCGGGCGTGAAGTGCGACGCATGCACGTATGTCGTGTTCGGGTAGAGCAGGTCCATGTCGCGGAGCATGGTCACCTGCATCTTCGTGTAGCCGAACCGGTCCATCGCCACGTGGACCGTGATGTTGAGTCCGAGCTCCTTGGCGAGCTCCCAGTCGTGCCGGACGACATCAGGCTTGCAGAAGTTCGGCCCGCGGGTCGCGAGGGCCATCGTGATCCGACCCTCGTCGGAGTTGAAGTACTGCTTCCGGATCCGCCGTGCGTCCGGGCCGTCCGAGGTGAGCACGCTGCCCGCGTAGTCGGGGCCGAACCACCAGTCGACGAGCGAGGTGTTGCCGAAGCCGTAGGCGTACACCGACCGGATCCGCGATTCCTGCAGGCCACGGATGCCAGCGTCGGCATGGTCGGGGGTGTTGATGATGTGCGACCAGTCGACGAGCGTGGTGATGCCCGCGTTGATGCACTCGAGGGAGCCCCACAGGTTGCCGGCGTAGACGTCGTCCGGCCGGTAGTGCGGCGCGAACTTGTCGAGGATCGACCCGAAGTAGGTGATCAGCGCGAAGTCGGGGGCGCTCGTCCGGATCGAGGTCTCCCAGGTGTGGCGATGCGTGTCGATGAAGCCCGGGATGACGATGTCGCCGCTCGCATCGATCGTGCGAGCACCCTCCGCGGACAGCCCGTGCCCGATGGACACGATCTTGTCGTCCTCGATCAGCACGTCGGCGTCGGGCATCTCGCCGAGTGCCGGGTCCTGGGTGAGGACGATCCCACCCTTGATGAGCATGCGGTCGGTCATCGATCGTTCCCTCGTGTTCGGTTCGGTCGGATCGTGTGGTCGTGTCTCGACGATCTCCTGGGTGATGCCCTCCTCATGGCCGATCGGTCATCGCCGGCCCTCCTGACGCAGGTGACTGGCGACCATCGAGAAGTCGAGGTGCTCTCCCACCGACCGCTCCGCCGCCTGGATCGTGTCGAGATTGACGGTCGCCTGCGGCATCGGCGTCTCCGACGCCTCGGCAAGCTCCCGGATGAGGCGCAGGTCCTTGTCGGCGAGCGCCAGCGAGAACGCGACGGGCGTCGTCTCGGGCTCGACGAAGTTCGCCCGCTTGTAGCCGACCATCGGCGCGCCGGCCGCGCTCGAGGCGAGGACCTCGTAGGCGAGGGCTCGATCGATGCCGTTGCGCTCGGCCAGGACGAGCCCTTCCGCGACGGCGCCGTTGAGCCCGAAGATCAACGTGTTGACGGCGAGCTTCATGACCGCGCCCGACCCGAGCGGTCCGAGGTGGAAGACCCGACGCGCGAGGCACTCGAGGATGGGCCGAGCACGCTCGAGATCGCCGGACTCGCCGCCGACCATCACCGTCAGCTCGCCCGCGAGCGTCGACGAGACGCTGCCCGACACGGGCGCGTCGAGGATGCCAGCGGAGCGGGCTTGGACACGTGGCGCGACCGCTCGGATCGTGTCCGGGAGCACGGTGCTCATGTCGACGGCGACAGAGCCTTGGCGGATGCCGGCGGCGATCCCGTCGGGTCCCTCGAACATCTCGCGCACGGCGTCGTCGTCGGCGACCATCGTGATGACGACCTCGACACGAGAGGCCGCTTCGGCCGGCGTCGCCGCCACGCTCGCCCCGATCTTCTCGGCCAGCGCGGTCGCCCGGTCCGGCGTGCGGTGGTAGACCACGACCTCGACGCCCTGCCCGGCCAGCCGCTGCGCCATGGCCGAGCCCATCCGCCCCATGCCCAGGACAGCCGCGGTCGGGGCGGTCATCGACCGCGATCCTCCGCACTCACGCGGCGTCGTCCATCCGTCGCCGGACGGTCTCGACGATGCGCTCGACGGACGGGACGGCGAGGTCTTCGAGCGCCGCCGCCGATGGCAGCGGGATATGCGGCGTGGTGATCCGGACGATCGGCGCGTCGAGGCTGTAGAAGCCTTCATCGGCCACGATCGAGGCGATCTCCGCGCCCCAGCCGCACAGGCGCGGGTTCTCCTCGACCGTGAACAGCCGGCTCGTCTTCGCGACGGACGCGAGGATCGCGGCCGTGTCGAGCGGGACGAGCGAGCGGAGATCGATGACCTCGGCGTCCATCCCGTGCTCGTCGGCCAGGCGCTCGGCGGCCGCGACGGCCTTCGGGACCATCGCCGCGAGCGCCACGATCGTCGCGTCCGAGCCCGGCCTGACGATGCGCGCGGTGCCCAGCGTGTCGACGACCTCGCCGTCGGCGACCTCGCCCTTCTCCGCGAACAGCGCCTTGTGCTCACAGACGATGACGGGGTCGTCGTCGCGGATGGCCGCGGCCATCAGCCCGACCATGTCAGCGGGTGTGGACGGGGCGACGATCTTGAGGCCCGGGATGGCCATCGCCCAGTTCTCGATGCTCTGGCTGTGCTGCGCGCCGAACCGGAGGCCCGCGCCGTTCGCCGTCCGGAGCACGAGCGGCAGTGACACCTGACCGTCGGTCATGTAGCGGGTCTTGGCGATCTGGTTGATGACCATGTCCCAGGTCACCGCGAAGAAATCCGAGAACATGAGTTCCGCGATCGGCCGGAGACCGGTCATGGCCGCTCCCATCGCCGCGCCGACGATCGCCTGCTCGCTGATCGGCGTGTCGCGGACGCGATCGGCTCCGAATTCCGCGAACAGTCCCTCCGTCAACTTGAAGACGCCACCCGCGGCGCCGACGTCCTCGCCAACGAGCACGACCGAGGGGTCGCGCCGCATCTCCTGCGCGATCCCTCGAGCGATGGCCGCGCGATAGGTCAGCTCGGACACGGCTCAGCGACCTCCGTTCGGAGCGCCGAGGCGACGCCCCAGCGAGCCATCGGCGGGAGGATTGTCAGTTCCGCCATGACGAGCCCCCGTCGGACCAGACCTGGGTGAGCAGCACGTCCTCGCTCGGCTCCGGTGCTGCCCGCGCCTCCGCCTCGGCCGCGGCGACCGCGTCGTGCGTCTCGGCCTCGATCGCGTCGAGAGCGCCTGGGTCCACGCCCGCTGCCTCGAGCCGCGCCCTGTAGGACGGGATCGGGTCGCGCGCCTTCCACGCGGCCACCTCATCGTCGGGGCGGTACTTCCCCGGATCCGCGCGTGAATGGCCGCCATGGCGGTAGGTCACGGCCTCGATGAGGGACGGCCCGTCCCCGGCGCGCGCCCTGTCGACCGCCGTCCGTGCGACCTCGTGGACGGCGTCGACGTCGTTCCCGTCGACGAGGATCGAGTCAAGACCGTAGGCCGCCGCGCGGTCGGCGGCCGGGTGCTCGACCGCGGTCACGTCGGCGATCGGCGTGTACTCCATGTACTGGTTGTTCTCGCACACGAACACGACCGGCGCCTTCCAGACCGCGGCCATGTTGAGAGCCTCGTGGAAGGCTCCGATGTTGGTCGTCCCGTCGCCGAAGAAGCAGACGCTCACCTGGCCGGACTTGCGGTACTGCGCCGACCAAGCCGCGCCGAGCGCGATCGGCAGGTGGGCGCCGACGATGGCGTACGAGCCCATCGCGCCATGCTCGACCGAGGTGAGATGCATCGAGCCGCCCTTGCCCCCGAGGAGCCCCGTCCCGCGCCCGAACAGCTCGGCGAAGATCGGCGCCATCGGCACGCCGCGGGCGAGCGTGTGATTGTGCCCGCGGTAGGTGCAGAACGTGTAGTCGTCCGTCCGCATCGCCGCGGCGACGCCGGCCGCGACCGCCTCCTGACCGACGCCGAGGTGGGTCGTCCCGCGGACCAGTCCCTCGAAGAACAGCTCCTGGGCACGGACCTCGAAGTACCGGCACTCGACCATCGTCCGGTACATCCGGAGCCGGGTCTCACGGTCGATGTCGGGGACTGTCGTCGCCATGCGGGCCTCCTGGATCGCGCCGTCAGTACGCGTTGGCGACGAAGAGCTCGTCGGATGGGAAGCGGGTGATGACCTGCGGGCCGTCCGCGGTGATGACGACCTCCTCCTCGATGCGCGCGGCCGAGACGCCGTCCTTGGCGGGGCAGTACGTCTCGAGGGCGATGACCATCCCCTCCTTGAGCTCGACCGGGTGCTCGAGCGAGTTCAGGCGGCTGATGATCGGCCGCTCGTGGAGGAACAGCCCGACGCTGTGGCCGAACTGGAGCCCGAAGCACTCCATCTCGTTGTCGAACCCGAACTCCTGCGCCTTCGGCCAGACGCTCGCGACCTGGTCGGTCGTGACCCCGGGGCGCATCAGCTCGATCGACGCATCGATCCACTCGCGGGCTCGCTTGTATGCATCGCGCTGGGCGTCGGTGCCCTTGCCCACGACGAAGGTCCGGTAGTAGCAGGTCTTGTAGCCGATGAACGTGTGGATGATGTCGAAGAAGGCCTGGTCGCCGGGCCGGATGATCCGGTCGGAGAAGACGTGCGGATGTGGGCTGCACCGCTCGCCCGAGACGGCGTTGATGTTGTCGACGTGCTCGGAGCCGAGATCGAACAGGTAGTGCGTGACGTTGGCGACGAGCTCGCTCTCCCGAACGCCCGGCTTCAGCTGTTCGGCCAGCAACTGGTACGCGCCGTCGACCATCGAGCAGGCGATGTTCAGGAGGGTGATCTCGTCCTTCGACTTCACCTCGCGGGCGTCGAGCATGACCTGCTGCCCGTCTCGGACAGTGATGCCCTCCTCGGCCAGGGCCGCGACCATCGGCGGCTCGACGATGTCCACGCCGATGGGCATGTCCGCCACGCCTTCGGCCCGCAGGATCGCGGCGATCTCCCGGGCGGCGGAGCGGAAGAGGCCGGCATCGGGCGCCACTGCCCCGCGCAGGCCGACCATCCCCGCGTGGATGTTCTCCTGGCGCATCCAGGGGCAGTTCAGCCGATGGTGCTTCGCCGCCGATCCGAAGTCCCAGATGTGCGGGTCGCCGCCGCGAGTCAGCAGCGCGTAGCGGGTCATCTTGTCGCGCGCCCACTCCCCGATGTGCGTGCTCGTGACGTACCGGATGTTGTTGAAGTCGAACAACAGGACGGCGCCGAGATCGGAGGCCGCCAGGGCCTCACGCGCCCGCGTCGTGCGGTAGGTCCGCAGCCGGTCGACGTTCCAGCGCTCTTCCCAGTCGACGTTCATCGACCCGGGCGAGGCGAGTGGTGACATCACGAAGGTCCCTTGAATGCAGGTCCGTCCATGGCGGGTTCGTGCCCGGCGGGGATGATGCGTTCACCCATGCTACACAGCAGCGGCACCCGCGCAAGTCGCCCGCTGACTCGTCAAGTGGCAGACGGTGGGCGGCCGAGATACGCTCCGGTTGCGGGACATTGCAATCCTGCTTGACACGTGTTCATCGTCTCTACACACTCCCGGGATCGCGGGGAAGGGCCGCCTGATGTTGGAGGAGGGACCAGATGCGCACCGATCCGATCGGCAGGATCCGCCTGAAGAGACTGGCCGGATTGTTCGCCGTCGCGAGCCTCGCGCTCGCCGCCTGCAGTAGCGGGGCCGCATCGACAGCCCCATCGGCCGCCGCGCCATCGGCCGCGGCGCCGTCCGCCGCCGCGTCCGCGGCCGCCCCGTCAGCGGCACCGAGCGCGGCCGCGAAGACCCTCGAGATCGCGTACCTGTCGTTCGCGGTCGCGAACAGCTACGACGCGCCGATGCTGGCAGCGGCGAAGGCCGCGGCCGCCGCCGGGAACGCCAACCTGACGGTCTTCGACGCGAACCTGAACCCTGCCGATCAGGTCAAGCAGCTCCAGGATGCGACCGCGTCGGGCAAGTACGACGCGATCATCACCCAGCCGCTGTACGGCGCGGGCATGGTCGAGGACGTCAAGAAGGCGATCGCTGCTGGCATCAAGGTCGGCAACATCGACCAGACGCTGGGCGCTGACATGACCACTCCGGACTTCCAGGTCGAGGGCCTCAGCTCGAACGTCGCGTTCGTCCCGAGCGACCTTGGCAAGAAGATCGGCGACCTGGTCGTCACGGCCTGCGCCGACGTCAAGGCGAACCCCTGCAACGTCGGATACATCTGGTCCGTCAAGGCCGCGGCGCTCGACATCGCGCTCAAGAAGGCGTTCGATGAGGCGATCGCGCCGCATCCCGAGATCAAGGTCGTGTCCGATACGGGCGAGTCGTTCTACACGACGGCGCTCGGCCTCAAGGCCGCCCAGGACATCGTCGCAGCCCACCCGGACGTCTCGGTCATCGTCAGCGCCGATCAGGCGATCACCGGCGCCGTCCAGGCAGTCAAGGACATCAAGGACAAGGTCCGCCTCGTCGGGTACGGCGGCGGCGCGGTCGCGCTGCAGGACATCAAGGCTGGCACTCGGTTCGGCACCGTCATGCAGATGCCTGCGACCGAGGGTGGCCTCGGCACGAAGAACCTCATCGATGCCATCCGCTCGGGAACGCCGGTTCCCGGTGTGGACCCGCTCGCGTCGCTGCCCGAGGGCGGCGTCGTGACCAAGGCCAACGTGGATACGTTCCTCCCGCTCGCGGAGTGGCCGGGCTGACGTCCGACCGCCTCCGGGGCGCGACAGGCTGATGCAGGCCGAAGCGGCCGCCCATCTCGAGACTCGTGGGCTCGGGAAGTCCTTCGGGGCGACCCGGGCCCTCGACGACGTGTCGATCTCCATCGGGGCCGGCACAGTCCACGCCTTCGTCGGCGAGAACGGGGCCGGCAAGTCCACGCTCGGCAAGATCATCGCCGGCGTCTTTCCCCAGGATCAGGGTGATCTGGTGCTGCGCGGGACGACGGTCTCGTTCCGGTCTCCTCGCGAGGCGCTCGTGCGTGGCATCGCGCTCGTCGCGCAGGAGGTCGCCCTCGTCCCGAGGCTGACCGTCGCTGAGAACGTGTTCCTCGGCGCCGAGCCACGACGGGCCGGCTTCGTCGACCGCCGCTCCCTCCGGGAGCGGTTCGATCGGCTCGTTTCGGACGCGGGCTTCGACCTCCAGGCGGGGTCGGTCGTGGGACATCTGCCGATCGCGGCCCAGCAGCAGGTCGAGATCCTCCGGGCCCTCGCCCGCGACGCCGATCTCATCGTCCTTGACGAGCCATCCGCGAGCCTCTCGACGGTCGAGGTCGAGCGCCTGCACGAGATCGTCCGCGGTCTGCGGACGCGAGGGCAGACCGTGATCCTGGTGTCCCACTTCCTGACCGAGGTACTCGACCTGTCCGACGTCGTCACCGTCCTTCGCGATGGCAGGGTGGTCCGGACCAGCCGCACCGCCGACGAGACCGAATCGAGCCTGGTGACCGGGATGCTCGGCCGGCCGGTCGGCCGCGCGTACCCCGAGAAGCGCTTGCCCCGTTCCGACGCTCCTGTCGTCCTCGACATCTCCGGCCTGTCCGCGCCCGGCGTCGTGGAGGCCTCACTGGCGTTGCGGGCTGGCGAGATCGTCGGGCTCGCCGGGCTCATCGGCGCGGGTCGCTCCGAGCTCGCTCGGGCGATCTATGGGGCGAGCCCGGCAACCCCCGGCTCGGTCAAGCTTGCAGGGACCGCCCTCGCCGGGCGTCCGGCGGCCTCGATCGCGGCGGGCGTGGCGCTCATCCCCGAGTCGCGCAAGGACGACGGCCTGATCCTGCGGAGACCCATCCGCGAGAACGTCAGTCTCACGAGCCTCGGTCGGTTCACCCGGTTCGGGTTCGTGAGGCGTGGTCCCGAGCGCGCGACGGTCCGCGAGTCCCTTGAGCGAGTGGATGGCTCGCCGCTGCTCGAGTCCCCAGCAGGCGCGCTGTCGGGCGGCAACCAGCAGAAGCTGCTGTTCGCCCGCGCGCTGCTGATCGACCCCGGCGTGCTCATCGCCGATGAGCCGACGCGTGGCATCGACGTCGGGGCGAAACGCGACATCTACGAGGTCCTCGTGGGCCTCGCCGCGGACGGCATGGCGATCCTCCTCATCTCGAACGAGGTCGAGGAGATCCTCGGGCTGGCTCACCGCGTGCTGGTGATGCGAGCCGGGCGGCTGGTGGCGGAGCTGTCGGGACCGGACATGACGGAGGAGGGGATCGTGAGCGCAGCCTTCGGCACGACCGCGACGAGCGCCGCATGAGCGCGAACACCGTCGGCGCGGATCAGCCGGCCATCCCGGCGTCCGAGCGCGCTGCCCGGATCGTGGCGAGGGCGGGGATCCTCATCCCGTTCCTCATCGCCTTTGCGGTGCTCGCGATCATCAGCCCACCGTTCCTCCGGGTCGGAAACCTGACGAACATCCTTGACCAGCAGGCGGGGATCATCATCGTCGCGTGTGCCGGCACCTTCGTGCTCATCGCCGGCGGCATCGACCTGTCGATCGGGGCCATCTACGGGCTCTCGGGCGCCGTGGCGCTCACCACGGCGTCGTCGGTCTCGCCCGTCGTCGGCGTCCTGGCCGGGCTCGGGGTCGGTCTCGCCGTCGGGATCGCCAACGGGGTCATCGTCACCCAGTTCCGGATCAACCCACTCATCGGGACTCTGGCGATGACCTTCGTCGTCAGCGGCATCGCGGCGATCGTGACCAAGGGCAATCTCGTGGTCGCCCTCGACCACCTCGACTTCCAGTCCTTCGCGGCGACCAAGATCGCGGGCCTCAGCAGCGCCGCCTGGATCATGATCGTCATCGCCATCCTCGCGGCGATCCTGTTGAGCCGGACGACCTTCGGGCGCTACGTCTACGCGACGGGCGGCAACACGCAGGCGGCCCGTCTCGGCGGCGTGCGTGTCAACGCCATCCGCGTATCGACCTTCGCGTTGAGCGGCACGGCCGCGGCCCTCGCCGGCACGCTCGATGCCTCGCGCGTCCTTTCGGCGCAGGCGAGCAGTGGGCAGTTCCTGACATTCACAGTCCTCACCGGCATCATCGTCGGCGGGACGAGCATCCTTGGTGGCGAGGGGACGATCGGCCGGACGGTCCTCGGCTGCCTGTTCGTCGCGCTCATCGCCAACGGTTTCAACCTTCTCGGGCTCGATCCGTTCTACCAGCAGGTGACGCTCGGTGTCATCCTCCTGCTGGCGGTTGGCGTCGATGCCTGGTCGCGCCGGTTCGAGTAGGCGCCGTCCGATCCCACCACCCAGCCCACGCTAGCGAGCCCTCGAGATGCACTCCGTCGGTCACATCGACTGGTCGTTCGTCGACAGTCCCGCGCCCGCGTCAGCGACCGCGTCCGGATTGGCGCGGCTGCGAATCGTCGGGCCCGAGCAGGGCGCGGTCCATACCGACCTCGCGGCGATCGGCCTCCAGC
>JBJMMQ010000178.1:0-14219 GCA_045804705.1 Chloroflexota bacterium
GAGACGACGATCGGGATGTCGTCGCCGACGATCCGCCGGGTCTCGGCGAGCAGGTGGCCCTCGGGATCGGCGTCGTCGTCCGCGACCATCGACCCGTGAAGGCACGCGTAGATGCCGTCCACGTCTCTGTTGGCGCGAATCGACCCGAGGAAGCCCTCGGCGAGGGCCCGGAACGCGTCGCCGCGGAGCGTCCCCGTCGACGAGTACGCCCATGCGCCGAACCCCGGCACAGCCGTCACGCCGGCCTCATCCAACGCCGCCAGTGCCCCACCGACCTCGGTGTCGTTGCCGCGATGTGCAGCGAAGAACTCGTCGCCGGTTCGGACGTCGAAGTCGTCGATGCCGCTGGGCACCGGGTTGAAGGTCGAGACCTCCTGGATGCATTCGAGCACGAGGATCCGCCTGGATCCGGCGGTCACCGCACCTGCTCCTGCCACCGATACGCCGGTTCGTAGCCGAGGAGCCGGCGGGCATGATCGATGGCGAGGAGCGTCTCGCGGCCCTCGACAGGGCGTCGGAGCGGGACGGTTGGGAACACCTCGGCCATCAGATCCGCGCTCGGCCGCTCCATCACGGTGTCGGCGGCGGCCACGATGCAGATCTCGGCGCCGTCGACTGCCGCGGTCAACGCGAGGCGGGCGGCCTGTGCCACGTCACGAGCGTCGACGTAGCCCCACAGGTTCCACTTTCGGATCGTGGCGTCGTCCTGCCACGTCGAGAACCTGGCGTAGTCGTCCGGGACCATGATGTTCGAGATGCGGAGCCCGACGAACTCGGTCGAGGTCCGGCGGGCGAACTGCGCCGCCATCGTCTCGCCGACGAGCTTCGAGAGCGAATAGCTCGATTCGGGTCGCGGCTCGATCGTCTCGTCGATCGGCGCGAACGCTGGCGGGATGTCGAACGGCAGTCCCAGGACAGTCTCCGATGACGCCCAGACGACGCGCCGGATGCCGTGCGCGACGGCCGCCGCGAACACGTTGTAGGTCGACAGGGCGTTGATCCGGAACGTCTCGCCGTCCGGCCGGAGCTGTGGCGCGGGGATGGCGGCGAAATGGATGACAGCCTCAGCGGCGGCCAGCGCGTCCTGTGTCTGGCCCAGGTCGGTCAGGTCGGCGATCAGGCACTGACCGAACTCGCTGCCGTCGTGCCGGGTGTCGACATTCAGCACGTCGTGGCCGTGCTCGCGCAGGTCGCGAACGACCCACGTCCCGCCCTTGCCGCTGCCACCCGTCACGACGACCTTCACGCCCGACCTCCTCGTCCCGAAAGTATGGCCGCGCAGGCGGGGCGCGGCCCGGTTCTCAGCGTCGTCTCAGGCTCCGGACGAATCATCGGTCCGTGGCAGGCCAAGTGACACCTCATCCGCGACCGACGTCGAGCTACACCCCAGTCCCGCTTCCTCGAACGTGGAGCATCGCCGCCGTCGACGTCGTCGCGGTCCTCATCGCCAACGGCGTGATCATCCTCGCGATGTGGCTGCGCCACGATGGCCTCGACCAGCTCTCCACGCTGGGCGGTCAGTTGACCGCCATCGGCCAGTTGACCGGCCTGTACGCGGCCTACCTCGCGCTGATCCAGCTCGTCCTGATGTCCCGCAGCCCGTGGCTCGACCAGGTCTTCGGGATGGACCGTCTGGCCGCGGCCCACCGCTGGCTCGGGTTCGCGACCGTGTGGCTGCTCCTCGCGCACGGCGTCTTCATCGTCACCGGCTATGCACTCGGTGATGGCAGCAACGTCGTTGCCGAGGTGATCACGCTCGTCACGACGTACCCGTACGTGCTCATGGCGGTCGTCAGCGGCGCGCTGTTCGGGCTCGTCGCGGTCACCTCGGTTCGTGCCGCCCGGCGCCGCCTGTCCTACGAGACCTGGTACGGCCTCCACCTCTACGCCTACCTGGCGATCGCGCTCGGCTTCCTGCACCAGGTCTTCGTCGGAGCCGACTTCATCCACGACCCGATCGCCGTCGGGTACTGGGTCGCGCTCTACCTGATCGCTGCGGCCTTCATCCTCGTCTTCCGCATCGGCCAGCCGGTCTGGCTGTCGGCACGGCACCGGCTCCGCGTCGCGAACGTCGTCGCGGAAGGTCCGGGTGTCTTCTCCATCTACGTCACCGGCCGCGACCTCGATCAGCTTGCCGTTCGCTCCGGCCAGTACTTCATGTGGCGCTTCCTGACACTCGACGGCTGGTGGCGCGCGCACCCGTTCTCCATCTCCTCCGCACCCAACGGCGCCTGGCTGCGGATCACGATCAAGGAGCTGGGTGACTGGTCGTCCACGCTCCAAGGCCTCTCGATCGGGACGCGCGTCTTCGTCGAGGGTCCGTATGGCGTGCTCACCGGAGCGCGTCGGACACGTCCGAAGGTCCTGCTCATCGCGGGGGGCATCGGGATCACTCCGCTCCGCGCGCTTCTCGAGGCTCTGCCGGCCAACCCGGGCGACCTGACTCTGCTCTATCGAGTCCGGAGCGCGCCTGAGATCATCTTCCGGACCGAGCTCGACGCGCTTGCCCAGCGCCGAGGCGCCCGCGTCCATTACCTCATCGGTCCGCGCGGTGAAGGTTCGGGCGATCCGTTCGGTGCGATCGCCTTGCGCCGATTGGTCCCTGACATCGCCGATCGCGACGTCTTCCTCTGTGGCCCGGTGTCCATGATGCAGCGCGTCGAAGGAGCGCTCCGGGACCTCGGACTCGGCAAGGACCAGATCCACGCGGAGCGATTCGCCTACTGAGGCGCATTCTCAGAGAGTTCGAAGGTTCGACGCCCAGATTGGCGGCAACGATCGACCTCATCCACGCTCAGATCCATACCTCGGAGACCCAAGATGACCGAGTCGAACGACACCAGCCCGACCCAGCCCGTCCCGACCTCACCGCTGACGCCCCTCACGCCGGCGTCCGGGTCGACACCACAGGACGTCGGACCGATCACTGCGCCTGAGCCGGCGGTCGCCTTCCACGAGAGGGTGAGCCCCGGTCATGGCCGCTCGACAGCGACGCGAGTCGGCGTCATCACGGGATCCGCCCTGCTCGTTCTCGTGGGCGTCGCCGCGGCGATGGGTGCGTCGCCCGCCCCCTCGACCGACCCGACATCGGCCGTCGGCGCGGATCCGTCCGCATCCGCAAGTGCTCCCGCTCCTGCGGCAAGCGCCGATCCGAACACGGCGAACCCGAACGGCAAGACGCCAGATCAGGGTGGACGGAAGGGTGGCCCGCTGGCTGGCCTCCGCGGTGGTTTCCCGCATTTCGGCGTCGGCTTCCGCGACATCACCATCACCGCTATCAACGGCCCCTCCGTGTCACTCAAGACCGAGGACGGCTGGACGCGGACGATCACCGTGACCGATTCCACGACCATCACCAAGGGCGGCGCGACCATCGCTCTCGGCGATCTCGCGGTGGGGGACTCCATCCGGTTCCGGCAGGAGAAGGCGAGCGACGGCACATACACGGTCACCGCGGTCGCGGTCGTCCTCCCGACCGTGGTCGGCGAGATCACCAAGATCGAGGGCGACACCATCACCGTGACCCAACCAGGCGGCACGACCGCGACCATCCACGTCGATTCCAGCACGAAGTATCGGCTGGCCGGCGGCTCGGGCAGTGGTGGATCCCTCTCCGACCTGAAGGTCGGCGTGGTGATCGCGGCGGAGGGCACGCAACGGTCGGACGACTCTCTCGACGCATCCGCGATCCGCGGCGGCATCGAGAAGGGGGCGTTGCGCGGCCGTGGGTTCGGGGCCAAGCCGGACTTGCCCGGCGGGTTCGGGCCGCACCACGATCAGGACGCCTCCCCGGCGCCGTCGAGCGGCGCGAGCTGAGCCCGACACGCTCTTCCGAGCACGATCGGAGCTTCCGATGACCGACCAGCAAGAGCCGACGACCGAGCCCGTGACGCCCCACGAGCGGACGATGAACCCCTACGCCCCGTACCAGTCGATCCCGGAGCCGACCGCGCCGCCGCCCCCTGTCGCAACGCTCGCTCCGCTGACACCGAGGGGCTCGACGACGCCCTCGGCGTTCGCATCGGCGGAGGGGACTGCGCCGACGGTGGCGTCCAACCCGGCCGTGGGATCCGGACGTCGTGAGCGCAGTGCGCGGGGCGGTGGGATCCTCGCGATCGCCGCCGTCGTCCTGCTCTCGGCGATGCTCGCCGCCGGCGGGACAGCTGCGCTCGTCGCTGGGCCGCTCCGGTCTGCTCCATCGGCCGCTCCGGCCGGCGCGCCCGCGGTCGCAGCCGCCGCGTCCAGCCCGAGCGCCGCGCCCGTTCCAGAGCTGACGGATGTCGTCGCGACGGTCCGCGACTCCGTCGTGACGATCAGCTCCGAGGGTGCGTCGTCGCGGGGATTCGCCCAGATCCCGTCTTCGGGGGTCGGATCTGGCGTGATCCTGACCGCGGACGGCTACATCCTCACGAACAAGCATGTCGTCTCGGGCAGTCAGTCGTTGACCGTCGAACTGGCCGACCAGCGCCAGTTCCCGGCGACCATCGTCCGCGAATCGGACGACAAGGACCTCGCCCTGATCAAGATCGATGCGACCGGCTTGAGCCCGGCGGTCATCGGTGACGCGAGCACGCTGCAGGTCGGCCAGACGGTCATCGCGATCGGTAGCCCGCTCGGAACCTTCACCGAGACCGTGACGAAGGGCATCCTGTCCGCGACCGGCCGCACGATCACGGTGCGAGACGAGCAGACCGGCCGGCCGGAGACCCTGACCGGCCTGCTGCAGACAGACGCCGCGATCAATCCAGGCAACAGCGGCGGCCCGCTCCTCGATGCCAACGGACGCGTCGTCGGGATCAACACGGCCGTCTCCACGGACGCCGAGGGCCTCGGTTTCGCCATCCCGATCTCGGACGCGGCATCGCTCATCGCCCAGGCCGTGGGCGCCCCGCAGAGCTGACGGCGCCACCGATGCCGAAACGCGGTCTTGCGGCCCTCGCGATCACGACGGTCGCACTCATCCTGCTGATCAACTTCAAGGTCCCCGACGAGCCGGTCGTCGGGCGGACCTCGGGGAACGTCGCGATCCTCGAGCCGACCACGGCGCCACGCGCGGCTGCGACACCGGCGCCGAGCGCCACCCAGGCCCCGGCCGCGACCCAGGCGCCGGACGCAACGAGCGGGGGCTCCGGCTCCGGCTCCGGTTCCGGCGGTGGCGCGGTCCCGGCGACCGTCGACGGGCCCGTCGTCTCGACCCGCTTCGGGCCCGTCCAGGTCGAGGTCGTGCTCTCGGCTGGCAAGGTCACCGATGTCGTCGCACTTCAGCTCCCCACGGGCCGGCGGTCCGGACAGATCTCGACCTATTCGGAGCCGATCCTGCGCGAGGAGGCGCTCCAGGCACAGAACGCCAACATCGACACGGTCTCGGGCGCGACGTACACGAGTGACGCGTACGCGAAGTCGCTCCAGGCGGCGCTCGATCAGGCCGGCCTCGGGTGATCGTCGCGCCGTCGTCGTCGATGCGCCGGGTCGAAGCCATCATGGGGACGACCGTCAGCATCGACGTCCGCGAGCCGCTCGTCGATGGCAGCGTCCTCGACGAGGTCGTCGAGCAGCTCCGCGATGTCGACGCGCGGTTCAGCACATATCGGCCAGACAGCGAGGTGAGCCGGCTGGCGCGGGGCGAGATCGACCTCGAGGCGTGCACTGGGGACGTCCGGCATGTCATGGCTGCCTGCGACCACCTTGCGACGGTGACGGGCGGTGCCTTCGATGCGCGCCGTCACCGCGCCGATGGTCGTCTTGACCCATCGGGGTTCGTCAAGGGATGGGCCGTCGAGGAGGCTGCGTGGCTGATCGATGCCGCCGGTGGCCGCAACTACTGGATCAATGCGGGCGGGGACATCGTCGCCCGGGGTGAGGCAGAACCGGGAAAGCCATGGCGCGTCGGGATCCGGCATCCCGACCGCGCGGATCGTGTGGCGGCCGTGCTCTCCGTGTCGGACCGCGCGATCGCCACGTCCGGTTCGTACGAACGCGGAGAGCACATCACCGACCCGCGGCCGGCCGGCATTCGTCCCGCCCCCGGCGGGCTCCGCTCGGTGACGCTCGTCGGGCCCCGTCTCGCGTTCACGGACGCGTACGCGACGGCGGTCTTCGCGATGGGCCGTGACGGCCTCAGGTGGCTCGCATCGGAGCCCGAGACCGCCGACTACGCCGCGTACGCGATCACCGACGACGACCGCGCCATCTCGACCGAGGCGATGGACCGCTACCTGGTCCGCGAGGGCTGACGATCGTGGTCAGTGTCGATCGAGCCCGCCACCGACGGCAAGGACGACAAAGACCACGACCACGAGGATCGGGACACCGAGGACTGTCCAGACGAGATAGTCCTGAGCGGGTCGCGACAGTTCTCCCTTCGACGCCGCAGCGTCGACTGACGTTCGGCGGGCCCACGCCATCCTTGCGGCGAGGCCGATGGCGACCGCTCCGACCGCGAGCATCGCAAGACCGACGATCGTGTTCCTGCCAAGGACCATCACTCCGGCTGTGGTCAGGAAGATGCCCGTCAGCACGGCTGATCCGAACGGGATGAGGTCGAGGTCGACATCGACCACCGAGCCCCGCCTCCGACCGGCGAGGATGAACAGGACTCCGCCGGCTGCAAGGATCACGCCAGCCACCAACCGAGCGTCCATGCGGCGATTGTGGCGAGACCGTCAAGTGGACGCCGCTCGGCTTGCATCACATGCATGCACGGTCGCCGGTCGAGCTCGTTCTGGCCGGAATCCGCTGGATTTGTGCATGGGATGCAACGATCCGGCCGTTTCGCGTCGAAACAGTGCGTGTGATGCAAGTCGGCGTCGCCTCCGCGACGGTGCTTGCGTTCCATGCAAGCCGAAGCACGGTTCTTGCGGGATGCAAGAAATCGTGCGGGATGTCCGCCTGACCTCAGCTCGCGATGCCACCGGTTGCGGGCAGGCTGACCACGAAACGCGCGCCGCCCTCGAGGCGATTCGCGACCTCGATCCGGCCGCCGTGGCGATCCACGATCCACTTCGCGATCGCGAGGCCGAGACCTGTCCCGCCGCCGGGCGCCCCGGGCGCCCGGTAGAACCGTTCGAACAGGTGCGGCAGGTCCTCCGGCCGGATCCCGGGACCGTCGTCCTCGACGGTCAATGACGCGCCCGTCCCGACCGCCCGGACCGCGACGCCGACTCGACCGTCGCTCGGGCTGTGGCGGATCGCATTGTCGACGAGGATCATCACGAGCTGACGGAGGCGTGCCGGATCGCCGTCCACGACCGCGGGCTGCGGGTCGACCTCGACGCGGATCCCACGGTCTGTCGCGGGCTTGCCCATCGCCGACGCCCCGTCCGCCGCCACATCGCCCAGGTCGACAGGGACGTGCTCCAGCGCGACCGCCCCGGAATCGGAGCGCGCCAGCAGCAGGAGGTCCTCGACGATGGCGGTCATGTGGCTGACCTCGTCGTCGATGTCCTCGAGCGCCGAGCCGACGGATCTCACAGGCTCGTCGCGATGCCGTTCCAGGTAGTCGACGCTGCTCCGGATGACGGTCAACGGCGTGCGCAGCTCGTGGCTCGCGTCGGCTGCGAACTCGCGCTGACGACGGAGCGCGACGCGCTGGTTGGTCAGCGACTCGCGGATCGGGATGAGGGCCCGGCGGGCATAGATGGTCCCGAAGCCGAACGACACGATGAGGACGAGCAGGCCGCCGACGACCAGCACGAACAGGATGACCTGCAGGGTCTGCTGCTCGGTCGTCCGATCCTGGACGATCTGGATCGTGTACGTGCCGCGCTGCGGGACCTCGACCGTCTCGGTCAGGATCCGAACGGGGACCGGATCGGAGATGCCGATCTTTGCTGTTGTGATGTCCTTGCCCGTCGTCGCGGCGGCCTCGACCCCAGGCTCATATGGCAATCCCGGTGGCGGTCGCTGTTCTCGGGGCCCCAGGACGACGTTGCCCAGCGGGTCGAGGATCATCGCGTAGGTTGCGCCACCGCCGAACACGAAGCCGTACGGCGACCGATCGTCGGGGTCGGGGCGTTCGCCCTTGGCCTGGCTCATGCGCTGCTCGAGCTGGTCGACACCGGCGCTCGCCAACGAGCTGGCGGCGGCGAAATAGAGTGCAGCGGCGAGTGCGACGAGGATCAGCAGCGTCGTGCCGCCGCTCCACAGGACGAGGTTGCGGCGGACGTGGCGGAGGAGCCGGCTGTCGGCAGTGTCGGCGGCCAGCTCGGGTGCGGTGGTCTCGGTCGGAGTCAGGATCCCGTCAGGCATCGGCCAGACGATAGCCCACTCCGCGCACGGTCTCGATCAGCTTGCCAGCCGATCCGAGCTTGTCACGCAGGTAGTGGACGTACGCGTCGACGGCGTTCGGCGTCACGGCCACGCTGAACGGCCAGGCCTGGTCGAGGAGCTGGTCGCGTGACAGCGTCTGGCCGGGATGCCGCAGGAGACACTCGAGGAGCGAGAACTCGCGCGGGCTGAGGTCGATGGTCTTGCCGTCGAGCGTCACGCGCCGCGAGGTCTCGTCGAGCACGATCGGACCGACGACGAGCTTGGGTTCGGGGCGGCGAGCAGTCGCACCACGGCGGCCCAGCGCCCGTAGCCGGGCCGCGAGCTCCTCGTATGCGAACGGCTTGACGAGGTAATCGTCCGCGCCGGCGTCGAGGCCGGTCACGCGGTCCCCGACGGTGTCGCGCGCCGTGAGCATCAGGATCGCGACATCCGACCCGGTCGCGCGGATGCGACGTGAGACTTCGAGGCCGGAGATGTCAGGAAGGCCGAGGTCGAGGATGACGACCTCGATGCCAGTGGTCGCTTCGGCGATGTCGAGGCCGTCCCGACCCGTCGTCGCCGTCTCGACGATGTGGCGGTCCTCCTCGAGGAGTCGCCGGAGAAGGCGGACGAGGCGCGGGTCGTCCTCGATGACGAGCAGGTGCATGAGAGTGAGCCTAAACCTTCGATCAGGGGATGACGGTGATGCTGCCAGCCGTTCCGACGGGTCCGCTCGGAGCGCCGCTCGCGCCCGGCCGGAAGAGGCCGCCGCCGTTGGCCCCGTTGGTGGGCTGGATCTGGACCTGGACGGTCTTGCCCTCGGTGACGTCGGTCGCCGACGCCGGGGTCTCCGTGTTGTACGTCGTGTCGGCGCCCGTCGAGACCTCGATGGTCTGGCCGTTCGGCGTCTTGATCGTGACGCTGTCGCTGTCGACGGACTCGACGGTCCCGCGGATGGTCAGGCCGGCGCCACCGAAGCCACCGAACGCCCCGCGACCACCGAAACCGGGAGCGCCGCTCGCCCGCGGGACGAAGCTTGCATTCGGGTTGTTCGCTCCGAAACCGCCGCGGCCGGTCGTTGCGGCAGAGGCGGGGGCGGTCGTCCGGCCGACGGCGAAGGCGACGCCACCGATGGCGACCGCGATGGCGATGCCCAGGACGATGTTCAGGATTCGGCCGCCCGAGCCACGCGACCTGGCAGCCGGGATGACCGCTGCCGGTGCCGTCGTGACGGGGCCTGCTGCGACAGGACCTGTGGGTGTGGCTCCCGGCCACGCGGCGGGCGCTCCCACGTCGGTCGCGGGAGCCGGCGGAACCGCCGGTCTTGGCGCGACGCCGGGCTCGGGGGTCGCGGGATGGTTGGGGTCGTACGTCATGGGATCCTCCTTGTCACTCGTAGCGGAGTGCAGTGATCGGGTCGAGACGGGCGGCCTGGCGCGCGGGCCAGACGCCGAAGATCACGCCGACGGCCAGGCTGAACAGCACCGCCGCGGCGACGGTCAGTGGACTGAAGACGAAGCCCCAGCCGGCGAGCTGGCCGATGCCGGCCGAGACGACGAGCCCGAGGACGATGCCGATGAGCCCGCCCAGCAGGGACAGGGTCAGCGCCTCGACGAGGAACTGGGCGAGGATGTCGCGGCCGCGGGCGCCGATGGCCTTGCGGATACCGATCTCCCGAGTCCGCTCCCGGACCGAGACCAGCATGATGTTCATGATCCCGATGCCGCCGACGACGAGAGAGATCGAGGCGATGCCTGCGAGGAGCAGCGTCAGCGTCGCGGTGATCGAGGAAGCCGCCGCGAGCAGCTGGGTCTGGTTGAAGACGTTGAAGTCCGAGTCATCGGTCGCGGCGAGATCGTGCCGATCACGCAGGAGCTCCGTGATCTCGGCGCTCGCGGCGGTCATCTCGTCGGCCTCCTTCACCGAGACTCCGATCGTCCGGACCGTGTCGCCGCCGACGAAATACTTCTGGACGGTGCCGATCGGCACGATGACCTGGTCGTCCGGGTCCTGGAAGCCCGTGCCGCCCTTCGCCTGCAGGATCCCGATGACGCGGAACGGCAGGCCGCCGACCGAGATCTCGCTGCCGAGATCGCCCGCACCGAGGCCGAGCGTCGTCGCGGTCGTCGCGCCGAGAACGGCGACCCGGAGCTCGTTGTCCAGGCTGGCGTCGGTCAGGAACGAGCCCTGCCACACGTCATAGGCTCGGACGATCGGGTACGCCGGCGTCGTCCCCAGGACCGTCGTCGTCGCGCTCTTCGTCCCCGCGCTGACGGTCAGATCCGTGGTGATCTCGGGCGCGACACCGGCCACCGAATCGAGCTTGGCGATGGCATCCGAATCTTCGAGCGTGAGCGTCGATGACGCGGCGCCACCCCCGTTCGGGCTGATCGTCAGCAGGTTCGTCCCGAGTGCGGCAAGCCGGTTGGTGATGGTCGAGGTCGTTCCCTGGCCGACGCCGACGAGAGCGACGACCGACGCGACGCCGATGATCACGCCGAGCATCGTCAGCGCTGCACGGAGGCGCGACGTCCGGAGGCGTGACAGCGAGAGTCGCAGGAGCTCGAGCAGGCTCATGACACGACCCGTCCGTCGCGGAGGTGGATCTGGCGACCGGCAGTCGCGGCGACTTCGGCGTCGTGCGTGATGAGGACGATCGTCCGGCCCGATGCGTTCAGCTCGTGGAGGAGCCCCATGACGTCGGCGCCGGCATGGCTGTCGAGGTTTCCGGTCGGCTCGTCTGCGAGGATCAGCGCCGGTTCCGTGACGAGAGCCCTGGCAACTGCAACACGTTGCTGTTGGCCGCCCGACAGCTCGGTCGGCTCGTGGTCGAGCCTGTCGCCCATGCCGAGTCGCTCGAGGGCTGCTTTCGCGCGGGCCGCTCGCTCGCTTCGGGACACGCCCTGATAGAGAAGTGGGGTCGCGACGTTGTCGAGCGCGCTGGTTCGCGGCAGGAGGTTGTACGACTGGAAGACGAAGCCGATGCTACGGCTGCGGAGCTTGGCGAGGCCGTCGTCGTCCAGGTCGGCGACAGGCGAGCCCGCGAGGCTGTAGGCGCCGCTCGTGGGGCGATCGAGGCAGCCAAGGATGTTCATCATCGTCGTCTTGCCCGAACCCGACGGGCCGACGATGGCCACGAATTCGCCGGGCAGGACCTCCAGGCTGACGTCGGCGAGCGCGGGGACCTCGACGTTGCCCATCGCGTATGTCCGGCTGACGCGATGGAACGAGATGATCGCGGCGCTCATGGCTTGACGATCTGGGTGCCACCGCCCTGGAAACGTCCGCCGCCCGGGAAACCCACCCCACCGCCGCCGAACCCACCGCCGTTCGTGGTCGGTGTCCCGGTCTGAGCGTTGGCGACGCCGGTCACGACGGCCTGGCCCTCCGTCAGACCGCTCTTGATCTCGGCTGTCGTGTTGGTCACGAGGCCGACCTCGACGGGCTGAGGCGTCGGCGTCCCGTCCGCGCCCATGATCAGCACCGTGTAGTCGCCTTTCGCACCGCGAAGAGCGGCGGCGGGGACGTTCAGGACGTTCGTCGCGGCGGCGGTCGTGATGGTCACATCGGCCGTCATCCCCGCACGAACCGTCGCGGGCACCTCGGCCAGCGAGACAGTGACGGCGTAGGAGACGACGTTGCCGCTCGTGTCGCCGACGGCGGTCGGCGCGATCGCGGTGACAGTGCCGGTGACGTCGGCGTCGACCGCGGCGATCCTCACGGCCGCGGTCTGTCCGACCGCCATCGAGGCGAGGTCGCTTTCGACCACATCGGCGGTGATCTGGAAGGTCGTGGCGTCGATGACGATCGCGTCGCCCGAAGGGGCGTCGAGACCTGTGACGACGTTGACGGCGGTGACGATGCCGTCGATCGGAGCGGTCAGGGTGGCGAGCTTGATCTGCTCGACCAGGTCGCCGTGCGTCTTGCGCGCGTCGGAGAGCTGGGTCTCGGCGTTGTTGACGGCGATCTTCGCCTGGCGGATCTGAGCGGTGACGTCGGCGTCCTCGGCGTCCGAGAGGTTCGCTTTGGCGGCACGGAGCGAGATCTTCGCGGTGTCGATGGCGGTCGTCGCGTCGGCAAGCTGGCGCTTGAGGTCAGTCGTGTCGGCCCTGGCCAGCACGTCGCCCTTCTTGACGGTGTCGCCGACCTTCGCCTTGACCTCGGTGACCGTCCAGGTCGTGCTGCCATTCGCGGCGTCGCTATCGGTCGCGAGATGAGCCGGCGACCCGAAGGCCAGGCCGTACGAGGCGCTTGTGGCGACGCTCCCGGTCGCGGCGACCTCATCGGTCACGTCACCCGTCTGGACGGTACCGGTCAGGTAGCGGGTGCTCGCCGCCGCGCTGGTGGGCAGACCGCCAGCCGCCAGGACCACGGCGCCGATCCCGACGACGGCGAGAGCGACGATGGCGAGGATCTTGAGCTTCATGGCGTCTCCCGAGACGACTGACGACCGGCCGACCGTCGCGCCGCCTGCAGGGGCGCTCCGCACGCTCATTCAGCGCCGGGTCTCTGAGACGGGCATGAGAGATCGGCGGGCGTGGCAGCCCGCCCGTTCTTGGCAGGAACGCTGCCGGCCGGCCCGGTAGCATCCACGCGTGGATCACCCCGAGTCGTCCGAACCCACCGACCCGGCCGCCGTCTCGACCGCGCCCTCCGGCCCTCACCGCCGGCCGCGTCGGAATGCACCGGGACTCGCCCTGCTGCCCTGGCGGCGCCTCGTCAACCCGTTCCGGCCGCTCGAGATCCTGTCCGAGGACGAGGTCGAGGCCATCCACCGAGCCTCGCTCCGAGTCCTCGCCGAGATCGGGGTCGAGGTCCTCGGCGATCGCGCGCTCGATGCGTTCGCCCGCGCCGGAGCCACCGTGGACCGGTCGAACCGGCGTGTCCGTCTCGACCCTGATCAGACCATCGAGCTGATCACGACCGCACCCACGACCTTCGAGCTCCACGCCCGGAACCCCGAGCGAGACCTGACCTTCGGTGGCGCCAACCTCGTCTTCGGAGCTGTCGGCGGCCCGGCCTTCGTCACGGACCTCGACCGCGGTCGGCGCGCCGGCAACTTTGCCGACTTCGTCGACTACGTCCGGATCATCGGCGCGCTCGACGTCATCCACCAGGAAGGCGGCGGCCCACTCGAACCGAACGACCTGCCCGTCGAGACCCGCCACCTCGATATGTACCGGACGCTTGCGGTCGAGCTCGAGAAGACCTGGCAGTGCCTCGGCTTCGGCGCGCGCCCAGTCGAGGATGCGCTCGAGGTGATCTGCCTCGTCCGGGGCGTCACGCTCGACGATCTGATCCGCGAACCCAGCCTCATGACCGTCATCAACACGAACTCGCCGCTCCGGCTCGACGGCCCGATGGGCGACGGCCTGATCGAGATGGCGCTCCACGGCCAACCGGTCGTGGCGACTCCGTTCACGCTGGCGGGAGCGATGAGCCCGGTGTCGCTCGCGGGCGCGCTCGCCCAGCAGAATGCCGAGGCACTCTTCCTCGTCGCGCTCTCGCAGATCGTCCGGCCGGGCACGCCGATGGTGTACGGCGCATTCACCTCGAACGTGGACATGCGCACCGGAGCACCGGCGTTCGGCACGCCCGAATCCGTCAAGAGCCAGCTCGCAAGCGGCCAGCTCGCGCGCCGCTACGGGCTCCCGTGGCGGTCGTCGAATGCGACCGCATCGAACGTGGTGGATGCGCAGGCCGCCTATGAATCGGAGATGGCCGTCTGGGGCGCGATCATGGGCGGCGTCAACCTCCTGTACCAGGGCGCGGGCTGGCTCGAGGGTGGGCTGACCGCGTCATACGAGAAGCTCGTCATCGACGCCGAGATCCTCCAGATGATGTCCGAGGTCCTCCAGCCGATCGCGGTCGACGAGGCGTCCCTGGGGCTCGACGCGATCGCCGAGGTCGGCCCCGGCGGGCACTTCTTCGGTGCGGCGCACACGCTCGAACGGTACGAGACGGCGTTCTAT
>JBJMMQ010000179.1:0-7761 GCA_045804705.1 Chloroflexota bacterium
AGCCCTCTCCTGGGGCGCCGGCGGGCCACCGAACGGCCTTGCACGCGATCTGCGGCCCGACGAAGCGCTCGGTCCGACGTATACCTCTGAGGAGCTGCGGGACGCGGTCGAGATCCTCGGCGTGCCGCGGGTCGTGCTCCATCTCGCGGCCTCGGCGCCGATCGCGACGGCCGTCGTGCGGCTCACCGACGTGGCCCCGGACGGCACGTCGGCCCAGGTCTCGGCGGGCATCCTGAACCTGACCCACCGTCACTCGCACGCCGAACCCGTGCCTCTCGACCCGCACGTGGTCGAGGAGGTCATCGTCGACCTGCGGCCCGCCGGATATCGCTGGCTGCCCGGCCATCGGATCCGCGTGTCGGTCGCATCCTCGGCCTGGCCGGTGATCTGGCCGTCCCCCTACCCCGCCGAGCTCGCGATCCATCACGGACCGACGACGCCCTCGCGCCTCGTCCTGCCCGTCGTGCCACCCGCCGGCAGCCCGGGCGATGTCGCGGTTCCGGACTTCAAGACGACGCCGCCACGCCTCCGCGAGGTCGGGGCCGAAGGGGCGGCCGACGAACCCGTGTGGCGCATCACGGACGATGTCATCGCCGGGACCACCACGGTGACGGTCCACGACGGCGGCGAGGACATCCTCGACGACGGGCGCCGCCTCTACTCGGCCGAGACGCTGACGATGACCGCGTCGGACGCTGATCCCGCCCGCGCGACCATGGACGCCGACGTCGTCTACCGCTGGCACGATCATTCGTTCGAGACGGAGATCCGAGCGCACTCGGTCCAGACGAGCGACGCCGAGACCTTCCATCTGACCATCGACCTCGAGGTCGACGTCGATGGCGAGGAGTTCTTCCGCCGGTCGTGGCGCGAGTCGATACCCCGCCGCCTCGTCTGAGCACGACGACGTAGACTCCGGCCACATGGGCCGTCCCCGCATCTCGGCGAAAGCCGACAGCTTCACCGAATCCGTCATCCGCGAGATGAACCGGCTGGCCGTCGCTGCCGGCGCCGTCAGCCTCGCCCAGGGCTTCCCTGACTTCGCTTGCCCGCCTGAGCTGAAGGCGGCGGTCGCGGCCGCCGTCGACGGCGATATCAACCAGTACGCGATCACGTGGGGCTCCAAGCCGCTGCGTGACGCCATCGCGGAGTCGACCGTCCGCCACTTCCCGGCCTGGGGCGCGATCGACCCGGAGACGCAGGTGACCGTCACCTGCGGAGCGACCGAAGCGATGATCGCGGCGATGCTCGGCCTGCTCGACCCGGGCGACGAGATCGTCGTGTTCGAGCCGTATTACGAGAACTACGGCCCGGATGCGATCCTCGCCGGCGCCACCGCGCGCTACGTGACGCTCCACGAACCGGACTGGTCGATCGACCCGGACGAGCTGCGCGCGGCATTCGGGCCGCGCACGCGGGCGATCGTCGTCAACTCGCCGCACAACCCGACCGGGAAGGTGTTCAGCCGTGCCGAGCTCGAGCTGATCGCCGGTCTGTGCCAGGAGTCCGATGTGCTCGCGTTCACCGATGACATCTACGAGCACATCGTGTTCGAGGGAGAGCACATCCCGCTCGCGACACTCCCCGGGATGGCGGAACGGACCGTCTCGATCCACTCGATGTCGAAGACCTATTCGGTGACCGGGTGGCGGATCGGCTGGACGATCGCGCCGCCCGAGCTGTCCGTCGGCATCCGGCGCGTCCACGACTTCCTGACGGTCGGCGCAGCGGCGCCACTCCAGGCAGCCGCGGTGACCGCCATGGCCTTCCCGGACGCGTACTACGACGATCTCGTGGAAGGCTACCGGGCGCGTCGTGACCTGCTGCTCCCCGCGCTCCGGGCAGCCGGCTTCCGCGTCCATGACCCCGCCGGCGCCTATTACGTCATGACCGACATCGCGGACCTTGCCGACGACGGCGAGGACGACGTCGCGTTCGCGCTTCGGCTGATCCGCGATCCGGGTGTCGCCGCCGTGCCCGGCTCCTCGTTCTACTCCCGGCCCGAGCTCGGACGGACCAAGCTCCGATTCGCCTTCCCGAAGCGGCGCGAGACGCTCGAGGCAGCGTCGGAGCGATTGTCGCGGCTCGCGGTCCGCGCCTGAGGAAGCCCCTCGCTCAGCGCGCCATGACTCTGCCGGCGAGAGTCGCGATCGTCCGATGGGCATCGGTCGTGTCGAAGCGCATCAGCGGGTCGGATTCGATCGCCTGCTCGACGACGCGACCGCCGATCCTGGTGTAGATGACCGGGTAGATCGCGCCGGATCCGTCCGCCTCGAGCGTCGCCGCGATCGCGTCCGGCCCACCGGCGTCGAGGACGTGCGCCAGTGGCTGGACACCGTCATCGCGCATCCCTCCCTGCGGGTCCGCTGTGAGGACACGGGCGAGGTAGCCACGCTGATGGAAGAGCTCGGGCGCCTCGGACAGCTCGCGCGAGATGAACGCTTCGACGTCACCGGGCGCGAGGTGCGGACGCTCGGGTTCGAGGCCGAAATGGACCGCGGCGACGCGTCGGGCCAGGACTCGCGCGTTGTATCGGGCGCCGTGGACCGCGCCCGAATTCGACGGGACGCCGTGCTTCTGAAGACCCTTCGATCCCTGGCCGATCGTCCCACCGAAGTAGATGCCCGGAACCGTGGCGCTTTCCCACCACGGCGTCTGGACCGGCAGCCGGCTGGCGCCGAAGGTCGTGACCCCAAGGTCGGGCAGGTCCTGGAGCGGGGTGACGAAGCCCGTCGCGGAGATGACGTCATCGACCTCGATCGCGAGGTCGGCTCCGCCGTCGGTCCGTCGCAGATGTGCCGTCAGACGGCCGTCTCCGACCGGCTCGATCCGATCCATCGCCGCGTCGAGGACGCTGACGCCGCCACCGAGGACGAAGTCCTCGAACGGCTGGAGGTAGCGCGCCCGGACACCGACCAGCGTCTTCGTGTCGACCGACAGCTTGGCCTTCGACGGCGACATCAGGATCAGCTGTCGAGCCCAAGGCAGCATCCCCGTCGCAAGCTCGAAGCCGGAATTCTGCTTGCCGATGATGAGCACGCGATGGTCGGCATATCGCTCGACCGGCCGGACGTCCGCATAGTGATGGCTGTGCTCCATGCCGACACCGGGTGGCGTGAACGGCTCTGCGACCCCGACCGCGACGACCATGACCTGACAGCGGTAGATGCCGTCGGTCGTCTCGACCTCGAACCTGTCACCGTCGGGTGTCTCGACCCGTCGTGTCGCGGTCCAGCGGCAGCCGTACCGGATGGCGATCCTCGCGCGCTCGGCGAAGGCGACGAGATTGGCCTCCATCTCCGGGCGCGACGGGAAGTACGAGGTCCCGTCCATCAACCCCGGCTGGAGGGCTCGCGCCTCGGGATCGTCGGTGAGGAGGCTGTTCCAGTCATAGCGCTCGTACGCGCGCGATCCGCGCGGCACGGGCGCATGCGGCTTCGTCCACGACAGCAGCCGCTGGAAGAATGGCCAGCGCCGGAACATCCCGCCGGGCGACGGGTCGGCCGAGATGACGGCATGCTCGATCCCGAGCGCGCGCAACGACGACGAGACCTGGAGCGCACCCGGGCCGCTGCCGATGACCAGCACGGGGTAGTCGCCGGGCGGGAAGGGCGCGTCCTGCGTGCTCAGCTCCGCCATCTGTTCGCCGCCCGCAATCGGCGTGCCTGTGCCTGAAGCATCCGCCACATGACCCGCGGATGGGCGATGAGGAAGGCCTCCACGCCGGGTCCTGAAAGCATGAGGCAGCGCAGAGGTCGGGTCGCCACGACGTCCGCGATCGGCGACTCCCCGAGGATGATCGAGACCTCGCCGAAGAACTCACCCCGACCGAGTCGCGCGCGCTCGGTGCCGTCGACCACGATCGCCGCCTCGCCATCGAGGATGACGTAGAAGCCGGAGCCCGTCAGGCCCTGGCGGAGGACCTTGTCGCCCTCGGAGAAGACGGCCTCCTCGAAAAGGTGGACGATGCCTTCGAGCTGTGGGCCGCTGAGGTCGGCGAAGAGCGAGAAGCCCGCGATCGCGTCAACTAGCTCTGCCCGGTCGACCATGGGCGTGATGGTGACAGAACCGGGAAAGCTACGGAAGGGCGCGGGGACGGGATGTTGACGCCCCGCAGTCGCACGCGCAGCATGGCTGGCGACCTGTTGGAGGGAAAATGACACTCACCCGCGACCGGAAGGCCGACCTGCTGTCGGCCGCGCGACTGTTCGATGGCGTCGACGCCGAGGGGATGGACCGGATCGCGGAGATCGCGGTCGAGGTCGAGTTCCCGGCCGAGCACGTCATCGCCCGACAGGGCGACATCGGGACGGGGTTCTTCGTCGTCGTCGAGGGCGCCGTCCGCGTCGTTCGCGACGGCCAGGTCGTCGCGAGTCTCGGTAAGGGTGAGTTCTTCGGGGAGCTCTCGGTCCTCGACGGCGAGCCCCGCATCGCCCAGGTCATCGCCGACCGTCCCACGACCTGCCTGGCGCTCGCGACCTGGGATTTCGAGGCGGTCCTCCTCGACGAGCCGCGGGTCACGCTGGCCATCCTGCGCGGTGTCGCGCGCCGGCTGCGCGACCTGACCGAAGCGCAGCAGCACTGACCGAGCGCAGCATCGCGACCAGGGACGATCCGATGACCGAACCGCGAACGTTGCCGCGCGGGACGTTGACCTTCCTGTTCACCGACATCGAAGGTTCGACCACCCTCGAGCGGACCATCGGGCGCGACCGATACGCGGAGCTACTCGCACGGCATCGGACGATCGCCCGCGAGGCCTGGGCCGCCAACGGCGGCCACGAGCTTGGCACGGAAGGCGACTCGTTCTTCGTCTACTTCCAGGAGTCGTGGCAGGCGGTCGCGGCGGGAGTGGCCGCGCAGCTCGCTCTGGGGGCAGAGGCGTGGCCCGACGACGCGACGATCCGGATCCGGATCGGCATCAACACCGGCGATGCCGAGCAATCGGGCGACAGCTACGTGGGTCTCGGGGTCAACCGGGCCGCACGGATCGCCGCGATCGCGGCCGGCGGCCAGATCCTCGTCTCCGGGACGACGCGGGACCTGTACGGCGATCATCCGGTCGGGGGCGTCACGCTCCGTGACCTCGGCGAGCACCGGCTCAAGGACCTCGGCGCGCCGGTCCGCATCTACCAGGTCGAGGCGGACGGCCTGGCGACGGACTTCGCGCCCCTGCGGACGCTCGACACGCACCCGAACAACCTGCCCGCTCAACTCACCACCTTCGTCGGTCGCGACGCCGAGCTCGACGAGGCGGAACAGCTGCTGGCGACGACTCGACTGCTGACGCTCACTGGTCCCGGCGGCACCGGGAAGACGCGCCTGTCCCTCCAGCTCGCGGCTCGCGTCTCGGACGACTTCCCCGACGGAGTCTTCTTCGTCCCCCTCGAGCCCATCCGGGACCCGATGCTCGTGGCGCCTCGGATCTCGACGGCTCTCGGGATCACCGAGGGTGGGACGCGACCGATCGGCGAGACTCTCGCCGAATGGCTCCGCGACAAGCGGCTCCTGCTCGTGCTCGACAACTTCGAGCAGGTCGTCACGGCCGGAACCCTGGTGGCCGAGCTGCTCCGGGCCGCGCCCGACGTCAAGGCCATCGTCACCAGCCGGGCCGTCCTCCATGTCTCGGGCGAGCAGGAGTATCCCGTTCCGGGCCTGCCCGCCCCGCCCGACCCGAGTCACATGAGCGGACTCGACCAGCTCAGCGTCGCGGGCGAGATGCGCATCATCGATCCGGTCACGCTCGGCCACTACGGCGCCGTCCGCCTGTTCATCGAGCGCGCCGTCGCGGTCCGTCCCGGGTTCGTCGTGACCAACGAGAACGCGCCCGCGGTGGCCGCGATCAGCGCGCGGCTGCACGGGATGCCGCTAGCGATCGAGCTGGCTGCGGCCCGCATCAAGATCCTGTCGCCGGAAGCCATCCTCGTGCGGCTGGACCAGCAGCTCGACGTCCTGGCCGCGGGGGCGCGCGACCTTCCGCCGCGACAGCAGACACTCCGGGGCGCGATCGCGTGGAGCTACGAGCTCCTCGATGACGGCGGGCGCCGGCTGCTCGATCGTCTGTCCGTCTTCGCCAGTGGCTGCGATCTGGCATCGGCGGAGGCGATCTGCGGGCCAGCCTCGGAGATCGGCGGCGACATCCTCGATGGCCTGATGGCCCTCGTGGACCAGAGCCTCGTCAAGGCGGAGGAGGCGTCGGACGGCGAGCCGCGCTTCAGACTGCTCGACACCATCCGGGCCTTCTCGGCCGAGAAGCTCGAGGCCGACGGCGAAGTCGAGCTCATCCGCGGCCGCCATCGGGACTGGTACGTCGCGCTTGCCGAGCGGGCGGCGGCCGAGCTGTCGGGCGCCGATCAGCGTCGCTGGCTCGACCGCCTGGAACTGGAGCACGACGACATCCGAGCCGTCCTCGATCGCGCGGTCGCGGCGCCGGATCCGCCTGTCGCCATCGGGGTGGCGTACTGGATGTGGCGGTTCTGGCAGAAGCACGGGCACCTCGCGGAGGCCCGGCGACGGCTCGAGACGATGGCTGCCGCTCCGTGGTCCCACGAGGACCCGCGTTTGCGCGCCCGGCTCATGGAGGCGCTCGGTGGCACCTATTGGTGGCAGGGCGAGATCGGGCTGATGGCGCCGTGCTACGCCGAAGCGCTCGAGCTCTGGCTGGCGATCGGTGACCAGGCCGAGATCGCCAATGCGTACTACAACTCGTCATTCCAGTTCGCGGTCCCCGACCAGCTCGGGGGGATGGCCAAGCTCGATGCCGAGGGGCTCGGGCTCGACTACCTCGAGAAGGCCCGGCAGATCACCCACGACCTTGGCGACGCCCGTCGGGAAGCGAACGCGCTGTGGGGCCTCGCCAACTATCGGTACTTCCAGAGGTACCCCGATTTCGGTCTCGGTGCCGCGACCGAGGCGCTCGACATATTCCGGACGATCGGTGACCGGACCATGGAGGCGTGGAGCCTGCACATGGTCGGAACCGCCCAGCTGCGGCTCGGCGACTATGCGCCCGCGCGCGCGAACGTCACGCACGCGATGCGCCACTTCTACGATTCAGGCGACGCCGCTGGCATCACCCTCACCCTCGACGACCTGTCGTCGGTGGCGGTCGCCGAGGGCGATCTGCCCAGAGCAGCCCGGTTGCGCGGCGCAGCACGAAACCTGACGGCGCTCACCGGGACGGGTCTCGCAGGCTACGTCGACGAGGTCTTCGAATCGGGTGGCGTTCGGCCGGCTGTCCGTGGCCACATGCCCGACGAGGACGTCGCGCGATATGGCTCCGAAGGCGCTGCGATGACCCTCGACGAAGCGGTCGCATATGCCCTCGAGGGGTCCGCACCGACCGAGCCCGAACCGTGAGGCCGGAGTAGCATCGCGAGATGCTGGAGACCCGACGCTTCGAACCCATGGCCGTGCAGTGGCTCGACCCCGACGCCGAGGACGCCTCCGCTGAGCCCGATCCCGGCCTGCTGATGCGGACGTGCGCGAACTGCGGCGCCGAGATGGACGAGCGCAAGTGCAAGCTCGTCTGCCGCTGCGGCTACTTCCTGTCCTGCTCCGACTACTACTGACATCGGCTCGGACGGGTCGTTCCGGCTAGACTGGCCTTCCGATGACGACTCCCACGACGACCCCTGAACCGGTTCGCGAGAAGACCGGGATCCCCAAGAATCCCGGTCGGCGTGACCTCGGCATGCGGGCGACGCTGGTCTTCCCCGACCGCGACATCGTCGAGAAGTTCTACGTCCCGATCATCTACAC
>JBJMMQ010000180.1:0-3649 GCA_045804705.1 Chloroflexota bacterium
GGCATTCGCATGACCGGCGGCCGTGCGTGCCTCGGTCATCCTGACCTCACCTCGCGTCCACGCTCGTGCGAGCGCGACCGCCCGTCGGGGACGGTCGTCGGCGGGGCGCGCTTCCTCGAAATGATGGAGGACGTGCTCGGCGCAGTCGGCCGCCCAGATCGCCAGGAGGTGGGGGTCGTCGTCGGTGAGACTGCCACCGCGGCGCACGGTCACGAACCTGGGATCGCGGACCTTCGGGAGGATCATCGCTGCCCATCCTAGGTCGACGGGCAAGGGCGTCTGTTCCACCGCTCACGGACGGCACGGAGCCGAGCCGTCGTCGGGTCAATCGGGCGAATCGGCCTTGATTCGCCCTTCAGCCCGGGTTACCACGTCGTCTGGGGTCTCGCCCGGACGCGGACTCGCCCAGCCGAATGCCAATCGGACCGGCGTGCCTCCCGGCGTGAGCGACCGGGAGCATCGTTCTCGGACTCGCTCGACGAAGTTGATCGCTTCGATCTCGCCCGTCTCGGTAAGCAGGATCCCGAACCGTGCGGCGCCGATCCTCGTGCAGTAGTCGCTCGTGCGCGCCATGCGACGAACGGCCTGGGCGGTTTCCCTCAGCGTTCGTCGCGCGACCTCGGCGCCCCATGCGCTCACGATCTCTTGAAGGCCGTCGACATCGAGCAGGACGATCGTCAGTGGCCGGCCGTATCGGGCGCTCCTGCCGACTTCCGCGACGAGCAGCCGGCGCCAGAAATCCGGCCCTTCGAGGCCGGTTTCCGGATCGCTCCAGCCTAGTGGCAGAGGACCGAGGATCTCGGTCTGCCCCTCTGCGACGTCATTCGCGGTCACGATGAGTCCCTCGATGCGATGCTGCGTGTCAGGTCCCCCCGTCGCAACGGTCATCGTGGTGCCCCGGCGCATCACCAGCCACATGACCATCGTCCGGGGGCCTCGTCCGTAGGTCCCGACGCCCGGGAACGGATTCACCGTTGGCGCCGATGCGACAATCGGGCATGGCCCCGAGTGAGAAGACCGAGGGACGTCCGGCCGCGACCATCCGTCAAAAGAGCTTTGACGCACCCGACGACGTGCGTCGATTCCCCGATGGGGTCGTCAACCTGGTGCACCTCGGCTCGGTGACGATGGGCCGCGGCATCCTCGAGCCGGGCTTTCGCTGGTCGACGTCATTGAGAACGATCCAAGGCACGTCTTCGTGCCAGATCCATCATCTTCAGTTGATGATCCGTGGCCGCTTTCACGTCGAGATGGACGATGGCGAGAGCGCCGAGTTCGGGCCCGGCGACGTCATGAACATCCCGCCGGGCCATGACGTCTGGGTCGTCGGCGATGAGCCGGTCGTCGTCGTCGATGTACTGGGAAACATCGGCGCGCTCGGCGTGCCCGGGGAGCACGAGCGCATCGTGACGACGCTGCTGATGTCCGACATCGTCGACTCGACCGTGTCCGTCGCGAGGCTCGGCGATGCCGCCTGGAAACAGCTGCTCCTTGAACACAACCGCCTCATCCGGACGCAGTTCGATCGCTTCCGCGGACGAGAGGTGAACACGACCGGTGACGGGTTCCTCGCGACGTTCGCAAGCGCCGGCGCCGCTTTGCGCGCCGCCGTGGCGATGCGTGACGCGGTCCGCGAACTGGGCATCGACCTTCGGATCGGTGTTCACACGGGAGAGATCGACGTGCTGCCCACCGACATCGGCGGAGTCGCCGTCCATGCCACGGCGCGGATCATGGCCCTGGGGCACGCATCGGAGATCATCGTTTCGTCTGTCACGCGCGGACTGGTCGAAGGAGGCACCTTCCATTTCGAGGAACGCGGATCGCAGCACGTGAAAGGCTTGGAGAGCCCGATCGAGGTCTTCGCTCTTGCGACGTGAGCTGTCTGGGGGCGGGGCTGCTGGACGCCGAGAACCGGCGGATGCTCCGAGGCCGACGTGGGGACTACCGCGACTCCGCCCTGAAGCGTTCGTGCGCCTTCCGCCCGTCGGACTGGCCGCTACGGGTCGAGATCGGCGTGAAGAAGAGGCCGTCGCGGTAGATTCCGACCGTGAACTCGCGCCCGGTCACGGTCTGCAGCGTGAAGTCCGCCGCGGCACGCCCGAAGTCGAGGAGCTGCTGGTACGACAGATCGCGAATCATGTGCTCTCGATCTCCTTCGCCTTGTGAAGGATCTCGTCGACGACCCGTGCGAGCGGTGCGCTGGCGTCGATCACGATGCCGTCTCTCGGGATGTCTTCTTTCGTGGCGTGCAGTCGCTCGATGAGTTTCCGTTCGACCGGCTTCCCGCCGCCCCACTCGGAGTCGGGTCGCGCGTCCAGCCGTCGATTCAACGTCTCGAGGTCGAGGTCGAGGACGAAGATGGCATTGAACAGGTCGATGAACTTCGCGAAATTCCTCGAACCGCCGCAGAAGAACGTCTCGGGAACAGCCTTGTCCGCGACCAGCGCTCTGACCCGATCCACGTCCCAGATGTGGTGCTCGTGTCGCGAGTCATCGGTCGGCTTGCCGGTCTCCGGATCGCCCTGGTAGGCCAGCTCCCGGTCGCCGTGGATGGCCTGGTAGCCGCGCCGCTGGAGTTCGTCGCAGACCGACGTCTTGCCGGTGCCGGACAGGCCCTCGATCAGATAGTTCCGGACGCCCATTCCCGCCTCAGGACCGGAGCACCTTCTCCAGTGGCCTGCCCTTCGCGAGCTCGTCCACGAGCTTGTCGAGATAGCGGATCTGCTGCATGAGCGGGTCCTCGATCTCCTCGACACGTATACCGCACACGACGCCCGTTATCAGCGGGGCGTTCGGGTTCAGTCGCGCCTCGGCGAAGAAGTCCGCGAAGGACGTGCCCGCGGCGAGGTGCCGCTCGAGCTCCGGCTCGTCGAATCCGGTGAGCCAGCGGATCACGGCGTCGAGCTCGTCCTGTGTTCGGCCCTTGCGCTCCAACTTCGCGAGGTAGAGCGGATACACCGAGCCCACGGTCATCGAAAAGATCCGGGGTGGGGTCGTCGTGGTCACTGCGTCACCGCGAACCAGCGTCCCTCGGGGTCTGAGAACGCGAAGCTTGGCGTGCCCTGATGGTCGGCCACGTCGGTCGCCGCGACGCCGCGTCTGACGAGGTCGGCGCGTGCCGCCTCGAGGTCGGCGACGGTGAAGGCCATCGACGGCGTCGCGAGGTCGAGGCCGTCGGGGTTGTCCTTCATCAGCTCCATCGGCACCAGCTCCAATGCGAACGGCTGGTCCGCGAACCCGACCTGCGCGATCGTGAAGGCGCCGGCCTCGGATCGCCTCTTCTCCACCATGCCGATCTGGTCGACCCAGAACCTGCGGCAGGCGTCCGCGTCGTTCACGTACAGCACGACGTATCCAACCTTCATGACCACTCCCCGGAACGCGACATGATGGCGCCCCCGGACGGACTCGAACCGCCGACGCAGGCCTTAGGACGGCCTCGCTCTGTCCACTGAGCTACGGGGGCGCGGAGGCCATCGTACCGCGCCAATGCCCGCCACCCAGCGATCAGGCGATCTTGCCGTCCCGGTACACGTACCAGCGTCGACGACCGTCGATCACCGCCAGTCCGTTCTGTTCTTCGATCCGTATGCTCGGGTACCGGGCCTCGAGGTCGCGTCTCACCGACTCGATGAGCCGACGAGAG
>JBJMMQ010000181.1:0-7721 GCA_045804705.1 Chloroflexota bacterium
CGACATCGAGGCCCTGAAGGCCCGCTTCACCCCGACCCAGTCCATCGAAACCGGCAAGGAGACGCTCGAGTGGCTACAGAAACGGATGCCGCCCGGGACCGGGTCCTAGCGGCTCGCGCCGCGCTCGGCGAGGAGCTCGAGGTGCTCGAGGCTTCCGTCCGGACCGCGGTCGACGTGCCTGCGAAGATCCGGCGCAGCCCGGGCAAGGCGGCCGCCGTCGCCGGCGGCACGGCCTTCGTCGTGCTCGGCGGGCCCAAGCGCGTCTACCGCCGGGGAAGGCGAGCGATCTTCGGGGCGCCCGCTCCGCTGCCCGAGTCGCTGCTGCCGGACGAGCTCGAGAAGGCGATCCGACAGCTTGGTGATGACGGAACGAAGGTCCGCGGCGCGCTCGAACGTGACTTCGCGGCCTACGCCAAACAGGCACAGCGCGACCGCGCCGGTGTCCGAACGCTGCTCCTGCTGACGGTCGCGCGACCCTTCCTGACCGGCGCGACCAACGCCGTCACGAAATGGCTGTTCCGGACCGACAACGAGGGTTTCCAGGCCCGATTGCAGGAGATCCGGGACCGCGCCACGCGTGCGTCCCGCGACGAGACGAAGCCGTCTGTCGACGACGACATGGGCAGCGCGTCCGGCCTCTGACGGGCGTCGCAGGAGGCGGGCGGCCGGGCCCCTCCGCCTCGCGCGCTAGACTGCCCGCGGGCGAGTGGCGGAATGGCAGACGCGCCGGCCTTAGGAGCCGGTGCCGCGTGAGCGGCGTGGAGGTTCGATCCCTCTCTCGCCTACGAACCACGCTCCTGGCGGACCTCCCGGCGTCTGGAGGGGCCGTCGCCCGTATACTCAGAGCGATGCAGGTCAACAAGACAGCGGGTCCCAACTCCACCGTCCTCCTCGAGATCGAGGTCCCACCCGAACGCGTCAGCCGCGCCATGGACGAGGCTGTCCGGCATCTGGCGAAGCGCACGCGGGTGCCGGGATTTCGCCCGGGCAAGGCGCCACGAGCCGTCCTCGAGAGGCATCTCGGTCCGGGCGCGGTGCTCGAGGATGCCGTCGACCACCTCGTCCAGGAGTCGTATCGGGACGCGCTCATCTCCGAGGACATCGTCCCGCTGACGAACGCCGACGTCGACGTCGTCCAGGCGGAGGAGGGGCTGCCGCTCATCTTCAAGGCGACCGTCCAGGTCCGACCTGAGGTCACCCTCGGCGACTACAAGAACTTCAACTTCCGGCCCGAGATCGATGTCATCGACGACGCGAAGGTCGACCAGGTCCTCGAGGAGCTGCGCGACCAGAATGCGACGCTCGCAGCCGTGGAGGGGCGGGGTGCCAAGGACGGCGACTACGCGGTCATCTCGTTCGTGGGCACACGCGACGGCGAGCCGTTCGAGGGTGGTTCGTCGGATCGGATGCCGTTGATCCTCGGCCAGGAGCGGCTGATCCCCGGCTTCGAAGCGAATCTCGTCGGGCTCGAGGTCGGCGGTTCGACCGAGTTCGATATCACCTTTCCGGACGACTACCCGGAGACCGAGCTCGCCGGAAAGCAGGCCCACTTCGCGGTCGAGCTGCGCGAGCTCCGAGAGAAGGTCCTGCCCGACCTCGATGAGGATTTCCTCGGGACGCTCGGGGACTTCGCCGACGTCGAGGCACTGCGGACCGACATCAAGCGCCGGCTCGAGCGGAACGCCCTCGACCGCGCGCGCCACGGTTTCGCCGACCGCATCATCGAGTACGCGGTCGCCAACGCGACGCTCGACCTGCCGGACATCCTCGTCGACCAGGAGGTCGAGGTGATGCACGACGAGTTCCGCGGGACGCTCGCTCGCCAGGGCATCACCGAAGAGGCCTACCTGAAGGCGGTCGACAAGACCGATGCCGACATGCACGCCGAGTTCCGTCCCGGCGCGGAGAAGCGCGTTCGGACGCTGCTCGTGCTGTCGACCGTCGCCGACGCGGAAGGTGTGACGGTCCCGGACGCTGACGTCGAAGCCGAGGTCGCGCGCGGCCTCGAGCGCTACCCCGACGACGCCAAGCTGCGCGACTACTTCCAGAGCGATCGTGGCCGCTCGTACCTCCGCAGCACGCTCCGCAGGAGCCGCGTCGTGGAGGGACTCATCGACGAGTGGCTTGCCGCCCATCCAGACCACCAGCCACTGCCGCATCTCGAGGACGCGCCGGAGTCGGCGATCGAGGGCGGGCAGGCTTCAGCGAATGCGTCCGTCGACGCGACCGATCCGGGTTCGGTCCTCGACGATGTCCCGACCGCGGTCCGCTGACCGCACATCCGGCCGACTGAACAGGGAGTCCCGAATGCTCGTCCCCATGGTCATCGAGTCCTCCAGCCGGGGGGAGCGCGCCTACGACATCTACTCGCGCCTGTTGCGTGAGCGGATCATCTTCCTGGGCGACGCGATCGAGGACCACCTCGCGAACCTGGTCATCGCCCAGCTCCTGTTCCTCGAGTCCGAGGATCCGGAGAAGGACATCAGCCTGTACATCAACTCGCCCGGGGGCCAGGTGACGTCCGGTCTCGCCATCTACGACACCATGCAGTACCTGCGAGCGCCGGTCAGCACGATCTGCATCGGCATGGCGGCCTCGATGGCGGCCGTGCTCCTCGCAGCAGGCGCGAAGGGCAAGCGCTACGCCCTGCCGAACAGCCGGATCATGATCCACCAGGGGTCCGGCGGGTTCCGCGGCAATGCCCCGGATGCGGTGATCCAGATGCGCGAGTGGGAATATCTCGTCGAGCGCAATCACGAGATCCTGGCGCGTCATACCGGGCAGCCGCTCGACAAGGTCAAGCACGATACCGATCGTGACTTCTTCATGGCGCCCGAGGCCGCGCAGGACTATGGCATCATCGACGCGGTGTACGCAGTCGAGAGCAGCTCCCTGATCGCTCAGGCACACGATGCCGGCATGGCCGGCGGCGAGGGTTCCAAGGCTGCCGAAGAGGCCGAGGCCACGCAGGCGGACGCGGGCGACGCCCCGAAGAAGAGCAAGGACCAGTAGGCCGGGACGGGCACAGTGACGACATCGAGTAGCAGCACGAAGGGACCCAAGGTCCCGTATCGCTGTTCCTTCTGCGGGAAGAGCCAGGAGCAGGTCAGGAAGCTCATCGCAGGCCAGGGCGTCTACATCTGCGACGAGTGCATCAACCTCTGCCAGGAGATCATCGAGGAGGAGCTCCTCGAGACCCCGCGCCCCAAGTCGTCGAGCGCCAAGCTCCCGAACCCCCACCAGATCAAGGACGCGCTCGATTCGTACGTCATCAGCCAGGAGCGGGCCAAGAAGGTCCTCTCGGTCGCGGTCTACAACCACTACAAGCGGGTCAACGCGGGACACCAGGTCGACGAGGTCGAGCTCCAGAAGTCGAACGTCCTCCTGGTCGGGCCGACCGGCTCCGGAAAGACCCTGCTCGCCCAGACGCTCGCGCGCGTCCTCGACGTCCCCTTCTGCATCGCGGACGCGACGTCGCTGACCGAGGCAGGCTACGTCGGCGAGGACGTCGAGAACATCCTGCTGCGTCTGATCCAGGCTGCCGACTTCGATGTCGCCCGGGCACAGCGCGGGATCATCTACATCGACGAGATCGACAAGATCGCGCGCAAGGCGGACAACCCCTCGATCACCCGGGACGTGTCGGGCGAGGGCGTCCAGCAGGCGCTGCTGAAGATCCTCGAGGGGACCGTTGCGAACGTCCCGCCACAGGGCGGCCGGAAGCACCCGCACCAGGATTTCATCCAGATCGACACGACGAACGTGCTGTTCATCTGTGGGGGCGCGTTCGACGGGTTGGAGCGGATCGTCGAGGAGCGGGTCGGGCGGCGCTCGATCGGCTTCGGCTCGGAGTCGGCGATGAGCGCCCAGGATCGCGGCCGGATCCTCGAGAAGCTCATGCCGGAGGATCTCCTGAAGTTCGGGCTGATCCCGGAATTCATCGGGCGTCTGCCGGTCATGGTGACGCTGTCGGCGCTATCGGCCGAGGATCTTGTCCGCGTCCTGACAGAGCCGAAGAACGCGGTCACGCGTCAGTTCGAGAAGTTCCTGTCACTCGACAAGGTCGAGCTGGCGTTCACCCCCGGCGCGTTGCAGGCCGCCGCCGAGGTCGCCCTCGATCGCAAGACCGGCGCGCGAGCCCTCCGATCGATCGTGGAGGAGTCGCTGCTCGAGGTGATGTACGACATCCCCGATCGCACGGACATCCGCAAGTGCATCATCACCGAAGAGACGATCCGCTCGGGCCGGCTCCCGCTGCTCCTGACGAAGACCGAGATCGACAAGGGCGTCGACGAGACCAACTACGAGGAGTGGCTCTCGGAGCGAGGCGAGACCGCCTGATCCTCGCGGGGCCGCGCTGGAGCGCCCGCCCCGGCGCCTGGTCAAGGTCGGCGCCACGCGGTAGCCCGAGTGGCGCCGGGAGAGGAACCGGTCAGGAGACCTCGATCGGGATCTCGTAGACCTCGGGGGTGGGGTGGCCGGCGCGCTCGTGCACGCGCATGACCGCCTCCTTCGACGGCCCCGTGGCGAGGCAGAAGACCTTGCCGGATTCGGGGTCGAGCCATGCGTGCTCGTAGTGCACGCCTTCCTGCTCCTCGTTGTCGAGGTCGCGCTGATGCGCCTCCGCGAGCTGCTGAGCAGTCACGCCGAAGAATCCCTCGTGGATGTCCATGAACTTGGCCATGTGGCCCTCCGATCTGCGAATCAACCCCGAGACGGGGGGCTGAATGAAGGATCTTGGGGCCACGGGCGGCATCGGCCCATCGGTCACTCGACAAGAAGATCGACTGACAAGTGACATCGATCGACTACGTCATGTGCCGGGGTCCTTGGGCAGGCGGGCGCGGATCGCGTGCTACACTCCCGCCCTCACGGCGATGACCGGGAAGAGTAGTGCCGGGACGAGCCCCAAGCGAGCGCGGGATGGTGTGAGCCGCGCGGGACCTCCGGCAAGAAGGTCGCTCGCGAGCCGCGACGGGAGACGCCCGATAGAGCGTCGAGAGGGCGCCGGACTCGGCGGCTCGGGATGACCGAACCGACCCCGGACGCCGAACCAGCAGGTGGTACCACGAACCCGTTCGTCCGCTGGACGAGCGGGTCGTTCTGTTTCCAGGGAGCCGCACGATGTCGCAGTTGCCGAAGGCGTATACGCCGCACGATGTGGAAGGCGCCATCTACGAGCGATGGCTCGCCGCGGATGTCTTCGCGCCCGACGGGGCCGGCTCCACGGCTGACCCCGCCCTGCCGCCGTTCACGATCATCCAGCCGCCACCGAACATCACGGGCTCGCTGCATCTCGGTCACGCCCAGCGGACCGCCGTCGAGGACCTGATGATCCGGCACGCCCGGATGCGCGGGCAGCGCGCGCTGTTCCTGCCGGGTCTCGACCACGCGTCGATCGCGGCGCAGTTCGTGCTCGACGGGATCCTTGCCGAGGAGGGTGAGAGCCGCCAGACCCTCGGTCGCGAACGGTACCTCGAGCGGATGCGGGCGTTCGTGGCCACGACCCGCGAGGTGATGCTGTCTCAGCAGCGGCGCGTCGGTGCGTCGGCCGATTGGGGCCGCCTCCGATACACGATGGACGATGGCTCGGCGAAGGCTGTCCGGGTGGCGTTCACACGCCTCTACGAGGCCGACCTCGCCTACCGCACGGAAGCGCTGGTGAACTGGTGCCCCGGTTGCCGGACGAGCGTCAGCGACCTCGAGGTCATCCCCAGGCCCGAGACTGGCACTCTCTGGTCGGTGCGCTACCACCTCGTCGATCCGGCGACGGGGCAGCCCGAGGCCGACGCGACCATCACCGTCGCCACAACTCGTCCGGAGACCATCCTCGGCGACACCGCGGTCGCGGTCCATCCCGATGACCGACGCTATGCAGCGATCGTCGGCAGGACCGTCCGGATCCCATTCGTGGAGCGGGACGTGCCGATCATCGCCGACCCCGTGGTCGACCCAGGGTTCGGGACCGGCGCCGTGAAGATCACCCCGGCCCACGATCACGACGACTACGCGACGGGACAGCGCCACGGCCTTGCCGCCCCGACCATCCTTGCGGACGACGGGTCCATCACCGGGACGGGGACCCGCTACGACGGGATGGATCGGTTCGCGGCACGAGACGCCATCGTGGCCGACCTCGAGTCGCGGGGCGACCTGGCCAACGTGGTCCCGCACGAGATGGTCATCGGCCGCTGTCAGCGCAGCGATGACGTCATCGAGCCACGACTCAAGACCCAGTGGTTCATCCGGACCGCGCCGCTTGCAGCGCGTGCGCTCGAGGCCACGCGCCAGGGCCGGACGAGGATCCTCCCCGAGCGGTTCGAAAAGACCTGGGAACACTGGTTGACGGACATCCGCGACTGGAACGTGTCGCGCCAGCTCTGGTGGGGCCACCGGATCCCGGCGTGGTACTGCCCCGACGGCCACGTGACGGTGTCGCCGGAGCCCGCGGGTCCCGCGGCCTGCTCGGTCTGCGCTCGACCCGCCGCGGACCTCACCCAGGACCCCGACATCTTCGACACCTGGTTCAGCTCCGGCCTCTGGCCGTGGTCGACCCTTGGTTGGCCTGACGAGACCCCCGATCTCGAGACCTACTACCCGACGTCGGTCATGGAGACCGCCTACGACATCATCTTCTTCTGGGTCGCCCGGATGATGATGCTCGGGCTCGAGCTGACGGGAACGGAGCCCTTCCACACGGTGTATCTGTCGGGGCTCATCCGGGATCCGTTCGGCCAGAAGATGTCGAAGACGAAGGGCAATGTCGTCGATCCTCTGGGCGTGATCGACACGGCCGGCGCCGACGCCCTGCGCTTCGCCGTCATCCACGGCGCGACACCCGGGAACGACCAGCGGTTCGGCGCGGCCAAGCTCGAACTCGCCCGAAACTTCGCGAACAAGCTCTGGAACGCCACACGCTACGTCGTCGGCGCGCGCCCAGGGACCATCGCGGACGATGCCGAACGGCGCCTCCCGGACGTGCGCCACCTGGGGCCGGCCGAGCGCTGGCTTCTGTCCCGGGCGGCTGCGACAACCGAGGCGGTCGATGCCGCGCTGACCGACTACTCGTTCGGTGAGATGACGCGACTCCTGTATGACGCCATCTGGAGCGAGTACTGCGACTGGGGTCTCGAGCTCGCGAAGGTTCGCCTCGGCGATCCCTCGCTTGCTCCCGATGACCGGGAGGCGACGTGGTGGGCACTCGTCGAGGTCCTCGACACCTACCTCCGCCTCCTCCACCCGGTCATGCCGTTCGTGACCGAGGCGCTCTGGGCCCAACTGCCGCGCCGCGCAAGCGATCCGGATCTCCTGATCGTCGCGCGCTGGCCCGGGGTGGGGGAGCGCGATCTCGAGGCCGAGGCAGAGGTCGGCTCGATCATCGAGCTGGTCTCCGAGATCCGGAACGCGCGAGCGACCGCCAAGCTGCCGGCCGCCGATTGGCTGGAGACGCACGTCGTCGTTCCGACGGAGCTCGGGCCGACGTTCGAGGCGCTCCGGCCCGCGGTCGAACGCCTCGCGCGCGCGCGACCGCTGGTGCGTGAGCTGACCGCGGAGGCGCTGACGGCCGCGACGGGAGCCGGCGACCTCGCGGTGATCGTCCGCGGTGGTCAGATCGAGGCGACCGTGCGACCTGGCACGCTCGATGCCGATGCGGGGTCGCTCGAGCGCGATCGCCTCGAGCGTGAGCTCAGGGAGGCCGAAGGCTGGCTGGCAGCGGCGCG
>JBJMMQ010000182.1:0-5722 GCA_045804705.1 Chloroflexota bacterium
CGGAGCGACCATCGGCGAGCTGATGACGAACCTGACCACCCGGTTCGGCGGATTGAAGCAGCATCTGTTCAACGAAGAAGGGCGGATGCGCAGCTTCGTCAATGTCTACGTCAACGACGAGGACATCCGCTATCTGCAGAAGGATCAGACACCGCTCAAGGCCGGAGATACCGTCAGCATCATCCCGTCGGTCGCCGGTGGCGCGGGCAGCGCCGTGCAGGACGCGACGAAGCCGGCACGCACGGGGGCGGATCTCCCGACGCTGTCCGGCGACGAGGTGCGGCGGTATAGCCGTCATCTGATCCTCCCGGAAGTGGGCATGGAGGGGCAGCGCAGGCTGAAAGCCGCAAAGGTGCTGTGCATCGGCGCGGGCGGCCTTGGTTCGCCGGCAGCGATGTATCTGGCCGCGGCGGGAGTAGGCACGATCGGCATCGTCGACTTCGACGTCGTCGACGTCAGCAACCTCCAGCGGCAGATCGTCCACACGACTGACCGGGTCGGGGAGCGCAAGGTCGAATCCGCCAGGAAGTCCATCAATGCCCTCAACCCCGAGATCAACGTCGTGGCGCACGAGGAGATGCTCGTCGCCGGCAACGTCGAGCGGATCATCGCCGGCTACGACGTGATCCTCGACGGCACCGACACGTTCGAGACCCGTTACATCCTCAACGACGCCGCGGTCGCGGCCGGCATCCCGGTCGTCCACGCGTCGGTGTTCCGGTTCGAGGGGCAGCTGACCACGTTCGTGCCGTTCGAGGGCCCGTGCTACCGCTGCCTGTATCCGACCCCGCCGCCGCCCGAGCTCGCCCCCGGCTGCTCGGTCGCGGGCGTGCTGGGCGTCGTGCCCGGCATCCTCGGCATGCTCCAGGCGACGGAGGCGCTCAAGGTCCTCCTCGGGATCGGCGAGACGCTGGCCGGCCGGCTGCTCCTGTTCGATGCCCTCGAGACCGAGTTCACCGAGCTCAAGCTGCGCCGCGACCCGAACTGCCCGGTCTGCTCCGATGCGGCCGTGGCGGCGCGGAAGGCGGGCGTCCCGTTCCAGGTCGATGGCGTGAATGTCGAGGCCCCGTTCCTGATGACCGGTTCATTCGGCGGTGCCGCGTGAGCACGGTCTTCATCCCCTCGGTCCTGCGCGCGAACGTCGGCGGCGTCAAGTCGATCGAGCTGCCGGGCGAGTCGATCCGCGACGTCGTCGGCGCGCTCATCGAGAAGCATCCGTCGCTGTCGACGCAGCTCCTGACCGACGACGGCGATCTCAACCGCTTCGTCAACGTGTACGTGAACGGCCAGGACGTGCGGTATCTGGCCGGCCTCGACACGCCGGTCGCACCGGCCGACGAGGTGCGTCTCCTGCCGGCGATGGCCGGGGGCTGAGCGATGGCCGTCCCGCGGCGGCTCCACGACGCCGAAGACGACATGACCGACGCTGCGGAGGCGGCGCACGCGCACGCCCATGCCCATGAGGACGGGGTCCCGCACGGCGGTCGGTACGGCGACATCCTCGAGGCGATCGGGCACACGCCGCTGGTCGAGATCCCGCGGATGTCGCCCAAGCCATCGGTCCGCATCTTCGGGAAGCTCGAGATGCTCAACCCGACGGGGTCGGTGAAGGACCGCGTCGCGAAATACCTCATCGACGACCTCGAGGCGCGAGGCGCGCTTCACGCCGATTCGATCATCCTCGAGCCGACGTCCGGGAACACGGGCATCGCCCTTGCGATGATCGGCCGGCGCAAGGGCTACCGCGTCGCGCTCGTGATGCCCGACAACGTCACCAACGAGCGTCGTCAGATGGCGGCGCTGTTCGGGGCCGAGGTCATCGACTCGCCGGGAGGCCAAGGCAGCAACGGGGCGATCGCTCTGGCCAAGCACCTCGTCAGCAAGGACGAGCGCTTCGTCATGCCGTACCAGTACGGGAACGAGGCGAACCCGCAGGCTCACTACGAGACGACAGGCCCGGAGATCCTCGCCGACTGCCCGGAGATCGACGTCTTCGTCGCCGGCCTCGGCACCGGCGGGACCCTGATGGGTGTTGCGCGCTACCTGCGCGAGGCCAAGCCCGGCGTCCGGATCGTCGCGGCCGAGCCGCTCCCCGGCGAGCTGGTGTCCGGGCTGAGGTCGCTCGATGACGGGTTCATCCCGGAGATCCTCGACCCCTCCCTGATCGACGCGAAGTACCTCGTCTCGAACCGCGACGCGATCGCCGCGTTGCGCGAGCTCGTCTTCCGCGAGGGGATCTTCGCTGGGCCGTCGTGTGGGGCCGTCCTCGTCGCGGCCGCCCGGGTCGCCGCCGAGATGCGCAGCGGCACGATCGTCGCGTTGCTCCCCGACGGCGGCTGGAAGTACCTCTCCGCCGGGACGTTCTCGACGAACCTCGACGAGATGGAGGAGGCGCTCGAAGGCGGCGTCAACTGGTGGTAGGCGAAACGCCGGAGCCGACACCGCCTCCGGCCACCGACCCGCGCCGCATCGTCGCCGATGGATATGACGTCGTCGCGGAACGGTATCGCGCGTGGAGCGACGATCGTCCGTCATCGACGCGGCTGACGTGGCTTGCCCGGGCGATCGAGCGGATCCCGGCAGGTAGCGACGTGCTCGACCTTGGCTGCGGGGCCGGCGTCCCCATGACCCGTGCCCTTGCGGCTGGCCGTCGCGTCACGGGTGTCGACATCTCGGCGCGACAGATCGAGCTCGCCCGGGCCGCCGTCCCGGAAGCGCATTTCGTCCACGCCGACATGACGGCGCTCGACCTTCAACCGGCCAGCCTGGACGCGGTCGTGGCCTTCTATTCGCTGACCCATGTGCCGCGGATCGACCTGCCGTCTCTCCTCGAAGCCATCCATCGATGGCTCCGACCCGGCGGCGTGCTGGTCGCGACGATGGGCGCCGAGGACTCGCCCGACGACGTCGAGGATGACTGGCTCGGTGCGCCGATGTTCTTCAGCCACTACGGGGCGAAGAGGAACCGGGCACTCGTCCGGGAGGCCGGCTTCGACATCGAGATGGCGGTCGTCGAGGAGGAGCCGGGGGATCGCCACGGGGCGCTGTTCCTGTGGGTGATCGGCCACAAGACTGCCGAAGGGGCACTCCGTGGCTGACGGAGGCGGCGACCATCCCGGGCCGGCTGCCGTGTTCGTCCCGCCGTCCATCCGGGAGGCGATCGCGGCGCAGGCCCGTGCCGAGTACCCGAACGAGGCGTGCGGGCTCATCGTCGGAGACGCGCCAGCCGCCGACGGCGGGGTCGCCCTGGAATACATCCCGACTCGGAACAAGGCCGCATCTCCCTACCGGTATGAGATCGAGCCGGCCGATCTGCTCCGGCTGACCATCGAGACCGACGACGCCGACCAGGTGTTCTGGGGGATCGTCCATTCCCACACCCACACCCCGGCCGTCCCGTCGCCGACCGACATCGGCCTTGCCTTCTATCCGGAGTCGCTGTACATCCTCGTGTCACTCAGCGAGGACGAGGCCGGGCCCGAGGGCGAGCCAAGCCTTCGCGCCTGGCGGATCGTCGACGGCCAGGTCTTCGAAGTCGCGGTCCACTGAGGCTCGGCGGTGAACTCGAGGAACGGCACTCTGATCGCGCTCGGGCTCGGCGCGCTCGCGGTCATCGCGGCGACGGTCGCGGGGTCGAGCGCCGCTCTGCTCGATCCGCTCATCCATCCGCCGGCGTTGGTGCGGGCGGCGCTCGTCGGGGGATCGGTCGCGCTCGCGGTCGTGCTCCTGTCGCGCGGCCTCTCACGGCTGGCGGTCGGCACAGAGGATGTGCCGGGGCTCGTCCGGGGCGTCCGCCTGGTGTTCCTCGCGATCGCCGCACTCGCGGCCGCCGCGGGCTGGTTGCTCGGCGAGGCGCTGCCGCTGCTCGTCGCGCTCGTCATCGCGGGAATCGACGTCGTGGAAACCTCGTTCCTGCTCCTCGTCGTGAACAGCGGCGCCGTCAACCGAAGGGGCTGACGAGCTCCCGTTCTTCGCGATCCTCGCGTCGTTCGACAGTCGGCGGCGCCATGCGCACCCCGCCGCGCGCGATGAGCACCGAGCACGGCGCATGGAACAGGATGTTCCGGGCAACGCTGCCGAGGATCAGCCGCCGGAGACCCGTCGCCCCACGGGTCCCGACGACGATGACGCCGGCTCCCCTCGCCCGCGCGACGTCGATGATCTCGTGGGCCGGGTCGCCCGTTCGAAGTTCCGATACGGCGTCGAGCCCGGCCGACCGGAGGCGTTCGGCTGCCGCCGTGCACGCGAGGTCGGCCGCTCTCCTCTTCGTTGCGGCCGAATGGGCGAACGCATCGACGGCGTCGGCGTACAGCAACGGCGCGACGGCGACCTCGCTCGGGAAGCGCTCGTCGATGACACTGACGACCGTGATCGGCAGACCCGCGAAGAGCGGACATCCCGAGACCGTGGCCTCGGCCGCGCGTGAATGGATGGAACCGTCATCGGCGAGCACGACCGGACCGATCCGGTCATCGCGAGCGACGAGCACCGGGCAGGTCGCATGGTCGACGACCTCCGCCGAGACCGAGCCGAGCAGCGCCGAGTCCCAGCCGCCGTGCCCCCGATGGCCGACGACGATGAGGTCGGCCGCCATCTCCCGGCCCTCGTCGACGATGACGCTCGCCGGACGGCCGCGCAGGAGGACGGGCTCGATGACCAGATCGCCCCGGACCGAGCGGAGCTCGCGCTCGGCGGCCTCGAGCGCGGAGCGGTGCACGCGCAGGGTCGCTTCTTCCGCCTCGATCGCATCGGTCGTCACGACCATCGACCAGGGGACGCCGAGGATGTCGGTCCGACACGGCGCCACGCTGACGATCCGGACGCGGCCGCCGTCGTGCCAGGGCAGAGCGGCGACGAGATCGAGGGCTCGATCGGCGGACGCCGAACCGTCGATCGCAAGCAGGATTCGCATGTCGGACTCCTTCCGACGGCATCGTGCTCCGCAGCGTTCAGTCCGGGCAGGGTCGAATGGCCCGAAACCGTGTCCACAGCCCCTTCTTCAGGGGGAGACGGCCGCCAACAACTGACGAGCGTCGAGCGGGACTCCTGTCAGGCCCATCCGGGCGGCGATCCGCGCCGCCGGCGGCGGCGTCAGCCCGGTCGATGCCAGAAGGTCTCGGTTGGCGGGAGCGAAGACGACGCCAGGTGGGCCGTCGGCCACGACGACCCCGTCGCGCATGACGACGATCCGCCCGAACCGCGTCGCCGCGAACTCCATGTCGTGAGTGATCGCCACGACCGACCTCCCCGCAGCGCGTATCGCCTCGACGACCTCGCCGACCCTGACCACGCCCTCGGCGTCCTGGCCGGTGGTCGGCTCGTCGAGGACGAGGACGGCGGGATCCATCGCGAGGATCCCGGCCAGAGCGACGAGCTTGCGACGGGACAGGTCGAGGTCGTACGGGTTCGTCGCGCGCTGGTCGGTGAGGCCCACAGCTTCGAGGCTGGCCGTCACGCGCGCCGCGATCTCGGCGGACGGGACCTTGAGATTTCGCGGTCCGAACGACACTTCCCGCTCGACCGAGCGTTCGAACAGCTGCTCGTCAGGGTTCTGGAAGACGAATCCGACCGTTGCCGCGAGATCGGCGATGGATCGATCTGCCGTGTCTCGCCCGTCGAGAAGGATCCGCCCGCTCGCAGGTCGCAGGAGGCCATTGAGGTGCTTGACGAGTGTCGTCTTGCCCGACCCGTTCTGACCGAGGATGGCGACGGCCTCGCCCGG
>JBJMMQ010000183.1:0-21036 GCA_045804705.1 Chloroflexota bacterium
GTGTCGACTTCGCGCTTGAGTGCCTCGAGATCCTCGAAGCTCTGGTAGACGCTGGCGAACCTGATGTAGGCGATCTGGTCGATGCCGCGAAGCTGCTCCATCGCGAGGGCCCCGATGCGCGACGACGGCACCTCCGTGACGCCGGCGGCGCGGAGTTCTGCCTCGATCGCGTCGGCGGCCGTCTCGGCGGCGCCCTCTGGGACTGGCCTGCGGGTCAGGGCCTTGCGGAGGCCGGACACGAGCCGGTCACGATCGAATTCCTGGCGCGTCCCGTCACGCTTGACGACGATGAGCCTCGCCGCCTCGACCCGCTCATACGTGGTGAAGCGCATGGAACACGCCGCGCATTCGCGCCGGCGGCGGATCGTGGCCGAATCGTCGAGGTCCCGCGAGTCGACGACCCGGGTCTCCCGCTCACCGCATTGGGGGCAGCGCATCGCTCTCCTGTCGACTCGGACCACTAGGGATGGTGGTGTGCGACGAGGATACCACTAGATGGTGTGGTGGTGCCGCCTGTTAGCGGTCGACGAAATGCATCGAATCGACGAAGCGCTGTGCAACCGGGAGCCATGTCGCGAGATCGTCTTCCGAGTCGGCCCAGACCTGGACGAAGACCGTGACGCCCCCGATGTCGGCGACGGTGATCTGGTATGGCCCGGCCAGGAAGACGCCCGGGCCGGCGAGCCCTGTGATCGGGACGTCCAGGTGCAGGTCGTATCCGGAACCAGTGCCCGGAACGGTCCGTGTGATCAGAGCGGGACGCCCATCCAGCGTCGTGGCCGTGACGGGCTCCAGGTCGAAACCCACCAGGAGCGTGTCCATGTCGGCGAGGAAACCGGCCGGGTCGGCGCGCAAAGGGACCCGACCGTCCAGCCCGTGTCCCCAGGCGTGGCTGACGTTCGCGACCATGAGTCCGTGGAGATTCCCGGCGTCAGGGTCCTGCCCACCGAATGCGTTCGGTGCAGAGGGATCGGTTGCCTCGTGATTGGGGCCGACGACCCATGCGACTGCCCCGTGCCTCCCGCCGATCGCGATCAACCCCGATCCTTCTGGGATCGCGTATGTGAATGCCGGCACGAACGAGGTCACGATCTCCGAACCATCAGAAGGTGCAGTCGATGCGGTCGACGCAGTCGGTCGGGCCGATGCGCTCGACGCAGTCGAAGTGGTCGATGTCGGGGATTGACTCGATGCCGGCGAGACCCCGGCCGGAAACGGACCGATGACGAGCACTGTGGCCAGGATCGCCACGGCGACGGAGCCGATCGAAGCCGCCTGCACTGCCGGTCGACGCGCGGGCCGATCGAGCACCTCTCCGAGGGCGGCGCTCCAGCGAACACGCTGGCGCGATGACCGTGCTCGGGCGATGACACCTGCGTGGATCTCCGCTGGAACCGTCGAGGGCGCGGATTCGATGAACCAGCCGGCAAGGATCGTGTCGATGTCGTCGGGTCTGTTCATCCTGCTGTCTCCGTCGCGAGATCTGCGACTCGGTCGTCGGCTTCAAGAGCGGCACGCATGGCCGCTGTCGCTCGATTGAGCCTCGACTGGACCGTTCCAAGCGGCACGCCCAGGACGTCGGCGGTCTCGAGTAGCGACAGCCCCATGTAGTGCCGGACGACAAGCACGGCGCGTTGGTCGATCGGCAGGCGCCGGAACCCACGCTCGAGTTGATCGCGCAGCGCGAGGTCCCGTTGGACATCCGGCGTGTCACCGCGATCGGTCGACACCGTGAGCTCGACGACGTCCCGGACCCGCCGGCGTTTGGCCGTTCGATAGCAGGCGTTGATCAACAGTCGATGGAGCCAGGCATCGAAACGATCCGGGTCGCGCAGACTTCGGAGGTTCAGCCACGCGCCCAGGAGTGCATCCTGGACGGCATCCTTGGCGGCTTCGTCCTCGCGGAGGATCAGCCGCGCCGTGGCGTGCAGGCGCTTCGTCGCGTCGAACGTCAGCGCCGAGAACGCGTCGACATCCCCCGCCTGTGCTCGAACGACCACGTCACGTTGCACCGTCGATCCCCTCATGGACGGGTGGCCGCTCGCCACCGTCACACTGTCTGAGACGCCGGACTGACGGTTTGTTCCGGAATCACCTCACCGACCCGTTCGGCCGACCGGGACGGCGGCCTCGTCGGAAGAGATCTCCTCGGCATCGAGCGCTCGCCGGGCGAATGCCTCGCGAGCGTGGATCAGATTGAGGTAGCCGCGCTTGATGGCCGTCTGCGCCTCGAGCTCGCGCGGTCCACGGCGAACCGAGACCATGATCGTGGCGCCATGCTCGACCATCTCCAGGGCACGCCCCGCGCGCTCGAGCTCGGAGACCAGGTCTTCGCGGATCCGGCCCGACTGGCTCGGTCCGCGGAGGGCACGCGCCTCGTCCGCATAACGTCGGACGGCGTCGCTTGCGGCGATGAGCGTCTCGCCGATGAGATCCGGGTCGACCTGGCGGCGGCGCACGGCGTCGATCTGGCCGGCTGCGCCGCCGAGCGAGGCGTCGACCCGCGCGGCCAGGTCCTTGACTGCGCCGCGGAAGTGTTCGACCTCGCGCGTCCTGGCAACGATCTTCCCGGTGCCACGCAAGACGACGGCGAGGCCCGCTGCCAACGCGACGAAGGCTGCGATCGGCAACAGCACCGCGATCTCCATGACGACCCAGCCCCGTGCCGCGCTCAGCCCGACCGGGCGCGCAAGCGTTCGACGAGAGCTGCCCCGACCTCGAACAGGTCGCCGACGACGAACAGATCCGCAAAGTCCGCGATGGGTGCGTCCACGTCGCGATTGACCGCGACGATCGCCGCCGACGTCCGCATCCCGACCTTGTGCTGGATCGCGCCGCTGATGCCGAGCGCGAGATACAGCTCGGGCTTCACGATCTTTCCGGTCTGGCCGATCTGTTGGCTGTACGGGATCCAGCCGGAGTCGACCGCGGCGCGTGACGCGCCGACCGCCCCGCCGAGCACCTCGGCGATCTCCCGAACGAGCGTGAACCCCTCCGGCCCACCCACGCCGCGGCCGCCGGACACGATGACCTTTGCCTCCTCGATGGGCGCCGCAGCGTTGGCTTCGCTGACCCTGTCGACCACCCGGACCCCCGGCAACGTGGTGGTCACGTTGGTGCTGCGCGGCTCGACACGGCCGGCGGAGGACGCGGGCGTGGCGGTCGTGACGTTGGGTCTGACGGTGACGATCCCGCGGCCGGCTGTGAAACCTGACGTCGTGATGAGCTTGCCGCCGAACACGTTCATCTCGACCGCCGGGCCGTCGTCGGTCCAGGTCACGGCCGTCGCGTTGACGAGCACGCCGAGCCCCGTCAATGCCGAGACGGCGCCTGCAAGATCGCGACCGTCTGCCCCCGCGCCGACGAACACGGCGTCGGGTGTTTCGGAGCCGACGAGCGCGGCCAGATGGCCGGCCGCCACAGCCGACCATGCGTTGTCGGCCGCTGCAGGTTCGGTGACGGCCCAGACGACCGGCAGATATGTGGCGAGCTCGGTCGCCGCGGGACCGGGATCAGGTGCGACGACGATGCCGATCGCCTCCTTGCCGGCACTCGCGGCGAGATCTCGGACGAGCGTCGCTGCCTCCGCGCTGATGCGCGCCAGTCCGCCATCCGGTCCCGGCTCGCCCACCACCCACAGCCCGGCCATCAGATGATCCTTCGTTCCGCAAGGAACTCGACGATCCGGGCGGCGCCTTCGTCGGGCGTGCCCCGGACGATCTCGGTCGCAGCACGAGCCGGTGGCATCCGCGAGTCGAGCACGGCGGTGGTCGCCACACTCCCGCCGACCGTCGCCGGGTCGATGCCGATGTCGGTGAGCGACCAGGTCAGGATCTCCTTGCCACGCGCCGCCATGATCCCCTTCAGCGACGGGTAGCGCGGCTCGCCGAGCGCCTGCGTGCCCGCGATCACGGCCGGGAGTGGCGCCTCGAGCAGGTCGTAGCCGGTCGCGCTGATCCGCCGGACGCGGACGGTGCCAGCGCCCATGTCGGGTTCGATGCGTGCGGCATATGACAGGAAGGGCAGGCTGAGATGCGCCGCGACCGCTGGGGGCACGATCCCGCCGACCCCATCGGAGGCGTCGATGCCGGCGAACACCATGTCGAACTCGAGCTTCCGAAGCGCCGCGGTCAGGACCGTCGCGGTCGACACGGCGCATGAGCCGGCGAGCGCGGCGTCGGTCACGAGGACCGCACGATGTGCGCCCATCGCGAGCGCTTTGCGGAGCGTCTCCGGGGCGTTCGCGGGAGCCATCGACAGCAGGGTGATCTCGCCGTCCCCCCCGGCCGCCTCGATGAGCTTCAGCGCGGCTTCGAGGACGTACTCGTCGTTGCCGTTGACGATGGCCGGGATCGCGGCGCGGTCGAGGCGACCGTCCGGTCCGAGGCGCTCGCCCGCGGACGCGGGGTCGGGGACGGGCTTGACGAGTACGACGATGCGCACGAAGTGATGTCCTCCGCGTCTCCGCTCAGTCGTCCCGACCGAGCAATGACCGCGCGACCACGAGTCGCTGGATCTGCTGCGTGCCTTCGTAGAGCTGGGTGATCTTCGCGTCGCGCATCATCCGCTCCACCGGGAACTCATCGATGTACCCATAGCCTCCGAGCACCTGGACGGCATCGGTGGTCACGCGCATCGCGGCGTCCCCGGCCACGAGTTTACACATCGCCGCCCAGCGGCTTGCGTCCGCTGCTCCGGCATCGATCTCGGCGCACGCGGCGTACAGGAGCTGGCGCGCCGATTCGACCGCGGCGTCCATGTCCGCGAGCATCGCGGCGACCATCTGCAGATCACCGATCCGCTGACCGAACTGCCGGCGGTCCCGGGAATAGGTGACGGCGACATCGAGCGCACCCTGCGCGATTCCCACCGCCTGGGCGGCGATGGCGGGCCGGCTCCGGTCGAACGTTCGCATCGCGATATCGAAGCCCTCACCCTCGACGCCGAGCCGGTTGGCAGCGGGAACGCGAACGCCATCGAACTCGAGCTCCGCGGTGGGACTGCCGCGCAGGCCCATCTTGTGCTCGATGCGCGCAACGGTGAAACCGTCGGTCGGCAGCTCGACGACGAAGCACGACAGCCGTTCACGGCGGGACGCGCCGGGTTCGGGGTCGGTCACCGCGAAGACCGTGATCAGGTCCGCCACGGAACCATGGCTGATGAACCGCTTCGAGCCCGAGATGACGTAGTCGTCTCCGTCGCGCACGGCTCGCGTCCGGATGGAACCCACATCGGAGCCGGCCTCGGCCTCGGTCATCGCGAACGCGATGAGGTGCTCCCCGGACGCCAGCTTCGGGACGAATCGCTCCTGCTGCTCGGGCGTGCCGGCGAGCAGGATCGGCAGTGAGCCGAGCTCGTGGACGGCGAGGATGAGACCGGTCGTGGCACACGCGCGACTGAGCTGTTCGACGGCGAGACAGACCGTCAGCAGATCCGCATCGAGGCCGCCGTACGCTGCAGGGAACGGCAACGCGAGGATGTCCTGGGCTGCGAGGAGCTGGCGCAGGTCCTGGGGGAACTCGCCGGTCCGATCGATCTCCGCGGCTCTTGGCGCGACTCGTTCAAAGCCAAGCGTGCGGACAGCATCCCGCAGGAGCGTCTGCTCCTCCGTCAGCCGGTAGGTCGGCGGCGTCGACTCGGTCACCGTCGGCATCGTAGCAGCGGGACCGACCGGGACGGCCGGAGGCGTCAGCCCTGGCGGAGTCCGAGCGTGTTCCCGTCCGGGTCCTGGAACCAGGCGCCCAAGGCGGGACCGATCCGGGCGACGTGGTTCGTCGTGACCAGCGGACCTTCGCTGTAGTCGAGGAACACAACGCCTTTCGCCTCGAGGTCCGCTACGGTCGCGGCGATGTCGTCCACCTCGAAGTGGGCGAGGGTGTGGACGGTCGCGGTGCCAGGGCGTCGGAAGATCGACAGCTCGCTGACGTCCCCGCAGCGGAGCCTCACCGACGCCGCATTCTCACCGACCACCGCGAGTCGCAACGTCTCGCCGTAGAAGGCCTTCGAGCGTTCGAGATCGCTGACCGGGATGGTTGCCACGACCATCGTCGCTCCGAGCATGACGGACCTCCTCTGGAGACTACCGACGCTCCCCGGATGCATTCTCCTTCACCCGGATCTCCACGATGCGGCGCACGAGGTCGAGCGGGATCGGGCGACTCGCCGGGAAGCGGATCGTGCCCTTGCCCGCGAGGTACGGCGTCAGCTCTGCGCCCAGTGTCTTCACCACCTGATCGCTTGCCGGGAACAGGCTGTAGTGGTTCTTGAACGCGGCGTAGGACACCAGGAACTGGCCGCCATGCGACCGGAGCGCCGGCATGTCATACGCGATCGATTCCGTGGCCTCGGGCGCAGCGGCATTCGCGGTCGCGCGCAATCCCTCGAGCGCGGCCCGCGGCTCTGGTGCGAGCTCCGCGAGGTACTCCTCGATCGTCTCCGGCTTCGACATCGATCAGCCCTGCCTGCGTTCGGGATCGTGGTCGAAGGGCCCGGCCAGGGTCTCGAGAGCGTGATCGAGGACCGGCACGAGGGCTTCGAGCGATTCGAGGGCGCCCTTCGGGCTGCCGGGCAGGTTGGCGATGAGGCACCGGCCGCGGACGCCGACGATGGCGCGCGACAGGTCGGCGAGAGGGGTCGCGGCACGCCCGACGGCGCGCATCGCCTCGGCGAGACCAGGGACCTCGTAGTCCACCACCGCTCGCGTCGCCTGTGGTGTCACGTCACGCGGGGTGAGGCCGGTGCCGCCGGTCGTGACGATCAAGGCGTGCGCACTCGCCCCGGCGATCAGGGCCTCCTCGATCTCCCACTGCTCGTCGGGAAGCAGGCGTCGCGCGACGGTGAAGCCCAGACCCTCGAGACGTGCCGCGACCTGCGCGCCCGACGTGTCCTCGCGGACGCCGGCGTTGGCGCCGTCCGACGCCGTGACGACGAGGGCCGTCCGCGCGGCGCCGTCGGCCACGCTCAACCGCCAGCCTTGCGCTTCGATGTCCCGACGCGACCCGCGACGCGGGCTCCGGGGCGCGGCTTCGGCCTGGCGTTCGCGTCACCCGAGGCCGGCCTGACCCAGGTGCCACTCTTGCCGCCGGTCTTCGAGACCAGATGGACGGCCTGGATCTCGACGCCGCGCTCGACGCCCTTGACCATGTCGTACAGGGTCAGCGCCGCGACCGATGCGGCCGTCATCGCCTCCATCTCGACACCGGTCTGGCCCGTCGTCGCTGCTTCCGCTCGGATGCGCAGGACGCCGGCTCCCCGGTCGGGGGTGATGGCAACGACGAGGTCGGTCAGCGGCAGCGGGTGACACAACGGGATGAGCTCGCTGGTCCGCTTTCCGCCCATGACGCCGGCGAGCTCGGCGACGCCCAGGACGTCGCCCTTCGGACCGCCGCCGTCGATGACGAGACTCATCGTCTCGGGCGACACGGCGACGGCCGCCTCGGCGATGGCTCGACGCGCGGTGACGGGCTTGTCCGAGACGTCGACCATCCGCGGCCGTCCGGCTCGGTCCATGTGCGAGAGCCTCCGCCGTTCGGCGCGGGGCTGCGGTCGATCCATCGGTCCTCCGGGGTCGCGAAGCGGTCGTCTTTCAGCCGTCGACCGTCATCATGCCCGGTCGAGCCACCACAGCGCGACCTCGGCACCAGCCGGAAGCGTGTCGTCGGCCTCGGGGATGACCGCCAAGGCGTCGGCGGCAGCGAGCGCGGACATGACGTGACTCCCCTGCCCGCCCGCGAGGTGGACGACCACCCGACCTCGGCCGTCGCGCACCGGCCCACCGTTCTCGTCCCTCTCGGCAGCGACGCGGATGAACGCTCGGCGACCGTGGCTCTTGCTGACGGTTTCACCGAGGACCGCCCGATCGACCGGCCGCAGGACATCGTGACGACCGGCGAGCGCCCGGATGGCGGGCCGCACGAACAGCTCGAAGGTCACCGCGGACGAGACCGGATTGCCCGGCAGTCCGAACAGCAGCACCGGGGACCCGCCGCGCGGCCGAGCCGCGGTGCCGAACGCGAAGGGCTTTCCCGGCTGGACCGAGACCCGCCAGAGATCGATCCGCCCGATGGCCTCGATCGCCGTCTTGACGACGTCGTACGGCCCGACCGACACGCCGCCCGACACGATCAGCGCGTCGGCTCCGGCTGCCAGCCCTTCCCGAAGGCGCCCGAGGACGTCGTCGAGGACATCGAGGGCGATGCCGAGGTCGACAGCCTCGCCGCCCGCGGCGGTCACGAGGGCGCGGAGGCCCGGGCCGTTCGCGTCCGGGATCCCGGCGGGGCCGAGGTCCTGCCCGGGACCGCGCACCTCGTCGCCCGTGGCAAGGACGGCGATGCGCGGCCGGCGATGGACCGTGACGCGTTCGACGCCGGCGCCAGCGACGAGAGTCACGGCTGCGGCGGTCATCGCCGTTCCCGGCCCGACCAGGACCGCGCCTGCACGAAGGTCACTTCCCTCCGCCCTGACCGAGCCACCGACCTCGACCGGTTCGTCGACGCGGAACGCAGCCGGCAGCGGCCCGATCGCGTCTCGTCCCCGCGGTCCGGCGCGGCCCTCGGCGTCGAGTGGCGTCGTCGCCTCGACCGGGACGACCGCGTCCGCGCCGGGCGGCAGCCGGGCGCCGGTCGCGATCCGTGCCGCCGTCCCACGCGCCACGGTCACGTCGGGCGCGGAACCAGCCGGGACGTCGCCGACGACCCGGAGCTCGACCGCGTCGCCCTCGCTCGCCCGCACCGTATCGGACGCAAGGATCGCGTAGCCGTCCATAGCGGAATTCGGCCACGGTGGCAGCGATACGCGCGCAGTCACCGTGTCTGCAACGACGCGCCCGAGCGCGTCGGCGGTGGCGATGACTTCCGTTTCGACGGGATCGGCGACCGCCAGGACGGCGTCGCGAGCTTCCTCGACGCTGAGCAAACGTTCGCCGACCGGGGCACTCACGGCGTCGCGTCGGCGATGACGAGGTCCCCCGATCGTTCCGACGTCACCGCTCGACCGGCACGGCGTCCCGAGACGAAGGCCACGACGAGCGACATCGCGATGATCACCGTGCCTACGACGAGGGCTGTCTCATCCCAGAAGGCGAACGGGAAGAGCTGGACGAGCCGGTCGGTCGTCGGGTCGAACAGGTATGACCCGGCCGGGAAGAAGATCTCGTGGAAGACGCTGAACAGCTGATCGAAGGCGACGACGCCGATCACGCCGACGACGACGGTCCCGACGGTGAGCCCGAGCGCTCCCGCTCGAACGGCCCGCCAGGTCCGCGCCCGGTCGTGGCGCCGAGTCGCGCCGATGAGCACGACCACCGATGCGATAGCGAGGATCCAGAGACCCCGGAAGACCGTCCGGACATCGGCCATGTGCGCCTGCTCACGCTCGTTGAGAACCGGTCTGCCGTCGATCGCGACCGCGAAATCTCCACCCACGGCGAGGTCGACGAGGATGGCATCCGTTGCCGTGTGCAGCTGCTCGCTGCTGAAGCCCGTCCACGCCTCGGCCTGCGCTCTGCCCTGCTCGAAGGCGACCCACTGCGGACTGAGGAACGGCAGGATGGCAAGGGTCACGATGACGATCGCGGTCGCGAGCGCCGTCAGGAAGGATGCCGTTCGGCCGCGGAGGTCGTCCATCGGCGCAATCCTAGCCCGTCGGACCCGAAGACCCTGACGAGCCGTTCGTGCTTCGCCCGGACGCTACTCGTCCTCGAGCGTCTTGGCCTGCTCCCACCAACCCTCGAGCGTCAGGTCCGCGGGCGGCGTCATGTCGATCTCGCCGGCGGCCCGTCGGATCCGCGCCCCGAACGTCTCGAGGTCGACGTCGAGGATGTCGTGCAGGCCTTCGATACCGGCCTGGATCATGAGCTGGTGCTCATCGGGCCCGAAGCCCGCGAGGTTGAGCATCAGCGCCTCGTCACGCCATGCCGTGACGTCCGTCGTGTCCGCGGCGACCTGGTCGGCAAGGGTCTGGCGCCGAGTCGGTGTCTCAGACCGTTCGAGCAGGAGACCGGTCGTGAAGATCCCCTGATGGTCGAGCCGCTCGAGATGCGCAGGCTCGATCCGTGTCAGCTCGTCGATCGGTGGCATGCGTGGATGATGCCATGTCGCGAACCGTCGGTCCGTGCGACTACGATGCCGTCACCAGCTCGCGTCGGGCGGCAAAGCCGTTCCCGGCGCCGTCATCACCGCCCGACGGGATGTCACGAAAGGGGTCCCAATGGCCGTCACAGCCAGCTCGCCGACGAGACCCGAGGAATTCCGCGAGCCTCGCTGGGCGCGCTTCCTGTTCGCGAGCACCACGGCCGCCTGGATCTGGCTCGTCATCCGACTGTACATGGCGAGCGTCTACCTGCCCGCGGGCTGGAGCAAGGTCACCAGCGGAAAGTGGCTGTTCGGGGACGGTTCGCCGATCCAGGGCTTGGTGAACGGCGCGATCGCGAGCGACGACACCCCGGCCTGGTACACCTGGTTCCTGCAGAACATCGTCCAGCCGAACGCCAGCCTGTTCGCGACGCTCGTCGCGCTCGGTGAGGTTGCGATCGGTGTCGCGCTGCTGCTCGGGCTGCTCACCGGGTTCGCCGCGTTCGGCGCCATCTTCCTGAACGGGAACTTCGTGCTGGCGGGGGCGCTGGGGTCCAATCCGGTGCTCATCACCCTCGGCGCGCTGCTCGTCGTCGCATGGCGCAACGCAGGATGGATCGGGCTCGATCGATGGCTCCTGCCGATCGTCCAACGCTGGTCGAACCCGGCCCCGGTCGCAGCGCCGGTCGAGACGACCTGACGATGCTTGGCGATATCGTCAACGCGCTCGCCGACACACTCCACGACATCCTGCGGTGGTTCCAGACGCTGGCGCCAGGCGGTCTCGGGCTGATCCTTCTGCCGCTCATCGGCCTGGGCGTGATCACGATCCTCGTCAGCCGCAAGCAGTAGTCGCAGCTATCGCTCGGCGTCGGCGGGGCGCAGGTGGATCGTGACTCCGTAGACCTCGCCGGTCTCCGGGTCGCGGCGGGGAGCGACGACGAGGCGTCGCGGCCCTTTTGCGGTCGTCACCGCGCAGGCACCGGGCTTCCCTGTCGAATAGACGAGATCCATCAGCTCGAACGCCTTCGGCGGGAGATCGAGGAGCGCCTCGCGTGCGGGTTGCCCGATCGCCGTCGAGCCGAATGCCTCGACGAAGGCCGGATTCCCGTGGACGATCATGTGCCCCGGACCGTAGTGGAACGCCGCGGGCGAAGGCGGGGCCGGGCGCGGTCGCTCGGCATCCTCGGTCACCGATCCGGCCTGTCCGTCTCACGATCGAGCAGCGACCGCGCGAATCCCGCCAGCGCGACATCTTCGAGCGGCGGATTGATGAGGCCGGCTCGCGCGTCACGGAACGCTCGCTCGAGGCGGCCCGAAAGGAAGCCGGGGCCGCCCGCGATCCGGAGCGCCTCGTCGGTGGCATCGACGGCGGCGCGCGTCGCGACGACCTTGGCAAGCGCGACGTCCGCAGCCACAGCGGCCAGCTCGACCGCGTCGGCGGCAGCGACCGCGGCGTCCCATCGCCGCGCGACGTCGAGGACCACGACTCGGGCTGACCGCAATGTGGCATCAAGCCGCCCGATCCGAAGCTGGACGCTCGGGATGTCGGCGACCGCGGTCGACCCGTCTCCCGGCCGTCGATCGAGCGCCCAGCGCACGACGTCGCGCCTGGCGCCCTCCCCTACCCCGAGGTACGTCGCAGCGATGGCGATCCCGAACCAGGCCATCGGGGCGGGCCCGCGCGGATCCGGTCGAGCGGCGGATCGCAGGAACTGGAGGCCATCGTCCGTCACGACGACGTCGTCGAGCACGAGGCGTCCAGAGGCGGAACCGCGCATGCCCATCGCCTCGAAGCCGGGAAGTCGAGTGACGCCGTTCGCCGTGAGGTCGACGAGCCACGCCCCGACCTCCACGGGGTCGGATCCGTCGACTCGGGCGGCCACGAACGCGTGGGTCAGGTTGGGCAGCCAGGTGACCCATGTCTTCTCCCCGGTCAACCGGATCGTGCCGTCCGCGCCTCGTCGCGCGATCGTGCCCGGGATCGCGCCCCGGGCGGGCGAACCGCCGCCCTCCTCGGTGGAGGCGTTGTTGAGCAACGCGCCATCGTCGACGACCGCGCGCATGACGCGATCAACGAGCCGGTCGTCGACCCCCGCCGAATCGACGAGCGCGCCTGTGACGTGCACCTGCATCGCGAACCCGAGCGCCGTCGAGCCATCGATCCCGCCGAGCGTCGCGAGAACCCTGACAGCGTCCGTCATGCGCGAGCCCAGGCCGCCCATCTCCGCGGGCACCGCCAGCCGATGGAGTCCGGCCGCGACGAGCGCTCCCGCCGCACGCGGCTCGAAAGCGTCACCGAGGTCGAGCGCACGCAACCGATCGACGGCGTCAGCGAGCGCGTCGTCGAGGGCGCTCATGTGTCCTTCTTCCTCTCCCAACTCAACGCCTTGATCGGTCGGCCCGCCCGCGAGTCCTCGATCAGGGTCGCCAACCGTCGTTCGCGCGTGGCCGGCTGCTTGGCGGTCGTTATCCAATTCGTCACCGTGCGTCGATACGACGGCGGCCGGCCCTCCCAGTCGGCCCACGCGGCGGCGTCGGCCTGGAACCGTGCGATCTCCTCGTCACTCAGCGGCGCGATCTCACGCTCGTATGAGTAGACGCCCGTCCGCTCAGGTGTCCTCGCCTCGAACGCCGCGATCCCGGCCGGTCGCATCCGCCCCTCGGCCATCAGGCGCTCCACGTTCGCGACGTTGACCGCGCTCCAGTTGCTGCCCTTGCGTCGAGGTGTCAGGCGCTGGGCGACGCTGATGTCGTCGATCCCCTTGAGGATCCCGTCGATCCAACCGACGCACAGTGCCTCATCGACTGCTTCCGGCCAAGTCACGCTCGGGCGTCCTGACGCCTTCTTGTACCGACCCAGCCACAGCTCCGTCGCCGTCGCGTGATTGGCGTCGAACCAGTCACGCAGCTCCGCGGGCGTCGCGAAGAAGCGGACGTCCGTCGGCTCGAGCTTCGCCATCAGCGACGCACCGTCAGACGGACTCGCCGATCTGGCGGAGCAGGTCTTCGAGCTGGGGACCTGCGAATGCGAGCAGGGCTACGGGCAGCACCAGGAATAGCAGGACGGTCATGACGAGACACGTGAGGACGGCGGCGCCCGTTCCGCCCGGCGCAGGCTGCACGACGACGGACCGAGCCCAACGGTCGTGCAGACCTTGATGGAGCGGGTTCGTCGCCGTCGTGGCCAGCAGGATCAACAACCAGAGGGCTGCCAGGAAGCCAAGCGTCCCGGGGACCCCCGGCACGAGGGCGAGGATCGCTGCAGCGCCACTCAGGGCGATCCAACGCAACAGCGCGTCGTTGTACGGAAGCTTCCCGCCGGACGTCGCTGACATCACGCGCAGCCGCAGCAGGCGCATGCCGAGGGTCGCGTTCCAGCCGCTCGTCCAGAGGCCGATGAAGTAGAGGCAATCCACGACGACGAAGCCGATGCCCAGGGCGAGGTCGGCTGAACTGTCGCGGCTGATGTTGAACGTGGCGAGCGCGCCAAGGACCGACAGGTTCAGGAGACCAAGGAAGACCAGGTCGACGGCATACGCGACGAGCCGGGTGAAGGTTCTCGCGATGACGAGGCCGCTGACGACGGGCGCTTGCGGCTGGACGGGCGGCGCCCACACGACCGCAGGGTCACCGGCTTGCGACGCGCTCCCCTGGGCCGCGTTCGGGTCGACCCAGCCGACGGGCTTCGCGGAGATCAGGCCTGGAGTGGACGGCGGAGGCGGGACGGGGTCGTTCGCACCCTCACTGACCGGGACGCGAGTCGTCTCGGCATCGGGCTCCGGCGACCCGGACGACGGTTCGTCGCTCGGATCCGGCCCGTCCTTGCCCGGCGTCTGCCAGCTCATCCGCTACCTCCACTGCTCTCGCGCACCATCCTATCGGCAGTCTCCCCATCGCGGTGGGCCGCCCGTTCGCGACGACATCCAGCCGGAGCTGATGGGCGTACGACCCTGCAGAAGCTGCCCGAGCTTCGGGCGGCCGGAACGGGGAGGCGCCCTCATGACGGATCGAACCTTGTACGAAAGGCTTGGCGGCGTGTTCGCCATCGCTGCCGTCGTCGATCACTTCAGCGATGCGGTCGTCAGGAATGCGGTCGCGGGGGCCGGGTCGGACAATCCCGCCTTGCGGGAATGGCATAGGGAGAAGCTCGCCCGGCTCCCCGGCTTGAAGTTCATGCGGACGCTGTGGGTGTGTGACGTCTCCGGTGGGCCGTTCGAGTACCTCGGAACGAAACCCGGGCACGAACACCTGGGGCTCGAATCGGCGCACAGGGACCTTCGCATCTCACCGGACGAGTTCGACGCCGTCGCGCACGAGCTCTCCCGATCACTCGATCACTTCAACGTGCCGGATCAGGAGAAGAGCGAGGTCCTTGCAGCGTTCGCCGCGCACAAGGGAGAGGTCACCGAGGGATCCCTGGCCGCGACGACGTGACGCCATCCGTGCCGACACCAAAAGGGCCGGCAGCGGGCCGGCCCTTCTATCGAGATCGAACTCGTTCTACTGGTAGATCAGCGCTCCCTTGTGGCCGACGACCTTGTGGATGTTCACGGCGGGAACGTTCTGGACCTGATTGCCGTGCTCGGCCGCCGGAACGATCGAGGCCTTTCCGGCAAGGTTCAGGCTGACGGCGACGATCGCCGCGACCATCGCGAGGACGAGGACCGCGGCGATGATCGCCTGCCAGATCCCGCCGGCGGATGTGGTCGGTTGCTTCGCCAGGTCGGTGGGGGTTCCTGCGTGCGCCATCTGAGTGCCTCCGTTCCCTGCCTCGGTCGTCATCCGAACTCGATGGGCCGAGATTAGGTCGCGGCACTCCCACACCAAAGTGGGTGTCAGACCCGGTGGGAGTCCAGTGTCAGACAGGCGTGATGTCGAGTGTCACGGCCGCTGCTCGACGTGCGCAGCGTGGCTCGCCTGGTACTCCTCGCGCAGGCGCTCGATATCGACGACAGCCCGCTCCGATTCCGGTGACCCGGGCGGGGCGATCTCCAATCGAAGCTGAGCCTCTCGCCAGGCCGTCAGGATGACGTCCAAGGCCCGAGGCTGCACCTCGTCGAGACGGACACCGTGGGGGAGGTCGCCGGCTTCGATCTTGGCCTTGACGGACATCGCCATCTGCAGCTGCATCTGCGCCCAGCGGAAGGTCATCCGACTCAGCTTCTCGGCTTCGATCGCAGCGGCGACGAACGCGTCCGAACCCAGGGGCTCGGCGCGCTTTCGTTCCTCGGAAGCGCGGAGGTTATCGATCAGCTCGAGCATCTGGTCGGTGGTGGCGCGGAACTCACCTTGCTGCGGCATCTCGCTGGTCCTCCGTGACGGAGTCCCGATGCGACGGTCGCGCCGTGGCAAGGAGGCTTCGGAGGCAGCCTACCACCGGCGACCCGGAGCGGGGCGCGGTCGAGTCACCCGTTCCGTCAACCCCGATCCGTACTCGCGTCTTCGTCGTCGGCGCGCCGTTCTCCACCCTGCTTCGGCGGTTGCCAGGCGTAGTCGGCGTAGCGAAGCTGTCGCTGGCTGAGTTCATCGAGACGGTCCTGCTCGGAGCGCGCGAGCTCCAGGTCATGGGCCCGCTCGGCCGCGTCGTCGTCGATCGGCTGCGAGGCATCAGGGACGATCGGGCCAGCTGCTTCGGACCCGCCGCCACCGAGGAATCGCTTGAGGAAACCCATTGCGGGGGATTCTGCCATGCGGACCCACTTGGGTCGCTGACGAAGGCAGGGTGGACGCGTCTGCGCCGCTCAAGGACGAGGATTCGGTCGGCTGCGGTTGTGCGCCTGCCGACGATGTCCTCCGGACGATCCATCCGCCCCCAGGGCCGGGGCCTCGTGACGCTTGACGTCCTCGGCGCGTCCATGTCGCGCATCGGTGCCCGTCGCGACCCGTTCGCCCTTCGAGGCCACGACGTTCTCCCGTCGGTCGCCCGGCATCGAGTTCGGCAACGTCGAGATCACCTCGGGCCGGAGATGTTTCTTGTGGTTGGCCTCCGCCGAGGACAGGACGGACCGTGCGCCCTTCCGGCCGTACCGTCCCATCGGCTTGAAGACCTTGCCGGAGGCAGCGTTGTAGGAGACGAAGAAGTATTCGATCTCGTCGACGAGAGCGTCGGGCAGATCGCGCAGGGTCCGCACACCGTCGTATTCGTTCGATTTGGTTCCGACCGCGATCAGCCTCGGATTGTCGACGGTGCGCCCCGACCGGCCCGTCTGCCGACCGAGCATCACGCCCAACAGTCGGGCTCGGACCAGACAGCCCGGGAAGGTCGCGCTGTCGATCAGGACCAGGGCATCGAGTGGATCCCCGTCACCTGATCTCGTGGAAGGCACGAAGCCGAAATCGAACGGGAAGACCGCTCCCGCCGGCAGTTGCTTCCCCAGTCGGAACAAGCCGAGCTCTGAGTCATAGCTGAACTTGTTCCGGCTCCCTCGCGGCGTCTCGACGATCACGTTCAGCCGCTTTCCGTGTTTGATCGGCAACCGGTCGAGCATCGACCCAGCGTCTGCCGGGGACGAGGCGCGCATTACGTCAGAAACTCATCTCCCAGTTGCGCGGGTGTGACAGTTCACCGGGGTTGAAGCGAGTCCCGCCCCGGTCACTTAATCCCCCCCCCCGCTGATTTCTCCGTCGAGCAACTCGGCGTCGAGCTCGACGGCCAACTCCTGCAGAGCCGGCAGACCTCCGTCACGTTCGATGTCTCCGCGCCATACGGCCACGACGTATTCGACGCCGTCCAGCGCCAACGGAGTAAGAGTCACTGCGCTGCGGGTGAGCCCGAGGCGTGCTGCGACGGTGGTCGCGAGATCCGGCGGGACGACCGGCACGGGCACCGCGAGACCACGAACATGTCCGCTTCCGGTGTCGTACTGCTGGGCAAGCTCCTCGATGCGGGCCGCCTCGGAAACCGGGATCACCCAGTCGTCACCGGCACGCTCGCATCGCAGCTTCCCGGTCGCGCACCATCGGCGGAGGCGAACCAGCGGCACTTCGTACTGTGCTGCGGCACGCTCAAGCGAGAGCGTCTCTTCCGGCACTTTATTGCCCCAACCTGGCGGTCGAGGCAGCGCCCTCGAAAGAATCACGGCACGCGCCGCTTGCGGGAGTATGCGCCGCGTCATCGCGATCCGCGTCAACGGAGCGCGACAGTTTCCCCTTCTTGACGCCTCGTCGGATCGGCGTCATACACTTACCGCCGACCTCGCACCACGCCTGGATACGTGGAAACGACCCGCCTGCCGATCATCGAGCGGAGGATCCATGAAGAAGCTCGTCGCGGAGATCCTCGCTGCGTGGCGACGCGCCGAACGGCTCGCGTCCACGCTGCCCGACGGCAGCGCCGAACACGAAGCTGCACAGCGGGCGTCCGACCGGCTCCGCGATGCCTACCAGGAGCTGACGCATTCCGGCGTCGCCGAGGCGCTTTCGGTGGCGGAGGCGAAGATGCTCCTCCAGGATGCGGCGAGCGATGTCGAACCGGACCTCACGCCCGCGTCCTGACGGCGATCATCGGCTAGGGATCGTGCGGGAAGCGCGCGGGTCGGCCCTCATCTTCGACAACTGGGCCCAATCGAATCCGACCCGCGCTCGCTGGCAAGCCTAGCGCGCCCGAATAGACGGCGACAGATGGTGGCGTCAGTAAGCGAATTCTTGCCGCGGGCTGTCAGGCTTTACTGAGCCTTGATTTCAATCGTCCACGCACCATCCGCCGTCACTTGGAAGTAATAGTCGCCGTCAAGGCCATACACCTCGGTCGAGTCCTTGACTTTGCCGATCTCATTCGTGACCTGTTCGCCGTCGAAGAGCGAACCGGCCGGCGGCACCAGGTACACGATGAAGTTGCCGCTGCCAGCATGAGTGAAGGTCACCGTGTAGTCACCCTGTAGGTGCACCAGAGTTGTGTTGAGACCCCACTTACCGGTGAACGAGGCGGGAGCGGGTTGTGCGGCCGGCGCTCCGGGAGTGATCGTGATGGTCCAGGAGCCGCTCGAGGCAAGCACGTCCGCGTACGACGATACGCCGTCGAGCTGATCGCCGTAGATGTACGTACGGAACTTCGTCTTGCCGATCGTATTCGAGAGGTGGACGCCGTCGAGCGCGCCCCCGCCGACCGGCACGATGCTGCTGATGAAGTTGCCCGTGCCCGTGAATGCGAGGTCGACCGTTGCCGGGCTGACCATCTTGAATGGCTTGGTCTTCCGCGTTTCTTTCCCCTTCAGGACGATCGGCGCGGACGCTGGTGGCGATGACGGGACCGGCGTCGCGGCAGGCGTAGGCTCGACGCTTGCGGACGCGCTCGGCGTGGATGAGGCAGGGTCGAGCGCGAGTGGAGATCCGGTCGTCGTCGCAATGCTTGCTGCCGCGCCCGCCGTTCCCTCGCTTCCCGAGCTACACCCGACCACGACCATCGCCACGAAAACGAAGAAGAACCGTTTCATGATCCACCCCCCGCGGTGCTCAATGTCAGTCGGCAGCTTGCGCGGACCCTCTCATCGACGATTCATTGATCACACCCACTTTATCGCCCGCAGCAAGCCAATCGGGCCATTCAACCGCAGCTCGCCGCAGCTCCTGAACCTCACGGCCCTTCTTTCGCCTGGCGTCGTGACCGTCACACCCGATCCCAGTAACTCGGGACGAGAGGAACAAGGCGCGACCAATGCCACCTCGGTCAACGGACGTCCACGGCTACGGCAGCGTGCAAGAGGACTGCAACGGCGACGCACGAGGGCTGGCGTCTGGCAGGTCCACGACGTCGGGCAAGGTAGCCGCGACCCCCGAGCACAGAACAAGAGGGCCGCTTGAGATGGACATCCTGAACAACATCCTTGGCAACCCCCAGAAGCGATCGCAGTACGACGACTTCATCGGCCGGTACCAGCAGGGATCGCCGTATGACGGCATCGACGACGACGAAGCCGTGCAGCGGTACGAGGAGATCACGCCGAACCTGTCCGACAGCGACTACGAGGAATCGGCCGAAGCCGCCTTCTCCAAACTGAGCCCGGAGGAGCGCCGCGAGTTCGGGAACTACATGCGTCAGCGGGCCCAGCAAAGGGGCATCACCGACTTCGACGGCGATGGGATCGACGACCGACTGGAGGACCCTCGCGAGCTCGCGAAGCGGACGAGCCAGCTCCGGCGGCAGGATCCGAACATCCTCGAGCAGCTGATGGGCAAGGGCGGCACCGGCGGTCCGCTCGACAACCCGATCGCGAAGGTCGCCTTCGCCGGTATCGCGGCCTTCGCCGCCTCGAAGTTGATGGGACGCGACTAGCTCCGATCCTCTCGGAGAAATCCTGTTTGGCGCACGTCGGTAGCCTCACGCAACGGCGTGACTGACGACGCCTAAAGACCATCCTCTCCAACCCCGCATGCAAATGAAGGGTGCCTCCGCCCCCCATGTGAGAAATCTCTCGATGCCGAGGACTGTCCTCGTCCCTAGCGTGTCGCTCAGTGGATGCGGTTCGTCTCGAAGCCCGATCAACGGGCGCGCGAACCGCCCGCCGATCCGGATGGAGGCATCACCATGGCGCACGCAGGAACGATGTTGGGCCGGGGCACCCAAACCAAGCAGACCGGACCCCTCTGGCTGGCCATCGGGCTGTCGGTAGCGGTCGTCGTCGCAACAGCCGGAGCCGTCTTGTTCGCCTCGAACGCGAGCGTCGTTCGCGGGACGGCGATCCGGCCTGCCGATCGGTCGTACGACCAGATCGAGACTCAGCGCAGCGCAGTCATGGCTGCCAACGAGACTTATCTCAACGGCGTGTCGAGGGACGCGTACCTCAGCAACATCGCGAACCGCGCGCATGCGCAGCCCTACGCTGGTAACGCGGCTGCCTCTTCATTCAGCTCGACATCGGGAACGTTCCATGCCGGCGGTACTCCGACTGACTCGGCCGAATTCAGTTCGACGTCGGGAACGTTCCATCCCGGCGGTGCTCAGCCCGTGGCGCCAGTCAAGCGAGATCGCATCGGCGGCCAGTAGCCGAAGCAATAAGACGTCTCGGAACGAGGGTCGGACCTACCTCCGGCCCTCGTTTCGATTCCGGCGTAGGCCGGGGACAGAAGGCGACCACCTAGCGCGTTTCGTGAGCTAGTCAGTACCAAGCAACCGGTCAGTGGACCAAGACATCGATAAAGCGATTGTCAGCGTGGTCGCACACAAAGTCTTCGGCGTTAGTGTCGGGGTGCAGTGTTCCTCCGACTTCGACGATGACGGCGTCGCTGGCGTCGCCCGTGCAGTCGAGATCGGAGTTGGTGCCATCAAGGAGTACGGGGTTTCCGCTGCCGTTACCAGCCGCGAACTGCAGGCCCTCGACGGTAGAGAAGTGCTGCCACGAGATAACCCCGCTCGGGATGGTGACATTCACGCCGAAACCAACGTCCTCAACGCTGGTGACGGTCTCGCTCTTCAGGAGGAACGCGCCGAACCGACTGGCGTCGGCGTTCAGCGGATAGCGGTCGGCGATCACGGTGTCGCCGGTGCTCGCGACGCCGTCTTCGTCGGAGTCGACCAATTCGGCGATGAGAGTGTCCACCGCTGATTCGTACGTGTGGTTGCCGTCGACATCGGTCCACGCGATCGCGAGGACGACCCCGCCGGAGATCGTGAACGATGCCGAATCGCTGTCGCCGCCGCCGTCAGTGAGGCCGACCGACACCCTGATGGAGTGGTCTCCGGTCATCTGGTCGGACAGGTCGATGCGGTACGTCGTTCCCTTTCGGCCGGTCGCGTCTGAGTCGCCGCACGGCAGCGCCCGCGCACCGTCGTCCCGGTCCACGCACGACGCGATCGGCTTCGGAGCCCTGGTGTCATCCACGCTGACGGAGACGCTGGTGCCTGCGACGGTGGTGGCGACCGTCACCGTCGGCTTCGACGAGGCTGCTGATGCTGACGCGGCGGCCAGCGGCACGAGCAGGGTGGCCAGGATGACGGCGACGGTGTGGCGACGGTGTCGGTGAGCAC
>JBJMMQ010000184.1:0-5697 GCA_045804705.1 Chloroflexota bacterium
GAGGTCGAACGGGATCGACTCGAGGTCGAACCGGCCGGCCTCGATCTTCGAGAAGTCGAGGATGTCGTTGATGATCGTCAGGAGCGCTTCGCCCGACGTGCTGATGCTCTCCGCGTAGTCGCGCTGCTCGGTCGTGAGCTCGGTCGTGAGCAGGAGCCCGCTCATCCCGATGACCCCGTTCATCGGCGTCCGGATCTCGTGGCTCATCGCCGCGAGGAACGCGCTCTTGGCCTGGTTCGCCGAATCAGCCTCCTGGCGAGCTGCCTTGAGCTCCACCGTCCGATCCTCGACCCGCCGCTCGAGCGTCTCGACGTCACTCTTGAGCTCGGCGGTCATCGCGTCGAACGCCTCGGCGAGGACACCGACCTCGTCTTCGAGCTGGATGCCGGATCGGGCGTCGAGATCGCCTTGCCGGACCTTGGTCGCCGTCGCCGCGAGTGACAGGATCGGTCGCGTGATGCGGCGCGCGACGAACCACAGCGCGGCGGCAAGCAGGACGGTCGATGTCAGCCCGACGATCGCGATGACGAGCGCGAGCTGCCGGGCCGGCGAGAACGCCTCAGCCTGTGTCATCTCGGCGATGAGCCCCGCCTGGCGGTCCGGCAGCCAGCGATACACGCCGATGACCGGGACGCCGGACGCGTTGGCGTAGAGGCCTCGGCCACTCCGCTCAGCAACGACTGCGTCGACCGCGGTCGAGCGTGGGGCCGCTGCTCCCTCTGCCGGGGCGGTGCCCTGGATCAGGACGCCCTCCGGCCCGACGAGGAATGCCTTACCCGTCGTTCCGAGACCGGTCCGCTCCACGACGATCCGGTCGAGCCGCGCGAGGCTGAGGTTGGCGGCGATGACCGCGACGCGCCGGCCCTTCCCGTCAGCATCGAAGAGCGGCGTCGCGACGGTGATCGTGGGTTGGCCCGTCAGCGGCGAGCGATACGTGTTCTGGACGGTCGTCCGGGCCGAGCCGGTCGTGAAGAAGTCCTCGGTCGCGACCGACGCGCCCTCGTGGCCCGGGAACGTCGAGAGCTTGACGGTGCCGGCGAGGTCGACGAGGAAGATCTCCTCGGCATCTGCCGTCTGCGAGACCATCGTCGCAAGCAGCGTGCGGAGCCGTTCATCCGCATCCGCGGCGATCGCGGGTGGAGCGGCGGGGTCCAGCAGGTCGCGAGCCCCGTCACCGACGCCGGGCATGACGGTGACGAGGACCACGTTGCGCGTCTGCTCGTCGATCCATCGATCGAGCGCGTCTCCCTTGATCCCCACGACGGCATCGAGCCGGTCGTACACGGACGCGGTCAGGTCATCTGTCGCCCGCACGTACACGACCGCCCCCACGACCACGACCGTGATCGCCGAGACGATCAGGAATGACGCGACCAGGCGCGCCCGAAGGCTGCGGCGGAGAGGGTTCCGGCCCGCGCCTGGGATGCGTGCCATACGCGGATTTACGACCCGGTCTGGTCGAGGGTGGCGAGATCGAACGCGGCGGCCTGTGTCGCGTAGTCGTGATCGAAGAACTTCATCGACAGTTCCTTGAGCTTGCCGCTCGCGTGAAGCTCCTGGACGGCCTTGTCGACCGCGTCGAGGAACGGTCCGGGCGCGAGGGTGAGGTCGCGGTCGACGTATCCCGTCTTGTTGGTGAAGTACGCCGGCGTCGCGAGCTCTTTGAGCTTCTGGCCCTTGGCGATCTGGGCCAGACCGACGGGCTCACTGCACAGGAACGCGTCGAGCTTGCCGGCGGCCGTCGCCTCGAGGCCCGGGATCTCCGTGTTGAACGTCACGATGTCGGGGTTGTCGACGACGAAGTCTATGGTCGTCCCCGGCAGCTCGAGGGTCCGGTCGAGGTACGAGTGGTGCGTGCAGCCGGAACAAACGCCGATCTTCTTGCCCGACAGCTCCGTCGGCTTGGTGACGGTCGAGTCCTTGTTGACGAAGAAGCTCGCCGGCGTCGAGTAGTAGGGCTGCGTCACGTACAGCCTCTTCATCCGGTCGGTGGTGATCGCCCCGGAGCCCCACGCGACGTCATAGCGGTCGCCCCAGCTGCCGGCGATCATGGCGTCGAACGGGGTGACCACGAAGCATGGCTCGACGCCGAGGGCCGCCGCGACGAGCTTGCCTGTCTCGGCGTCATAGCCCGTCATCTCGGGTGCGGTCATCTCATTCGGTCCGCACTTCGTGTCCGCGGCGCGCGTGGCGCCATCGACCTTCATCGACTGCGGCGCGTAGTCGGGATCCGTCCAGAGGACGAGCGTGCCGCGCGCCTTGACCTGGGCCAGCTTGTCGGTGGTGGGGTCGCCGGCGGCGGCCGCGGAGGCGGTTTCGGCAGCGGAGGCGCCGGCTGGCGCCGGCGTCGCCGTCCCGCCGCTGCTGCACGCGGCGACGATGACTGCGAGCGACGCCAGGGTGATGCCCGCGCCTCCGCGGAAGCCCTGGATGCGCACGTGACCCCTCTTTCCATCTGCGTCTGGGGCGCGCCGCGTGGTTCTTCAAGCAGATCCGAGTCCTTGCACGCGCGCCGGTGGTCGCGGGGATCCGTGCGCACCCGAAGACGGGTCGAGTGGCAGCGGTGCGCGGATGATACGCGGCACACCCCCGCCACGAAAATGGACCGCCTCCTGTGTGGGAGGCGGTCCGCTTTCGGGCTCGAGAGCCGACGGTTACCCGACGGCGACCTGACGGCTATCTGGTGGGGACGGGCTCGCCTCGGAAGGCCTCCTCAAGCTTGGCGATGTCGATCTTCGTCATCTCGAGCATCGCCTTCATCGCGCGCTCGGCGGCGGCGGGATCATCGCTCTCGGTCATCTCGAGTAGGCGTCGCGGGGTGACCTGCCACGACAGACCGAACCTGTCCTTCAGCCAGCCGCAGACGCTCGGTTCCCCGCCATCGGCGACCAAAGCGTCCCAGTACCGGTCGACCTCGGCCTGATCCTTGCAGTCGATCACGAACGACACCGATTCGTTGAACGTGAACTCCGGGCCTCCGTTCAGCCCGACGAAGGTAGTCCCGTCCAAGGTGAACTCGACGGTCATGACGTCGCCCTTCGTGTTGCTGGGTGTGTCGGCCGCCGCATTGACGACCTTGTCGATGCGGCTGTTCGGGAAGATCGACGTGTAGAAGCGAGCAGCCTCTTCGGCGTCACCATCGAACCACAGCATGGGGGTGATCTTCGGCACGGTTCGTTCCTCCTCTCCGTGCTGAGCGGTGTGTGACAAAAGCATGGCACGCGGCCCGGCGGAAGGGCACAACGCCGGTCGGCGACGCGGGTTTCAGGCGTCTAGCGGGGGCGCGACACCACAGCGCGGCGCCTAACGCGGGACTGGAGCGCGACCCACGACGATGTCCTCGTCCCCGGGATGGCGCGTCACGTAGCCCTGGACGTACTCGCAGATCGCGATGACCCGCAGCTCACGAGATCGCGCGTCATCGAGGGCGTGACGTACGAGTGCTGACGCGACGCCCTGACCCTCGTACTCCGGCGGGACCTCGGTGTGGACGAGCGCGATGCGACCGTGCTTGACGATGTACTCGAGGAAACCGGCGAGCTCGTCGCCGAGATGCGCCTCGTAGCGCGCGCGTTCGATGGCGTCCGTGATGACGGGCCCGATGGCGTCGGTCATGGCCGGGATGCTACGCGGACAGGGCGCAAGGGGTGGGCTGGATCGGGAACAACGGCCCTTGGAACCGGATACTCGAAGCGCGAAGGTTCGACCCAGGAAGGGGTTGCCCATGCGTGGACCGAACGCCAGAGCGACCGCGCCGACGGGGCGGGGCTGGGACCTCAAGCACCTCATCGGAAGCGGCGACCGCGTCGCGTTGTTCGCACTCCCGTTCGTGATCGTCGGGGTCCTCGTCCAGATCGTGAACCCCGCGCTCCTCGTCGTCGACGGCGCATCAGGCGTTACCCGTGCGATCGCGATCTTCGTGTTGACCATCGGCGTGCTGACGTGGGCATGGTCCGTCGGGCTGATCCTCTCGAAGGTTCCCAAGGGGGAGCTGATCACGACAGGCCCATACGCCGTGGTGAAGCATCCGCTGTACACGAGCGTCGGGCTCCTCGTCCTGCCTGCCCTCGGTGTGCTGCTCGGGACGTGGCTCGGCGCGGTGATCGGGTTCGCCGTGTATCTCGGCTCTCGGCTGTTCGCGCCCGCCGAGGAGGCCGACCTTCGCCAGACCTTCGGGCCTCCGTGGGAGGCCTACGCGCGGAACGTCAAGCTGCCTTGGCTGTAGGCCAGAGCCTACGCGCGGCCGGCGGCCGACTCCTCTTCGCGGGTCCGGCCACTGAGCTGGATCAGGTCCTCGTGAAGCTCGAACCAGATGCCGTGGTAGCTGTCCACTCGCGGTGATGCGACGTAGCGACCGTCGCCATCCTGCGCCGACTCGAGGGCCCTCGCGAGACGCGCGTCGTAATCCCGGAAGCGGGCGACCTTCGGCTCGATGGGTGCGAGCCAGGTGGCCGCGTCCTGATGGACCGCTGCGAGCCGCTCGAGGACGCCGGCGTCGTAGTCGGCGTCGGTGTGGTCATTTGGACTTTGGGGGTCGCGCATCTGCCATGCGGTGACGACGTCCTTCACGCGATGGTCGATGTCCAGGAAGGCATCGAGCGCCGCGGTGGCGTTCTCGGCGCCCCACGCTGCGCGCTCCTTCTCGAGCGTTTCCTGCGAGCGCGAGCGCCCGGCCTCGGTCAGCTTGAAGGCACCGGCCGATGACTCGACCCATCCCCTGGCGACGAGATCGTCGATGACGGGCTGAACGTCGTCGGGCGTCGAGAGGACGGCGTCGGCGACACCGTCGAGCAACGCGAAGCCCTTGATGCCGATCATCCGAAGGACGGCGTCCGGGTCGGCATGACTGCCTGCTTCGTTCGTGACGGCCGGAGCCGTGGGGCCGCTGCCGTCGACCTCGATCCCAGCAGCCTGTGCCCATTCGAGCAGCGTCGCCGCCTCGGGTGCGATCTCGGTCGATCCGCCGACGGCGCCCTCGAAGACGTCGCCGGTCCCGCCATCGATGGTGATGACGCCACCCGCGGCCAGCAGCCGGTCGCCGATCGTCACCTCCCCGTCGCCGACCTTGACGGCCTCCGCCCCGACGACGGCGGGGATACCCCAACCCCGTGCGACGACGGCCGCGTGGCTGGCGAGCCCGCCACGGGACGTCAGGATGCCTGCGGCCTTGGCCATGCCGTGGACGTCGTCGGGTGATGTCTCCGCGCGCACGAGGACGGCCGGCCTCCCAGCCTCGGCTGAGGCGATCGCGGCATCGGGATCCGTCGCGATGGGTCCGGTCGCGACGCCGGGCGAGGCAGCCAGACCCGTCGTCAGCGGCGATGCGTCAGTCGAGCGCTCTGTCGCGACCCGCGGGGGATCCGAGAGCAGTGGCAGCACGCGCCGGACGGCGTCCTCATGGGTCAGCGGGAAGTCCGGATCCTCGGCCATGTCCACGGCGATTCGTAGCGCCGCCTGCGGGCTCCGCTTGCCGACCCGGACCTGGAGCAGCCACAGCTTGCCGTCCTCGATCGTGAACTCGATGTCGCACAGGTCGGCGTAGTGGTGCTCGAGGCGCTCGGCGGCCGCTCGCAACTCGCGCCCCACGACGGGGAGTCGCGTGTCGAGCACCGCGATCGGCTCGGTCTGATGCGTACCGGCGACGACGTCCTCGCCCTGGGCGTCGAACAGCACGTCGCCGTACAGCTCGGGCTCGCC
>JBJMMQ010000185.1:0-7861 GCA_045804705.1 Chloroflexota bacterium
CGCACGCATGATGATCGGGAGCTACGTCGACGCTGCCGATGCGGCGGCCCAGATCATCGTGCACGCCCAGGCTGCCGGCGACGCGCGCAACGAGCGACGCGGCGGCCACCTGTACGCGCAGACCGCCCTCACGGGTCCGACGCCCGTGGATGAGGCGATCGCCGGTTGCGAGTCGGTCGTCTCGAGATCCGACGATGACCACCGGACCGAGGGCCTCGTCCTGGTCGTGCTCGGCGAGCTCCATGCGATGCGCGGGCAGTTCGACCTGGCACGCGAGTCCTACGAACGCGGCCGACTGATGCTCGAGGAGCTTGGCCGAAGCCTGCTGTCCTCCTCGACGTCGATCAACGGTTGGCGAATCGAGTTCCTCGCGGGCGATCTTGCTGCGGCCGAGGCCGAACTGCTGCGCGACTTCGATCGCCTCGCCGAGGTCGGCGAGGAATTCCTGCTCTCGACCGTTGCCGCACGCCTGGCCACGGTGCTCATCGCCGCGGGGCGACCGGACGAGGCGTCCCGTTTCGTCGCGACGGCCGAGGCGACGTCCGCTCCCGATGACATCGAAGCACAGGCGCTGTGGCGCGGCGCCAAGGCGCGCCAGCTCGCGACTGCGAACGGCGGCGACGAGGCGCTCACGCTCGCGTGGGAGGCGGTCGAACTCCTGCGTCAGACCGACAGCCCGGTCTTCCTGGCAGATGCACTAGTCGACCTCGGCGAGGTGCTTCGCGCGAGCGGCCGCGTCGACGATGCGTTCGCCCCGTTGACCGAGGCGATCGACCTCTACGTCACGAAAGGGAGCGTGGCATCCGTCGACGTTGCCCAGCGCGTCCTGGACGGTGCAACGCGTGGCACGTTGACGGTCTAGCCGAACGAGCGTCCTGCCTAGTTGCCCCGGATCGACCCGTTCGAAGGCGTCCAGATCTGGGTCGTGTAGCTTCCGTCAGCATTCTTCGTGAACGTAAGCCAGCACATCTTGACCAGCGTGCTGCCGCATTTGTCCGTCGCCTTGAAGGAGATCCTTTCGTAGGCAGTCGGGTCGGTCGGGTAGCCGTCGAGGAAGTGGATCGCTCCCTTCGGTCCGCCGTTGCGGACCAATGACGCCGACCAGACGATGGTCCACTTCACCCCGCCCGTGACCGACGCGCCCGCGAGGATGCTCGACGTCGAGAGCTGCCCGAAGCACGAGACATTGGCGAGACACAGGGTCGAGTCCTTCGATCCCACCGTCACCAAAGTGCCGTTCGTGAAGCCGCTCGTTGTGTCGACCTGGGTCGTCTGGCTGCACTGCAACGCCATATTCGACAGCGAGATAAAGGCTCCATCGAGGAAGAAGTTCGAGATGTTGTCGCAGGTGGCCGGCGCGACGTTGAGGAGGCCGTAGCTCAAGAAGACGTCGGAGTTCGAGCCCGTCGAAGAGGAGCCTTCCTTGAGCTGGAGCGCGAACCACGGCTCCACAGGGACCGGTGTCGCGGTGGTCGCCTTGATTACCACGCGAAGGGTCAGACCCTGCTGCGTCGCGAGGTTACCGATCGAGCAGTTGAGGCCGTCATACACGACGGGCGAGGCGCCTGTTTTCGGCGTCAGGATGCAGGACACCGCGATGCCGGATGGATTGGCGACGACGTAGACCGCTTGGTAGTAGAGCCCGGGCGGGAGGCTGGGGAGGCATGCGCCGGTCGAAGAGTTGCACAGCGCCGGGTCGATCCCGCCTGGCGTCGTCATCACCGAGCCCGGGTTGATCGAGATCGGCGCCTGCGAGCCGCCCGACACGTGGACCTGGGTCAGCGTCGACGGTGCGAGGTTCTTGATCACGATGTCGGTCGCCGTCGAGCTGCCGGCTGTCACCGGGGTGAAGCTGAGCTGGCCAGCGACGGCCTGTCCGGTCGCCGTCAAGCTGCCGACGGTCCCGTACGGATACGTGTACGCCGACGCCGAGGCGGGCGCGGTCGGACACGTGACGAGGACGCCAGTACATGGTGTCGACCCGAAGTTCGTGACCCGGGTGTTCGCGGCCATACCAGGGGCCGCTGCAACCCCGAGGAGGCTTGCGGTCAGGACGGCAGCACCGACCAGGACCTTGAGGCGGGACGACATCACGCTCGCCGTTCGAAGCACAGAGATACCTGCTTTCTGACCCCTCAGACCCCACGAGAGACGTGGGGTGGAGGGGAGTGTAGAGCACACCGGCGCAGATAGCGTCTCGAAGGCAGCAGCGGTCCAGCGTCAGTCGCTCGCCCGACTTCGCGATGCTTCCGAGTCGTGCCATCCTTGAACGCGTGACCGACCCACCAGGCACCGATGCGACCCGTGTCGATCGCTGGCTCTGCGCCGTACGCCTCGTGAAGACCCGGCCGCTCGCGACGCGGTTGTGCGAGGGTGGCCACGTCCTCGTGAATGGGCTATCCGCGAAGCCGTCGACGAAGGTTCGCGCGGGCGATCGCGTCGAGGCGTTCATCGCCGATCGGGAGCGCATCGTCGAGGTGATGCGGCCGATCGAGTCGCGTGTCGGCGCAGCCGTCGCCGCGACCTGCTACGTCGATCACAGTCCACCCGTCATCACCGAGGCACGGCCAGGCATGACGCTCGTGCGAGGAGAGGGCCGCCCGAGCAAGCGGCTCCGGCGCGAGTTGGAGCGCCTCCGTCGCGCCGGCGGCGCCTGAGCCTCGAGGTCCGGCCGAGCTCTCGCAGACGCCGCTGCAGATCCCTTTCCGCCGTTTGCGATACCCCTGTTAGGGAGAAGCACTGAACGCCGCCCCGAGCGGAACGAAGCCACGCCTAGACTCGCTGTCCGACGTATCCCTCGAGGAGATCCTCGTGACATACCGCGTGGCTGCGCGCCCGCTGCCCGACGAGCCCACCGTGCTCGTGCTGCGCGCTCTGCCTGGGCTTGGTGACTGGCTCTGCGCCATCCCGACCCTCAGGGCGTTGCGCGCGGCGCGTCCCCACGCGCGGATCCACGTCGTCGGTCTTGAGTCGAGTCGCGACCTCCTCGCGCGCTACACCGACCTCATCGACGCCTTCCATGCCTTTCCCGGCTGGCCTGGGTTGCCCGAGCGCAAGCCCGATGTCCGCGCGCTCCCGGCCTTCCTGTCGGATATCCATGCACTCGATGCCGACCTCGCCATCCAGCTCCACGGCGCGGGCGATCGCACCAACGACATCGTCGAGCTATTCGGTGCGCGGGCGGTGGCCGGCTTCTATCGAGCGGGGGAGCGGTGCCCGGACGCGGCTCGATTCCTTCGCTGGCGCGACGACGATCAGGAGGTCCGGCGGGGCCTCCGACTCCTCGGCCTGCTCGGCCTGCCGGCCGAGGACGACGCGCTGCACTTCCCACTCGATCCGGGGGCTCGATCACGAACCACCCGGCTCCTCGCCGATGCCGGCGTCGCGAGTCCGTACGTCGTCGTGCATCCTGGTGGCAACCGCGTCGCTGCGCGCTGGGCGCCGGACCGTTTCGTCGAAGTCGCGGCCTCCCTCGCCGCGGCGGGCCGGCGCATCGTGCTGACCGGCGGCAGCGCAGAACGAACGCTCACCGCGCAGCTTGCGGCCCGGATCCCCGAGGCCGCCGACGTCGGTGGTCTGACGGACCTCGACACGCTCGGCTGGCTCCTGCGCGGCGCCGACCTCCTGATCAGCAATGACACCGGCGTGTCGCACCTGGCAGCTGCCCTGCGCGTGCGCAGCGTGGTCGTCTTCCCGGATGGCGCCGAGGCTCATCGCCGTCGCTGGGCACCACTCGATGGCGACCGACACCGGGCGGTCCCTCCCTCCGTGCCGCGTGTCGTCGCCGAGGCGAGCCGGCAGCTTCGCTCGCTGGAGCGCGTGTCATGAGCGGCTTCCGGATCCTGACCTGGCACGTCCACGGCAGCTATCTCGACTCGCTGGCCCGGACCGGCCATCGCTTCTACATCCCGGTCAAGCCCGATCCGGCCGGCGGCTATGCGGGGCGCTGGCCGGAGTGGGATCCCGACGTCGTCGTCGAGGTGCCTGTCGACCAGGTCCGCGATCTGGAGCTCGACGGCATCCTGTTCCAGCACCGGCAGCACTGGGAGGTCGACCAGTACGAGCTGCTGAGCCCCGAGCAGCGCCGCCTGCCGCGGCTCTACGTCGAGCACGATCCCCCGCGTGAGCATCCGACCGACACCCGGCATCCGGTCGAGGATCCGGACGTCCTGCTCGTCCACGTGACCGCGTTCAACGCGCTCATGTGGGACAGCGGCCCGACGCCGACACGGGTCATCGACCACGGCGTCGCGATCCCGCCGGGCGTGACGTACACCGGCGAATCGCAGCGCGGGATCGTCGTGGTCAACGACCTTGCGACCCGCGGTCGCCGCCTCGGGGCCGACCTCTACCTGCACGCTGCCGAGCGCATCCCCCTCGATCTCGTTGGCATGGGCGCACAGCGGCTGGGCGGCATCGGCGAGATCCCGCGCTCGCAGCTTCCCGAGTTCGAGGCGCGCTATCGCTTCTTCTTCAACCCGATCCGGTATACGAGCCTGGGTCTGTCGATGATCGAGGCGATGCACGTCGGGTTGCCCATCGTGGCCTTCGCCACGACCGAGATCCCGACCGTGATCGAGGACGGCGTGTCGGGCATCACCGCGACGGACCCCGGGCGGCTCCTGGCCGGCATGGAAGAGTTGCTCGCGGACCATGGGCTCGCCGTGCAGATGGGCACACTCGCCAGAGCCGTCGCGCGCGAACGCTTCTCGATCGAGCGCTTCGCCCGCGATTGGACGAGCGCCTTTGAGGAAGCCATCGGCCGTCCGACGACGGCGCTTCGTAGCCATCCCGTCTGGAGTGCGCGGCCGAACGGCACTGCCCCGTTCGCCCCAGCGCCCACCACCCCGGCTGCATTCGCGCGAGACGCCCGATGAGCCGCCGCATCGCGATGATCTCGGAGCACGCCTCGCCGCTGGCGACGCTCGGCGGCGTCGATGCGGGCGGCCAGAACGTGTATGTCGCGCAGGTCGCGCGACGGTTGGCTGCCCTCGGCGATCGGGTCGACGTGTTCACCCGTCGGGACGACCCCGACCTGCCGCCGGTCGTCGACCTCGCCCCGGGCGTCCGTGTCATCCACGTGCCTGCCGGGCCTCCTGAGCCGGTCGCCAAGGAAGACCTGCTACCACTGATGGAGGAGTTCACCGCGTGGATGACGGCCCGATTGCGGCGATCATCCTATGACGTCATCCACGCCAACTTCTTCTATTCGGGACTTGTCGCGGCCGACCTCAAAGCGAGCCTCGGACTGCCGTTCGTCGTCACCTTCCATGCCCTCGGTCGGGTGCGACGGCAGTTCCAGGGCGACACGGACCGTTTCGCGGACGAGCGGTTCGCGATCGAAGAGCGGATCGTGGCGGAGGCCGATCGGATCCTGGCGGAGTGCCCGCAGGACGAAGAGGACTTGATCCGCCTCTACAACGCGGACCACGAGCGCATCGCCATGATCCCCTGCGGCTACGACCCGGGCGAGTTCTCGCCGATGAGCCGACCGCTCGCACGCATGGACCTCGGGCTCGACCCGACGGAACCGATCCTCCTCCAGCTCGGCCGGATGGTCCCGCGCAAGGGTGTCGACAACGTCATCCGCGCCCTCGCGAGGCTCGAGGCCGACCACGGCATGCGTGCCCGCCTGCTGGTCGTGGGTGGCGCGAGCCGTGAGCCTGATCCCGAGGCGACCCCCGAGCTCGCCCGGCTCGCGGCGATCGCGGAGGCTGAGGGTGTCCGCGACCAGGTGACCTTCGTCGGCCGGCGCGACCGGGCGGAGCTGCGGACCTACTACAACGCCGCCGACATCTTCGTGTCCACGCCGTGGTACGAGCCCTTCGGGATCACCCCGCTGGAGGCGATGGCCTGCGGCATCCCCGTCGTCGGTTCACGGGTCGGCGGGATCAAGTTCAGCGTCCGTGACGGTGAGACGGGTTACCTCGTCCCGCCCGACGATCCGGGCGCCCTCGCCGAACGCATCGCCCACCTGTACCACAACCCCAAGCTCCTCGCGGTCCTCGGGCAGCAGGCCCACCGACGCGTGCAGGACCTGTTCACGTGGGAACGGGTGGCGAACGGGATCTCGGCCATCTACGAAGAAGTGTTCATGGAGGGCAGGCTCGCGCGGCACCAGGTCGGCGAGCGGCTGGCCACCATCGACCGCCGCTTCGAGGAAGCCATCGAAACGCTGGCACAGACTCGGCGCCGGGCGCGCGGCGACCTGATCGAAGCGGCCGACGAGATGACCAAGGTCTTCGCGCGCGAGGGCAAGGTGCTCATCGCGGGCAACGGCGGGAGCGCGGCGACGGCCCAGCACTGGGCCGCGGAGTTCGTCGGTCAGTTCCTGCACCACGGCCGGCCCGGCCTGCCGGCCATCGCCCTGGGCACCGATCCGTCGGTGATGACCGCCTGGGCGAACGATGCCGCGTTCGAGGATGTCTTCGCGCGGCAGGTCCAGGCCCTCGCGCGACCGGGCGACCTGCTCATCGGACTGTCGACCAGTGGCCGGAGCCGCAACCTCGTCACAGCGTTCGAACAGGCCCGGGCGAGCGGCGTCACGACGCTGGCACTGCTCGGCGGCGACGGCGGGGAGCTCAAGGGACTCGCCGACCACCTCGTCCTCGTCCCGTCGCGTATCACCCAGCACATCCAGGAGGCGCACGACGTGATGCTCCACATCCTGTGCGAGCTCGTCGAGTCTCGCCTTGTCGATGCCGGCTGGTTCGCTCGTGCCGAGACCGACAACGGGTCACGGCCTGCCCCGACCCCGGCGGCTCCCGCACGCGAGGTGACGGCGAGTCGGGATCGCATCGCGGCTGGGAGCCGGTCATGACCGACACCCTCGAACGCCCGCCGGTTCCAGCTCCGGGCGCGCGCGCTGCGTCGTCCTCCCCGCTGTCAGGACGCGTCGTGCTCGTCACCGGTGGTGGCAGCGGACTCGGCGCGGCGACCGCTCAAGTCCTCGCCGAGGCCGGCATGCACGTCGCGATCGGCGACGTGGCCGACGGACGCACCGCGACAGCCGACGCGATCGGCCAGGACGGCGGCTCTGCGATCCCGCTCCACCTCGATGTCACCGACGGCGCTTCGGCACGCGACGGGATCGCGGCCATCGTCGAACGGTTCGGCCGGCTCGACGTCCTCATCAACAACGCGGGCGTGGACAAGACTGCTGGCTTCGAGGAGCTGACGCTCGAGGACTGGGACCGGATCCTGGCGGTGAACCTGCGCGGTCCTGTCGTGATGACCCGTGCCGCATTGCCGGCGCTGCGAGCGTCAGGTCACGGGCACATCGTCAACATCGCCTCGACCGCCGCGAAGCGGGCCTGGGAGAACGCCAGCGCGTATCACGCCACGAAGTGGGGCCTCCTCGGGCTCAGCCACGCGCTGCATACCGAGGGCCGGCGCGTCGGCGTCAAGGTCACGGCCGTCGTCGCCGGCGGCATGCGGACGCCATTCCTGCTCGAGCGCTTCCCCGACCTGGATCCCGGGCTTCTCCAGGATCCGCGCAACGTGGCCGAGACCATCCGCTTCGTCCTCGAGCAGCCCGCCGAGACCGTCATCCCGGAGGTCACCGTGCTGCCGATGCGTGAGACGTCATGGCCATGAGCGGTTCGGGGGCCCGCCGGCCGGTCGTCTTCATCGACAAGGACGGGACGCTGATCGAGGACCTGCCCTACAACGTCGACCCTGCACGGGTCCGCTTCGCTCCCGGGGCGCGCGAGGCCGTCCGAATGCTGGGTGCCGCCGGACTCGATCTGGTTGTGGTGACCAACCAATCCGGTGTCGCGCGCGGCTACTTCGACGAAGCCGACCTGGCTCGGCTCGGGAAGCATCTCGGTCGTGAGGTCGCTGCACTCGGCGGACGGCTGGC
>JBJMMQ010000186.1:0-4036 GCA_045804705.1 Chloroflexota bacterium
TGCGCTCCTCGCTCACGCACCTTTGGGTGCGCTCGCTCCTGTGCTCGGCTCCGCCTTGCTCTGCACCGAGCTGGCGCGCCGCTAGGCAGTTCGCGCGTGAACGCGACCCATGCGGCATCCGCCGACGAGATCGACGCGGCGCGGCCCGAGTTAGCGCGCGGGCGAGCCGAGCATGACGCTGACGACGAAGAGGATGAGGAACAGGCCGACGACGAGCGCCAGTGCCCCCAGGTCCCTCGGATGAGCCGACTGCACGAATGCGCCTCCCCCAGGCTCCCTCGCTCCGGAAATTCGGTCCCGGCAGCTGCAGCATAGACGCACGAGGGTCAGCCCGCGTTGCGCGAGTGCACCGGCATCTACGCCCTCCCGATAGCCTCAGGCGTTCGGGCAGCCCACTCCGTACAGGATCCTGATCGTCGTCAGGCCGCCGGTCGGCGTCGCCGTGGCCTGAAGCACGCAGCCCTCCGGCTGGCCGCTCATATCGAGGACGACGCTGCCGTCCTCGAGTGGCTCGAGCGAACCGACCGCCGTGTACCCGGCTGCGTGGAGTGACCTCTGGAGAGAGGTAGCGATCCCCTTCGCGTCGGCACCTTCGACGACGAGCACCGCCGACGCCGGTGTGCCGCCTGCCTCCTCGTCCGGCGTTGCGCCCGGGATCGTCGGGAACCCCGCCGGCAGCCTGTCCCAGATCCGGCCCCAGTCGGTGTCGGTCTGGGTGACTGGCTGGCCGCTGCTCGGAACCGAGGTCGTTGACTCGGAAGGCGTGGCCTGCGAGGGCGGTGTCGGGCTGGTCGAATTCGCCGTGGGACCCGAGCTGCCGGCTCCGCACGCGGCAACGGCGATCGTCACGGCCATCGCCACGACGAGTCGGATGATCGACGTCCGCCCTTCTGCCACGGCGCCATCGTACCGCCGGCCCTGTCGGGAAGGGGCATCTCCACTCGACGACGCCCGGACTGAAGACGGAGACGTGACTGCGCGCGCCAGAGGGTAGTGTCCCGGCCACCACACAGGAGCGGCGAGGACTAGGCATCAACGCTGACTGGAGCATGTCGTGAATGGCAAGCGAAACGATTCGATGCGGACGTGGATCGCCATCAGCGTTCCCGTCATCGTGTTGGTCCTGGTCGTCGCGTTCGGCGTCGTCGGGAAAGCGTTCGAACCGTCGCCGAAGGTCATGCCTTCCGTGGCGGAGTTGGCTGCTGTTGCGACGCCGACATCAAGCCCCGTCCCGGCTCCGACCGCGGAGCCGATCCCAGTGGTCGGGGCCGTGTGTGAGCCGCAAGCGATCAGGTTCGACCCGACCGAGACGATCGACCTCACCGGTGCCTGGGCGGGCGATGACGGAGGCGTCTACTACGTCCGGGAGCTTGGCACGGTGATCTGGTGGAACGGGATGTCCTCGCGCGACGCCGCGCCGACGGCGCTCGGACGGAACTGGAACAACGTCGGACGCGGCGAGATCCAGAAGGACCTGTCGATCCAAGCGGACTGGGTCGATGTCCCTCGCGGCGGCATCGCCGGTTCTGGGACGGTCGTCTTCCAGATCGGTCCCGATGCCGCAGGGAACCTCCAGATCACCAAGACGAGTGAGACAGGCACGGGGCGGGGCGATGCTCTCTGGACGCCGTGCGCTCCCGATTTCCTCGTCAACTGATCCGGCGCCTCCCTGCTGCCGTTCAGAGATGCAGGACCCCGCCACCCCCAAGTGACGGGGTCCTGTCGGCCGGCCGCGTCGCTCACCGACACGTCCGGCTGGTCGGCGACTCGACCGTCGCAGTCGAGTGCCGCCGGGTCGTCCCGAGCCCCCAGGTCCGAGACGTCATGTAATCGCTACTGGGTTGCCGCCTGGACCGAGAGGATAGCCGGGAGGAGACCGAGGATGAGCATCATCGCGAGCGCGATCATGAACCCGACCCGTGCCGCGGAGAAGGCCACCTGGCGCATCGGTGCGTGCATGCCGGTGAGACGTCGCACCGTCGGTTTGTGTTTCGTGGTTCGAGGGCGTGGACTGCGATTTTCGTCCCGGCGACGGGCAGGACCCCTGGTCATGAGAGAACACATGTTCTATACTGACGAGCCCCCAGTCAACCGGCTTCCTGACCGGAGCGACCCGTGGCATCCACCCCGTACGCCGAGCTCCACTGCCACACCAACTTCTCGTTCCTCGACGGCGCCTCTGCACCGGACGATCTGGTCGAGCGGGCCACCGCGCTCGGGCTGACCGGACTGGCCGTCACCGACCACAACGGCCTGTACGGTGCGGTCCGCTTCGTCAGCGCGGCCGAGGCAGCCGGGCTCCACCCTGTCGTCGGTCTCGAGATCGAACTTCTCGACGCCGCGGTCCCGGATCCCGACCGGATCGTCGTCCCGCCACGCCGCCCGCGCCGGCCCGGCCGTGCTCGTGGTGCTGGTGCGCCTGCGACGCCTGATGCCACTGAGGGGATCCCGCGCCGGCCCCGTCCGACCCGAGCCCGGCTCCCGGGTCACCGCGAGCCGGTCAAGGAAGATCTGCGCGGCATCACTGAGCGGGTCCGCGGCCCCCATCTCGTGCTCCTCGCCCGGTCGCAGGTGGGCTGGCGAAGTCTGTGCCGGCTCGTGTCACGGGCCAATATGGCGGGCACGAAGGCCGTGCCCCGATTCAGCCAGGCGCTCCTCGCCGAGCACACCGAGGGCCTCGTGGCGCTGTCCGGCTGCCGCGATGGAGAGCTGGCCCGCCGCCTCCGAACAGGAGACCTGGCCGGCGCCCGGGCCGTGGCCGAACGGTACGCGACGTTCTTCGGGCGTGGCGACGGGACGGCGACGAGCGGCTTCTTCATCGAGCTGTCGCACCATCTCCTGCCCGACGACGACTGGCTCGTCGCCGAGGCGGCCGCCCTGGCCGAGGACCTCGGCCTGCCCGTCGTCGTCGCCAACGATGTCCACTACGCGGCGCCCGAGGACCGAGAGCTGGCCGACGTCCTGACCGCCATCCGGCACGGCCGGTCGCTCGACACGCTCGGCGACCTGCGGCGGCCCGATACCGAGTCGTCGCTGAAGTCCGGCTCGGAGATGGCGGAGCTCGGAGCGTCGCTCGGGGGAGCGGCGGCTCGGTCCTGGGCAGCGGGGATCTCGACGGCGGTCGAGCTCGCGGCGTCGTGCTCGATCGATCTCGGGTTCGAGCAGTACCGTTTCCCGGGGTTCCCGGTGCCCGACCACGAAACGCCGTTCTCATACCTGTCCGAGCTGTGCTGGGCTGGCGCCCGGAAGCGCTACCACCCGGTGACATCGGCGGTCGTGAAGCGGCTCGCTCACGAGCTCGAGGTCATCGAGAAGGCCGGCCTCGCCGAGTTCTTCCTCATCTGCTGGGACCTGATGCGCTTCGCGAAGGAGAAGGGGATCCCGGCGCAGGGCCGGGGCAGCGCGACCAGCTCGATCGTGTCCTACACGCTCGGGATCAGTCGAGTGGAGCCGATCCAGCACAACCTGCTCTTCGAGCGATTCATCAACGAGGGCCGAACGACCTACCCGGACGTCGACATCGACTTCTCATCGGAGCGTCGGGAGGAGGTCATCCAGTACATCTACAACCGCTACGGACCCGAGCACACCGGGATGGTCTGCAACCTCGTCACCTATCGCGCCCGGTCCGCGGTCCGAGAGGTCGGCTACGCGCTCGGCTTCCCGCGGCCCCTCGTGGACCGAGTGGCGAAGGCGCTGGAGACCTACGACAGCGTGATGGTCCGGCGCGACCTCGAAGCCGACGGTGGCTTCGCCGAGTTCTTCCGACGACCCGGCGAGGGTGATGCCATGGCGCGCGCCGGCGACGAGGCGCGAGCTGCCGCCGCACAGGCCGAGGCGCACGGCCTCGTCGACGGCATGGGCCAGCTCAACAGGCGCATGCCCCTCGTCGGCAAGGTGCCGCCGTGGAAGCAGCCGCCCAAGCCCGCTGATCCCGACACGCCGCGCCCGTTCGAGTGGCTGGCGGAGGCGCCCCTCGGGGCGGATGCGGGCGCAACCGACGTCCCAACGCCACCGGGAAATTCTCAGATCGCCA
>JBJMMQ010000187.1:0-4388 GCA_045804705.1 Chloroflexota bacterium
CGCGGACAACATCGACGCGCCGGGGAACATGTTCCTGGGCCGTGAGAAGACCACGCGCTTCGGGTCCCTCGACGACTCGAGCATGGAGTCCGAGACGCGCAAGATCATGGCCCGCCTCAATCCCAACTTCAAGAATTTCGCCCAGCCGGTGAAGTCGCTCTCCGGCGGCCAGCGCCAGGCTGTGGCCATCGCCCGCGCCGTCTACTTCAACGCGCGGATCCTGATCATGGACGAACCCACCGCGGCGCTCGGCCCGGCGGAGACCGCCCAGGTGCGGAATCTCGTCCGCCAGCTCAAGGACGACGGGATCGGCATCTTCCTGATCAGCCACGACATCCACGACGTGTTCGACCTGTCCGACCGGATCAGCGTCATGTACCACGGGCGGATCGTCGACACCGTGAACAAGAGCGAGGTCGATACCGACGCCGTGCTCGGGATGATCATCCTCGGCAAGAAGCCCGGCGAGGTCACCGAGAAGGAGCTGGCAGAGATCGAGCTGCGGGGCTAGGCGCTCGCTGCTACAGCCGCGGGAATGTCTCTCGCAACGCTGGGTAGAGCTCGCGATAGATGTCGTGCCGCTCCGCATAGAGGTCAGCAGCCGGGCCGGGTGAGGCCACCGGGGTGACGCGAACGACGGCCTCCGTCGCCGCGTCGACGCTGGTCCACCAGCCGGTGCCTACCCCTGCCAGCAACGCCGCGCCGTAGGCGGCACCTTCGGTCGTCTCGACCGTCGCCAGCTCCGCAGCGAGCACGTCGGCCAGGATCTGGCGCCACAGCTCGCTCGCCGTCCCTCCGCCCGACGCGCGGATCTGTGCGGGCGGCGGCATCCCGGCCGCGGTCATGAGGTCGAGACCGTCGCGCAGGCCGAACGCGACGCCTTCGAGGACGGCGCGGGTCATGTGACGACGGTCGTGCCCGAGGGTCAACCCGACGAACGCGCCGCGGGCGAGTGGGTCAGCGTGCGGGCTGCGCTCCCCCGACAGGTAGGGCAGGAAGAGAAGGCCGTCGCTGCCCGGCGGGACCTGGGCGGCTTCGGAGACCAGATCGCCGAAGTCGACGCCGGGCGCAAGCGTGTCGCGGAACCAGCGCAGGCTCCCAGCCGCCGAGAGCATCACCGACATCATGTGCCACCGCTCCGGCACGGCATGGCAGAAGGCATGGACCCGGCCGTGCGGGTCGTGGAACGGCTGGTCGGTGGCTGCGAAGACCACCCCGGAAGTGCCCAGCGAGAGCGCCATCGTGCCGGGTGAGACGACCCCGACTCCGACCGCGTTCGCTGCCTGGTCACCGCCACCCGCGACGACCGGCGTGCCTGGGCGCAGCCCGGTCGCTGCCGCTGCAGCCGCACTCACGGTCCCCGTCACGTCGGGCCCTTCATGCGTCGGCGGCAGCCACGCTGGGTCGACGCCCAGCGCAGCGACCACTTCGGGCGACCAATCGCGCGTCGCAAGGTCGAACAGGAGAGTGCCCGCACCGTCCGCCTTGTCGAGCGCGTACTCACCGGTCAGGTGCAGCCGGACATAGTCCTTGGGGAGCAGGACGTGGACGATCTGTCGCCACACCTCGGGCTCGTGGTCACGGACCCAGACGAGCTTGGGGGCGGTCAGGCCGGTGACTGCGTCGTTCCCGGTGATCGCGACCAGCCGGTCCGGCCCGACCGCAGCCCGGATGAGGTCGCATTCCGCTCCGGTCCGCTGGTCGTTCCACAGGATCGCCGGCCGAAGCACGAGGTCGTTTCCGTCCAGCAAGACCAGGCCGTGCATCTGCCCGGTCAACCCGACCGCAGCGACGTCCTCACCGCGCGTCGCCGTTTCGCGCAGGACCGTGCTGATGGCTTCGACGGCGGCATCCCACCAGAGTGCCGGATCCTGCTCGCTCCACAGCGGGTGCGGGCTCTCGAAGCCGTATTCGGCGACACCGACCCCGCGGACCGCGCCCGTCTCGTCGGCCAGGATCGCCTTGGTCGCCGTCGTCGAGACGTCGATCCCGAGGACAAGCCCCACGGTCAGCGGCCGGCGCCCGTCTCGACCCGTTCGGCCCCTGCGGCCCAGATCCGCTGGTTCACGAGACTCTCGAGGAGCTCCTGGTGGCCCGAAGCAGGCTGCGGATCGATCTCGCCGGATGCGACCTTCGCCTCGAGCGAGGCGAGCGTTTCCTGCCCGTCAAGGATCGCCTGACCGAGCGAGCCGCTCCAGCCCGCGTACCGCTCCTCGAGCGGCCCCGAGAGGGTGCGGCGCTCGAGGATGTCAGCGGCCACAAGGAGCGCCTGCGCCAGCGTGTCGATGCCGCCGATGTGGGCGTGGAACAGGTCGGTGCGGTCGGTGCTTTGCCGGCGCAGCTTCGCGTCGAAGTTGAAGCCTCCGGTCGTGAACCCACCGCCCTTCAAGATCTCGTAGATCGGCAGCGCCAGATCCTCCACGGAATTCGGGAACTGGTCTGTGTCCCAGCCGTTCTGCATGTCGCCGCGGTTCGCATCGATGCTGCCCAGCATCCCCGTCGCGACCGCATATGCGACCTCGTGGTGGAAGGAGTGTCCGGCGAGCGTCGCGTGGTTCGCTTCGATGTTCAGGCGGTATTCGTCTTCCAGCCCGTTCCGGACCAGGAAGCCATGGACCGTGGCCGAGTCATAGTCGTACTGATGCTTGGTCGGCTCCATCGGCTTCGGCTCGATCAGAAGCGTGCCCTCGAAGCCGATGCGGTGCTTGTGCTCGGCGACGAGGTGCAGGAAGCGAGCCAGCTGGTCGCCCTCGCGCTTCAGATCCGTGTTGAGCAGCGTGTCATAGCCCTCGCGCCCGCCCCACAGCGTGTAGTTCGTGCCACCGAGGCGCTGCGTCACCTCGAGCATGTGCTTGACCTGCGCGGCGGCGTAGGCGAACACCTCGGGATCGGGGTTCGTGGAAGCGCCGGCCTGATAGCGGGGGTGAGTGAACAGGTTGGCCGTGCCCCACAGGAGGCTCGCCCCGGTCCGCTCCTGGTAGCCGAGCGCGTCGTCGGTCAGCGCGTCGAGGTTGTCGCGGAACTCGGCGAACGAGGCGCCCTCGGGCGCGACGTCGCGGTCGTGGAAGCAGTAGTAAGGCGTGCCGAGCTTCTCGATGAACTCGAACGCGACGGCCATCTTCTGTCGGGCTGCCGGCATCGGATCGGCAGCGGCGTCGAGCCACGGCCGATCGAGAGTCCCGATCCCGAACATGTCGCGGCCGTCCCAGGCGAACGAATGCCACACGCAGACGCCGATCCGGAGATGGTCCGCCATGCGCTTGCCGAGGACGAGCCGCTCGGGATCGTAGACCTTGTAGGTCAGGGGATCGGTCGAATCGAGGCCACCGAACGGGATCGGCCCTGGAACGTCGGAAAAGAACGCGTCGGCCATCGTCCGAACCCTCCTGTCGTCAGCTCGGACGGGTCACCCTGGCGGACCCGTGGCTCGCCGTCCGAGAGTACCACTCCCTATTTGTCGAAGAGAAGCACAAATGTGGCCGGATGTGCTCTCGGATCACTCCTCGGCCGCCAGCGGGAACGGGAGTGCGATCGGGTCCGAAGCGAGCCGGCTTCGTCCGTCGGCGTCGAACCTGTCCAGACCGAGGTCGGTGACGTCCACGAGCGCTGTCTCGCCGTGGATCGCGAGGTCTGCCGCGACGCGGGCGACGGCCGGACCCCACATCATCCCGTGGCCACCGGGCGAGGCGACGGTCAGGCCGGCGATCGGGCGGCCGTCGGCGTCGAGACCAGGTCCGAGGATCGGCAGATGGTCCGGCGTGTAGTCGATCGTCGCGACCCAGATCCGCCGAAGCCCAAGACCCGCCGTGACCGGGACGAGCGCCGCCAGGCGGCGACGCATCGCATCGTGGAAGTCCCAGTCGATACGGCGTGCCTCACCCGGCGCCTCGTCCGGGTCGCTCCACCCGAACAGGAGACCGCCTTCCTCGAGCCGCCAGTAGAGCCCGGCGCCGATATCGAAGACCATCGGCAGGCGCTCGACGTCGAATGCAGGGTGTGGCTCGAGCACCGCGACACTGTGTCGTGCGGCACCGACCGGGATCCGAACGCCGGCGAGGCGCCCGACGGCACGAAGGCTGGGCCCGCCCGTCAGCAGGACGCGGTCTGTCTCGATGGTGCCGGCGTCGGTTTCCACCGCCGTGACGCGGCTTCCGCCGTCGGCGGCCGTCCCTATGACGACGCCGGTGACGGCGGTGCGCTCGCGCAGATCCACGCCGGCCGCCTGCATGGCGAGCGAATAGGCCCGGACGTTGCGCGGCGGGTCGATCGCCCCGTCCGTCGCGATGAACGAGCCGCCTCGGTGACCCGTCGGGGCGAGGGTCACCGCCCGCTCGGCGGCCTGAGCCGTCTCCAACCACTCGACGTCGAGACCTTGCGACCGCTGCATG
>JBJMMQ010000188.1:0-3838 GCA_045804705.1 Chloroflexota bacterium
CTGGCGGCGCGCGGCGTCGAGGATCCTGTCGCCCTCGGTCTTGCGGTCCTTGATGAGCGGTCCGAGGACGAGCAACCGCGTCCCCTCGGGAAGCGCGAGGACCTGGTCGACGATCTGCTGGACGGATTGGCGCTCGATGGCGTGTCCGTTGGGACAGTGCGGGATGCCGATACGCGCGAACAGGAGCCGCAGGTGGTCGTAGATCTCGGTCACCGTGCCGACCGTCGACCGCGGGTTGCGCGAGGCGCCCTTCTGATCGATCGAGAGGGCCGGCGAGAGACCATCGATCTGGTCGACGTCCGGCTTCTCCATTTGGCCGAGGAACTGACGCGCGTAGGCGCTCAGGCTCTCGACGTATCGGCGCTGGCCTTCCGCGTAGATGGTGTCGAAGGCAAGGCTCGACTTGCCGCTGCCGGACAGACCGGTGATGACCACGAGGCGGTCACGCGGGAACGCAACGTCGACATTCTTTAGGTTGTGTTCGCGCGCGCCGCGCACGACAAGGCGATCCTGGGGCACGTTGGAAGTTTACCCGATATCGCCGCTCTAGAACACGTGTTCTGTTGCACTGATGGGACACGGCGGTCCCCGCGTGTCTAGCGGCGGCGTCCCGGTCGCTGACCCGTCCGCTTCCGGATGTTCGGGGTGACCGTCCGATCCCAGGTCGGGCGTTCCTGCCAGCGGGCCGACCGGCCGCCGTCGTCGTCGTGCTCGTCACGGATCCCTGGCAGCCAGTCAGCCACGGTGTCGGCGTCGATCCCCGTCTCAGCCGGGATGCCATCGAGGGTGTCGGCCGGTTCCTCCTCCGCCGGGAGGACCTGGATGCTCATGACTTCCATCATCGGCCCGGCTGCCACCGCCGCCGCGGCACCACGCCGGCCGCGCGCCCGGTCGGCGGCGCCGGCCAGGCCCCGCTCGCCGTCGCCGCCACGGCCTGCGCGCTCGGCCGCTCGACCGACCGTGATCGACGCGTCCTCCTGCAGGATCCGCAACCGCACCTGCTGGATCTCGTCGCGCAAGGCGGCCGCGCGCTCGAACTCGAGCTGCTTGGCCGCGGCCTTCATCTCGGCCTCCATCCGTGCGACGACGGCCTCGATCTTGCGGCGGTCGGCGTCTGTGAACTCGCCGCCCTTCTCGGACGCATAGACGACGGTCGATTCGGCGACGGCGCGCAGCCGCTCGTTCAGATCGCGGATGCCCTTGACGATGGTCGTCGGCTCGATGCCCTGCTCGAGGTTGTACGCCTCCTGGTAGCTCCGCCGGCGATCGGTCTCGTCGATCGCGACGCGCATCGATTCCGTGATCGTGTCGGCATACATGATCACTTCGCCCTGTGTGTTCCGCGCCGCACGTCCGATCATCTGGATGAGCGACCAGGCCGAACGGAGGAACCCTTCCTTGTCGGCGTCGAGGATGGCTACCAGGGTCACCTCCGGAAGGTCGATCCCCTCGCGGAGGAGGTTGATCCCGACCAGGACGTCGAACACCCCGAGCCGGAGGTCGCGCAGGATCGCGACGCGCTCGAGCGTGTCGACCTCGCTGTGGAGGTACTGGACCTTGACCCCGAGCTCCTTCAGGTAGTCGGACAGGTCCTCGGCCATCTTCTTGGTGAGGGTCGTCACGAGCGCCCGCTCGCCCTTGTCGACGCGGCCGCGGATCTCCTCGAGCAGATCGTCGATCTGGTTCTCCGTGGGGCGAACCCTGATCTGCGGGTCGACCACGCCCGTCGGCCGGATGAGCTGCTGGACGTTCTTCTGGCTGCGCTCCAGCTCGTACGGTCCGGGGGTCGCGCTCATGTAGATGGTCTGGTGGAGGCTTGCCTCGAATTCCTCGAAGGTGAGCGGCCGGTTGTCGAGCGCCGACGGCAGCCGGAAGCCGAAGTCGACGAGGATCTCCTTGCGCGTCCGGTCGTTCTTGTACATGCCCACCACTTGCGGGATCGTCATGTGCGACTCGTCGACGACCAGCAGCCAGTCCGGCGGGAAGTAGTCGAGCAGGGTCCAGGGGCGGCTGCCCGCCTCTCGTCGAGCGAGGTGGCGCGAGTAGTTCTCGATGCCGGTGCAGTAGCCGAGCTCGCGCATCATCTCGAGGTCGAACGTCGTGCGCTGGCGGAGTCGTGCCGCCTCGAGGACGCGCCCCTCTGCCTCGAGGCCGGTGACCCGCTCCTCCATCTCGGCTTCGATATCGACGATCGCTTCCTTGAGCTTGTCCTGCGGGGTGACGTAGTGGGTCGCGGGGTAGACGTTCGTCTCCTTGCGCTCCGCGAGAAGCTCACCGGTCAGCGGGTCGAGCTCCGTGATCCGTTCGACGACATCGCCGAAGAACTCGATCCGGACGAGCGTCTCCTCCGATGCGGGCTGGAGCTCCAAGGTGTCGCCGCGTACCCGGAAGCGGGCACGGCTCATCGCCTGATCGTTGCGCTGGTACTGGAGGTCGACGAGGTGGCGGAGGACGGCGTCGCGCCTGTACTGGCCGCCGACCCGGAGCTTGAGGACCGTCGCGCCGTAGTCGACCGGGGCGCCGAGGCCGTAGATGCACGACACGGACGCGACGATGATCACGTCCCGTCGCTCGAAGAGCGCGTGCGTCGCCGCGTGGCGGAGGCGGTCGATCTCGTCGTTGCGGGACGAGTCCTTCTCGATGTACGTGTCGCTCCGAGGGAGGTACGCCTCCGGCTGGTAATAGTCGAAGTAGCTGACGAAGTACTCGACCGCGTTCTCGGGAAAGAACTCGCGGAACTCCGCGTAGAGCTGCGCGGCGAGCGTCTTGTTGTGGGCCAGCACGAGCGTCGGCTTGTTGTGCGCGGCGATGACGTGGGACAGCGAGAAGGTCTTGCCACTGCCGGTCACGCCGAGCAGGACCTGGTCCTTGAGGCCCTTCGCCAGGCCATCCGACAGCGCCGCGATCGCCTTTGGCTGGTCCCCTGTCGGCTCGAACGGGGCGACGAGTTTGAAGTCGGGCATCTCCCTGTCAGTCTACCAGTCGGAGCACGAATCGAACAGGTGTTCTCACGTCGCGAGCGCCATGTCGAGCGCGGCGTTCGCCTCGTCCTTGGTCCTATTCGGCGGCCCGGACGTGTCGAGGACGCGCGCGGCGACAGGCCGAACCCGCTCCCCGAGCCCGCTTTGTGCGGCGATCCGCTGCTCGGCGGTGTCGGCGCTCGCACCCCGACCGATGAGCCGCTCACGCTGGACGTCCGGATCGCACGTCACCAGCCACACCTCGTCGCAGATCTCGGCGAGACCGCCTTCGACCAGCCGGATGGCTTCGATGACCACGGCGTCCGCAGCGTCGGCTTTCGCAGAATCGATGGCCGCGAGGATCCGGGGCCTGACCGCCGGATGGGTGATCGCCTCAAGGTCACGCAGCGCCACCGGGTCCGCGAACACGATCCGCCCGAGCGCCTCGCGATCGAGCGTCCCGTCCTCACGCCGGATCCCCTCCCCGAATCTCTCGACGATCGCCTCGAGAGCCGGCTGCCCGGGCTCGACGACCTCCCGCGCCACCTCGTCCGCGTCGATGACGACCACGCCCGGCCTCTCCCCCAGCCATCGCGCGACCGTCGACTTCCCGCACCCGATCGGCCCCGTCAGCCCGATCAGCACGGTCACGGCCGCCGCTCCTCCAGCTCCAGCCAGGCATCCTCGGCCGCGGCCAGCGCCACATCGATATCGGCCAGCTCGCTCGTCACCCGCCCCAACTCCACGAAGTTCCCCTGCACCGACGGATCCCCAAGCGCCAACTCCAAGTGATTCTTCCGCAACCCAAGCCGAGTCAACTCCCCCTCAGCAGCAGCCTTCCCCCGCCGATACGCCTCCTTGGAGAGCTTTTCCTTCTT
>JBJMMQ010000189.1:0-3536 GCA_045804705.1 Chloroflexota bacterium
GGTGCCGACACGGGTGTGCTGGTCGATGGCGTGCCGCACGCAATCGACCCGTCCACGCTGCCCGTGATCACCGTCGACGTCCCGGCCTGGGATGACTCGACCAAGGCCTCGATCGCGCAGGGGATCCTCGTGTCGCTCGCCGAAGACCTCGAGCTCGAGAACCAGGCGCTCCTCCGGAAGGACCCAGCCATCCTGACCGCGGTCGACCACGGCGATCGGCTGGCCGAGATGCAAGCCCGGCTGGCAGAGGCGCAGACGAGCGGCCGGACGGTCCTCGAGCACTACCGATTCGACGATGTCCGAGTCGTTGTCATCTCGCCATTCGGCGTCCAGACGGGCGGCAGCATCGGCTTCGTGTCCACGGGCGACGTGACCCGCGAGACGTACGATGCCGGCGGGTCGCTCGTCGATCGGCAAACGCAGCCATTCGAGCGCGTGTTCGCGGTGCGGCGACCGACGGGCGACCGATGGATGATCGTCGGGAACCTGCCGCCGGGGGCGGAGGAAGGCGGAGAGCTCGCCCCGTAGGCTCGGTGCCGCATACTTGGCCGCCTCGCAACGAATGGGAGATGCGATAGATGGCACGTGACGACGAGCGCCTGGAGCGGGCACACGAAGAGCCGATCGTCGGCGGGCTGCCCGATGTCCCGGGCATCGGCGCCGCGATGCGGTTGAGCCCGGCCCTGAGCGTCCATCTCCGAGGCCTTGCCGACGAGCTGCTCGTCAACGACTTCCCGGGCGCAACCATCGATCGTGTGGACCGCGAGATGATCGCGACCGCGGTATCGGCGGCGAACGACTGCTTCTTCTGCATGGATTCCCACGGCGCCCACGCGACTGCCGTGATGGAGATGTCGGGAACGACCGAGCGCGTCGGGCTCATCGATACCGTCAAGGTCGGCTCATCGGACGGCTTCGACCCGAAGATGCGTGCGCTCCTCCGCATCGCGCGGATCGTTCGCGCCGACGCGCGCGACCTGACGGCCGCCGACGTCGCAGCCGCCGTCGATGCAGGCGCGACCGATGGGGACGTCCAGCTGGCGGTGCTGATCGCGGCCGGCTTCTCGATGTACAACCGGATGGTCGACGGACTGCGCGCGCGGACCGCACCGACGACCGATGCGTATCGCGAGCGGGCGGGCCAGATCGCCGAGCTCGGCTACAGCGCCCAGCCGGCGATGCCCGGGCCTCGCTAGCGGCTCGCACGCAAGGTGCAAGGTGGTGCCATGACGACCCCTGAAACGGGCTTTCTCGTCGTCGCGGACCTGACCGGCTACACCTCGTACCTCTCGCAGAGTGAGCTCGAGCACGCGCCGATGGTCGCGGGCGACTTGCTCGAAACGATCGTCAAGCGGCTGGACCCTCCGTTCCGACTGGCGAAGTTCGAGGGCGATGCGGCGTTCCTGTTCGTCGATGACGGTGGCGCTGATCCATCCCTGCTGCTCGATTCGATCGAGGCCGCCTATCTCGCCTTCCGCCGCAGGCTCAGGAGCATCGAGCAGGCGACGACCTGCGACTGCAACTCGTGCAAGCTGGCCCCGCGCCTCGACCTCAAGGTCTTCGTCCACCACGGTTCATACGTCCGGACGCGCATCTACGGGCGGGACGAGCTTGCAGGATCGGAAGTCATCGTCGTCCACCGGTTGCTGAAGGGCACGACGGCGGCGGCCGCCCGCGCCAACGGCTTCGCCTTGTTCACCAGGGCAGCCGTCGAGGCATTAGGGCTCGACGTCGAGGTGCTGGCGCTGGCACCTGCGGAGGAAGCCATCGAATTCCTTGGGACCATCCAAACATACAGACTCGACCTCGAAACGCGCTGGCAGGTGGAAACCGCGTCGCGCCGCCTCGAGGCGGGGACGGGCGCTCTCCTGCTCGATGTCGATGCGACCGTGCGAGCCGATCTGGCGACCGTATGGGCCCACCTGACCTCACCCGAGTTGCGCTCCCTGTGGGAAGGCCCGATCGTGTTCGAGGAAACCTTGCCGAGCGGCCGGCGCGGCGTCGGGGCGCTCACGCAGTGCGTCACCGGGAACCTGGCGACGCTCGAGGAGATCGTCGACTGGCAACCCTACGACCACGTCGGCTGGCGACTGGCCATCCCGGATGTCGGCCCCGTCGATGCCACCGCCGATCTCGAGTCGGTAGAAGGCGTCACCCACGTGCGCGTCCGTTGGGACCGCCCCCGTGAACCCGCGCTCGACCCGGTCATCGAGCAACGCGTCCGCGATGAACGCAGCGCTGCCTTGCGTCGACTGGTCACCGTCCTCGAGGGCTAGCGCAGGTCAGGCCAGCAGCTCGTCGGTCAACGGGTCGACGGCGCCTTCGAAGAAGCGATCGAGGACCTGCGCGAAGATAGCGTCGGTCGGTTCCGCTCGATAGAAGAGCGTCATCGACGAGCGCAGCTTCGTCCCGTCGATGACGCCGAGGACCTGGGTCGCCGATGCGGCTGTCGACATCAGCAGCAGGCCCGCGCACTCCCGGAGGCGCGGGCCGAGGATCGGATGGGCGAGATACGCGACGGCCTCCCGGAGCGACACGATCCCGTAGTAGCGAGACATCTCGCTGCGTCCGAGTCCCGCGAGCTGGGGAAAGATGAACCACATCCAGTGGCCCGTCTTGTGGCCAGCCCGGAGTTCCGCGACGACAGAGTCGTAGACCGTCTTCTGAGCGACGACGAACCGATCGAGGTCGAACATCGATGCATCGTACGCGCGGCAGAATGACGCGATGACCGACGACGCGCCCGCGCACATCTCGGGTGCAGAAGTCGCCCTCCGGCTGGGCGTCGATCGCGCTCGTGTCGACGAGCTGGCGACGGCCGGGGCGCTCGCGTCGGACGCCGAAGGCCTGTTCGATCCCGGCGACGTCCATCGTGTCCGGCTGCTTCTCGCCTTCGAGGCGGCCGGGGTTCCGCTCGATGCACTGCTCGACGCGAGCCGAGCGGGCGCCATCAGCCTGACCTACTACGACGAGCTTCACCCTCCGCCTGCCCGGCTATCGGACCGGTCGTATGCCGAGTTCCTCGCGTCCCTCGGACTCGGGCGGGAATCGGTGAGGCGGCTGTTCGCTGCCTTCGGCCTGGCCGAGCCGGATGCCGCGACACACCTCACCGTCGCCGACGAGGAACTCATCGCGATGATGGTCGCGACTGCCGTCGATACCGGGCAACCTGACCTGGCGTTGCGGGCTGTCCGGATGTTCGGCGAAGCCGCTCGTCGCGCAGCGGACGGTGCCTTGGGCGTCTACGGCGAAGCCGCCGCACGATCGGACGAGGAGTTGCGCGGGCTACCCATCGACGATCTCTTCGAACGTCGTCTTCGACCGTGGGCGCGCTTCGCGCGCGTGTCCGGCACGCTCGCGGCCTGGCTGATGGATCGCCATATGAGCCGGGCGATCGACGAATACAGCGTGATGGAGACGGAGTTGGTCCTCGAGACATCGGGTTTCGTCCCATCGCGCCTCGAGGTGACGCCAGCCGTCGTGTTCGTCGACCTGACTGGATTCACCCGGATGACCGAGGAACGCGGCGACGACGT
>JBJMMQ010000190.1:0-5270 GCA_045804705.1 Chloroflexota bacterium
GTCACGATCGCGGTCCGGCGCGTGCCGCTCGCCGAGGCGACGCGGATGGGCATCCTGGCCATGGACGACACGGACCGCATCGTCGAATGGCAGGAGAAGCCGAAGCTCCCCAAGAGCGACCTCGCGTCGATGGGCGTGTACGTGTTCTCCAAGCGGGCGCTCGCCCGCTGGCTCGCGGAGGACCGGCGCGACTTCGGCGGCGACGTCATCCCGGCGATGCTCGCCGGGGGCGCGCGAGTCTTCGGCTACCGCTACGAGGGCTACTGGCAGGACGTTGGGACGATCCAGTCGTACTGGGAGGCCAACATGGCGCTCCTCGACGACAACCCCGAGCTCGACCTGTACGACAAGGACTGGGTCATCCACACCCGCTCCGAGGAACGTGCTCCGGCGAAGGTCGGGCCGACCGCGCAGGTCCACAAGAGCCTGATCAGTCACGGCTGCGTCATCTCGGGGACCGTCGTCAACTCGGTGCTCTCGCCGGGCGTGCGCGTCGACGTCGGAGCAGTCGTCCGCGACTCGATCGTCATGTTCGACACCGTCATCCGGTCCGGCGCCGTCGTCGACCGGGCGATCCTCGACAAGGAGGTCGTCGTCGGGCAGGGCGCGATCGTCGGCGAGGGACCGTTCGACGACCGGCCGAACAAGCAGGAACCGAACCGACTCAACACGGGGATCACGGTCGTCGGGAAGCGCGCGGTCGTGCCGCGTGGCGCGCGCATCGGGCGGAACGTCAAGATCGCCGCCGACGTTCGCTCGTCCGACTACTCGGGTCGGGTCGTGCGGAGCGGCGAATCGGTCGAGATCAAGCGTGCGGCGCGGCCGGCCAAGGTCGCCTCTCTCGACGCGGACGACCGCCCCGTCGCCGTCGGCGTCGTCGGTGCCGCGTCCGCTCGTGGCCGGAGGCTCGTCGGCGACGACTGAACGCACCGCCGTCCCTCGTGGCGACGCTCGACGGCCGGTCGCGGCCATCTCGGCTAGACTCCGCGGGCCATGTCATCCGCCGAAACGGGCGCCCAGCGCGTGCGCCCTGCCGACGTCGAGGACTGGCTCGCCGATCTCGGGTTGACCCCCACGGAGCGAGCCGACCGCGATGGGATCGCCAGCTGGGATCTCGTCCTCGATGGACGCCGCCGCTTCGACCTCCGCGTCACGATCATCCTCGATCCGTCGATGGCTGTGATCTGCTGGGCGCAATACGCGCCGCCCATCAACGACTACTTCCGCAAGTCGTACCGGAAGCTCCTCCGATGGAACGACGAATTCCCGTTCGCGAAGTTCTCCGTCTCCGAGGACGAGCGCCCGGTGCTCGCCGTGGAGGTCCCTGCCGCCGAAGCTGACGCCGATTCGCTCGGCCTGGCCATCGCGCGGATCCTGGGCATCGCCGACACCCTCCTCGACGAATCGAAGGACTGGCTCTGGATCGGTGGGCGCATGCCTGATCCCGGTGATCGGACCTCGGCCAACGGCGCATTCCTCGATCGCTTCGCGGGGAGGCTGCCGGAGCTTCTCGAGTCGGGGTCGTGAGCCGCCGGTTCGGTGCTCTCGTCCTCGCCATCCTCGCAGCGACGGGGTTGGTCGCCTCGCCCGCGGGCCTGACCGACGTCGCGGCTGCCGAACCCGGACTCTCGATCGTCACCGACGCCCGCTACGACGTGCAGCCCGAGGACCATCGCGTTCGGGTGACGGTCGACCTGGCGATGAAGAACCGGCTGTCCGACACCTCCACCAAACGGTTCTACTTCGACCACGCTCTGCTGGCGGTGCAGCCCGGCGCGTCGGCGCCGAAGCTGACCTGCGAGGGCTCGGGGACGCCCAAGGCGAGCGTCTCGAAGTCGAGCAAGACCTCGACGATCCTCCGCCTGGATCTCGGCGCTCGTCTCTACAGCGGCAAGAACACCGACTGCCGGCTCGTCTTCGACATGGTCGATGAAGGCGGCGCCGCCGGACGCCAGGTGCGGGTCGGGGATTCGCTGGCGGCCTTCCCCGTCTGGGCGTTCGCGAGCGGATCCACGCCGGGGAGCACGGTCCGCGTCGACTTTCCGGCCGGCTACACGGTCGATGTCGCCGCCGGGGACATGCCCGCCCCGACGACGGCAGCCGACGGAACCGTCTCGCTGAAGACCGGCGCGCTCAAGACGCCGTTGACGTTCTTCGCCTACCTCGTCGGGGATCGGGCGGCGGCGACGACCGACCGGCAGGTGGAGGCGACCGTCGGCGGCGCCGCCGTCCCTCTCACGATCAGCGCCTGGGCCGACGACAAGGCGTGGGGCGAGCGGGTGGGGGACCTCGCGTCGCGGGCACTGCCGGTGTTGTCGGAACGGATCGGCCAGGGCTGGCCACGGACGGGCGGGCTGGACATCCACGAGAGCGTCGGGCGTGCGAGTGGCGGCTACGCCGGTCTGTTCGACCCGGCGGCGGGCCGGATCGACGTCGCCTACGACGCCCGCGACGAGGTCGTTCTCCACGAGGCGGCGCACGCCTGGTTCGACGGTTCGCTGTTGGCCGATCGCTGGGCGACCGAGGGCTTCGCCTCCTACTACGCCCGAGCCGTGGCACCCGACCTCGGGGTGTCGACCTCCCCCGACACAGAGGCAGACACGATCCCGACCGACCTCGAGAAAGCCCGAATCCCGCTCAACGCCTGGGGCAAGCTCGGGAGTGAGCCGCGCCCCACCGAGGACTTCGCGTACGCGGCGTCGCTCGTGCTCGCGCGCGCGATCGCGGAGCGGGTCGGTGACGACGGTCTCAAGGCAGTCTGGGCGGACGCTGCGGCGAAGACCGGTGCATACCAACCGCCGGCCGGTTCCGGGGAGCCGGAGAAGGTCGACGCACCGCCGGACTGGCGTGGGCTGCTGGATCTGTTCGACGAGCACGCGACGACGCCGGTCGACGACCTGTGGCGGACGTGGGTCGCCCGGCCGGAGGATCTGGCCCTGCTCGACGCGCGCGAGGCGGCGCGCACCCACTACGACGCCGTGCTCGCGTCGGCCGGCGGTTGGCAGCTGCCCCGGCAGGTTCGGGACGCGATGCGGGCCTGGCAGTTCGACGACGCCGAGCGACTGCTGACCGAGGCCGACACGATCCTCGAGGAGACGAGGAAGCTTGCCAGCGAGGCGGAGGCGGCCGGGTTGACGCTGCCCGACACGCTCCCGAGCGCATTCGAAGGCCCAGATGGGTTGACCGCGGCGAGGGCCGAGATCGATGACACGCGTGAGGCGATCTCGCACTACACCGCGGCGGTTGACGCGCGACCGCCGACGATGGACCTCGTCACCGAGATCGGCTTGTGGGGGGCGTCTCCCGACGCAGACCTTGACGCCGCGAGCAGCGAGTTCGCAAGCGGCGATCCGGGAGCCGCCACGACGTCCGCCGACCTCGCGGCGTCGACCTGGTCGAACGCAGCCGACGTCGGTCGCGACAGGCTGCTCGGCATCGGACTGTTGATCCTTGGCGTATTCCTCGCGGGCCTCGTGGCCGCCGTCTTGTACCGCAGCCGGCGCCGACGGCGATCTGCGGCGGTGACCGAGGTCGACACCGGCGCCTGAGCCCGAGCCTCGACGACCCGGCTGACCCGTACGCTACACTCGCCGCCACTCCGGACCTCGTGGGCGAGACCCAGGCCGGAGCGAGCGGGAGGAGCGGAACCGGACTGATGGGCCTCTCTCGCTCGCGGCCGTCGTACGAGATCCTCTCGGGCGACTCGGCCGACGTCTATTTCGCGCGCGCCGAAGCCATCCTCGCCCAGGAGGGCCGGGACCCCCTCGTGACGATGGAGGTCTTCGCCCGCGAGGACGGCGTCCTGTGCGGCATCGACGAAGCGCGCAACCTCCTCGGCCACGTGCTCGCGGGCGCGGACCCGGCCGAGACGCGGCTCGAGGCGCTGTCCGATGGCGACGTCATCGGCCGCAAGGAGATCGTCCTGCGCATCCGTGCCCGGTACCGCAAGTTCGGCCTGTACGAGACGGCGTTCCTCGGCATGCTCGCCCAGTCGACCGGGTGGGCGACGGCGGCGCGGACGTGCGTCGAGGCCGCAGCACCCGAGCCGGTGATCAGCTTCGGGGCGCGCCACATCCACCCTGACATCACGGACGTGCTCGACTACGCCGCGATCGTCGGTGGCTGCGTCGGCGCGTCGACCCCTGCCGGTGCGCGGCTCGCCGGACTCGCGCCGACCGGCACGATGCCGCACTCGCTCGTCCTGATCTTCGGCGATACGGTCGACGCGGCCTTGGCCTTCGACCGGCACGTGCCGCCGGACGTGCCGCGGATCGTCCTCGTCGACACCTTCAAGGACGAGGCCGAGGAGGCGCTTCGGGTCGCCCACGCACTCGGCGACAGGCTCTACGGGATCCGGCTCGACACCCCGTCCGAACGAGGGAGGGTCACCGCGGAGCTCGTCCACGAGGTACGCGCCCGGCTCGACCAGGCGGACTTCCACCACGTTCGGATCACGGTCTCGGGCGGTCTCACCCCCGAGCGCATCGGCTACTTCAAGGAGGCCGGCGCGCCGGTCGACTCCTACGCAGTCGGCTCGTACATCAGCGGAGCGACTCCGATCGACTTCACCGGCGACATCAAGGAGATCGACGGCGAGCCGATCGCGAAGCGCGGCCGGATCCCCGGCCTGACCGATTCGCCGCGGCTCAAGCCCGTCGACCTCGCGCCCTACCGGGAGGGCTGATCCAGGGTCACGAGGACCGGGCCGTGGCGTGCGCGTCGGCGGCCCGCCGCCGGCATCTCTAGGCGTTCCGTGCGACCATCGGGCGATGGAGGACCCGACGCGGCAGGATCCTGCCGAACACGAGACCGCCTATGATCTCCTGCAGCGCGGGACCGCCTTGCTGGACCGTCGCCATCATGCGCAGGCGGCGATCGTTCTCGAGCGCGCGGATCGGCTCGAGCCCGGAAAGGGCTCGATCCTCGAGGCACTCGGCCGGGCGGACTACCACTCCGGGCAGGCCGAGCGTGCCGCCGAGACCTTCGAGGCCCTCCTCGAGGTCGATCCGTCGTCGCATTTCGGCCACTACGGTCTCGGCCAGAGCCTGAAGCGTCTCGGAAGGCGGAGTGAGGCCGGCACGCATCTGCGACTCGCGGTCGCGCTCAGCCCCGGCACGCGGTTGTATCGCGACGCGCTCGCGCGGCTCGGATCAGGGCCGCCCAAGGCGCACGGCGAGGAGGGGAGCTAGCCGCTTTCGCGGAGTCGGGCCAGCCACAGCAGGCCGACGAGCGACTTGGCATCCTGGATCTCGCCGCGTTCGACGGCCGCC
>JBJMMQ010000191.1:0-29433 GCA_045804705.1 Chloroflexota bacterium
CCGCGGTCAATCCCTCCCGGACGTCATCGCCGGAGAGATTCCCGTCGGACCCCTTGAGCACGCCCGCCTTGCGGGCCCAGTCGTTGAGCGACGTGGTCAGTGCGGCTCGGAACCCCGTGACGTGCGTGCCACCGTCGACCGTGTTGATGTTGTTGGCGAACGCGAGAACGTTCTCCGTGTACGTGTCGTTGTACTGGAGGGCGACCTCGACAGCCGTCCCGCCCTCGCGGCGCTCGACGTAGATCGGGCGGCTGTGGAGCGCTTCCTTGTTTCGGTTGAGGTGCCGCACGAACGATTGAAGACCGCCCTCGAAGTAGAACGAGCGCTCGCGATCGTTGCGCTCGTCGATGAGCGTGATCCAGACGCCCTTGGTGAGGTAGGCGGACTCTCGCAGGCGTTGACTGATGATCTCGAACGAGTAGTCGGTCGTCTCGAACATCTCGGGATCGGCGAGGAACGATGTGGTCGTCCCGCGGCGACCGCCCTGCGGGGCGATCTTCTTGACCGGCCCCGTCGGCTTGCCGCGGACGTACTCCTGCGCCCAGATGGCGCCGTCGCGTGCCGACTCGACGCGCATCCAGGAGGACAACGCATTGACGACGCTGACACCGACACCATGGAGGCCGCCCGAGACCTTGTAGCCGCCGCCTCCGAACTTGCCGCCTGCGTGGAGCACGGTGTGGACGACCTCGAGGGCGTCCTTGCCGGTCGAGTGCTTTCCGACCGGGACGCCGCGACCGTCGTCCGACACGGTCACCTTGCCGTCGGTCCCCAGAGTGACCCGGATGGTCGTCGCCTGGCCGGCCATCGCCTCGTCGATCGAGTTGTCGACCACTTCCCAGACGAGGTGATGGAGGCCTCGCGCATCCGTGGACCCGATGTACATGCCGGGCCGTTTCCGGACGGCCTCGAGCCCTTCGAGCACCTGGATGCTCGCGGCCGTGTAGTCGGACGCGGACGCTTTCGTCCGCTTCGGGCGGCCGTTCGTGGCGGCGGCTGCCGCGGTTGGTCGGGTGGCTTCCTCGGTCACGCGGTCCCTCCGGTCAGGCGCTCGTAGAGTCGCCCGAGCTCTTCGTCGCTGTAGTACTCGATGACGATGCGGCCCCCTCGTCGCGAGCGGGCCAGGCTCACCTTGGTGCCCAGGGATCGACGGAGGTCCTCTTCGACCCGCTCGAGCTCGGGATCCGTCCGACGCGCGACAGGGCCGGCGGCCTCTGGCTTCGGTTCACGGAGCCGCCGGACGAGCTCCTCGGTCTGACGAACCGACAGCTCCTGCCCGACGACCGAGTCGAGCACCCGGTCCTGCAGTTCGACGGCGAGACCTCCGAGCGCCCGGGCGTGGCCCTCCGTCAGGCGCCCATCGGCCACAGCGGCCTGGACACCGGGTGCAAGGTCGAGGAGTCGGAGCGTGTTGGCGACGGTCGAACGCGCTTTGCCCACACGAGTCGCGACGTCGTCCTGCGTGAACCCGAACTCCTCGATCAGCTGCCGGTATGCCTCTGCCGTCTCGAGCGGGTCGAGATCCTCGCGCTGGAGGTTCTCGACGAGTGCGAGCTCGATCTGCTCGCGGTCCGCGAGCTGGCGCACGACCGCTGGGACGCGATCCAGTCCGGCCGCCTGGGCGGCGCGCAAGCGGCGTTCGCCGGCGACGAGCTGATACCCATCGACGGTCTCGGTCACGAGGATCGGTTGCAGCACGCCGTGTTCGCTGATGCTCTGCGTCAGCGAGGCGAGCTCCTCCACGCCGAACCGCTTGCGAGGCTGATGCGGATTCGGACGGATACGCGAGACCGGGATCTCGATCGTCGTGGGCTGCCCAACGGCTCGTTGCGGGATGAGGGATGCCAAGCCCCTGCCGAGGCCCTGCGCGCGATCAGGTCGGCTTGTCATGACGCCACCGGCATCTCGTCACGCGTGGCTGCCCTCTCCGACGCGCGACCGTCCCGGCGGCGCAACTCGGCAGAAAGTGCCGCATACGCCATCGCTCCGGTGGACTCCGGTGAATACTTCGTGATCGGCATGCCATGGCTGGGGGCTTCGGACAGTCGGACATTGCGGGGGATCACGGTGTCGAAGACACGCGGCCCGAGGTGGCGGCGGACCTCGGCGGCAACGTCGGCGGAGAGCTTCGTGCGACCGTCGAACATGGTCAGCACGACGCCCTTCATCACGAGCGTCGGATTGAGGTGGTCGCGGATGAGGTCGAGCGTGGCGAGCAGTTGGGTCAATCCTTCCAGGGCGTAGTACTCACATTGGAGCGGGATGAGGACCGAGTCGGCGGCGGTCAATGCGTTGACGGTGAGGAGTCCCAATGACGGAGGACAATCGATGAGCAGGTAGTCGTATCGATCCACGACCTCACTCAGTAGCCGCCGAAGCCGCCGTTCCCGGCCCTCGACGGGCGCGAGCTCGACTTCGGCCCCAGCAAGCGCGATCGCTGACGGGATGACGTCGAGGCCCTCGATGGGTCCAGCGACGATCAACTCGGCGAGACGGACGCCGTCGATGACCGCGTCGTAGACGGATCGCTCGATCGCGTTTCGATCGAGACCGAGGCCACTGGTGGCGTTGCCTTGAGGATCCAGATCGATGATCAGGACCCGTTCCCCTGCGACAGCAAGATAACTGCCGAGGTTCACCACCGTCGTGGTCTTGCCAACGCCGCCTTTTTGATTTGCGCAGGCGATCGTCTGCCCCACTCAGCGCCCTGCTCGGATCAATCTCACGATGCATGATTCTACCACCGCGCACGGTCCTACTCTGTTCGGCGAGGTGGCGAATCACTGTGACACGCGAACACTTATCGCTCCCATATCCAGAGCGCCTGTTTCACGTGGAACAGTTTCCCAGCCGCATTTCCGGCCTGTTGCACGTGAAACACCTCCGCGTGACATTCGTTGCCGTCGAGTCGGCTCCGTGGGATACTTCACGACGAGGTCGCCACCGTTCGACCGTCACTCGAGGGACAGTGCGACTCGCCGATGACCCTGCTGCTAGCCGCGGTCGGAGCGACGGTGACGGCCTTGGTGGAGCTGACCGTCGGTCCATATCTCCGGATCGGGACGGCCGAACCGCATCTGGTGCTCGTGCTCGGGATCGTCGTGACGGTGGCGATCGGTCTCGAAGCCGGGCTGGTCTGGGCCTTCGTTGGGGGCCTCGTCCTTGACGTCATCGCGCAGAGACCACTCGGTTCCACCGCCTTCGCCCTGCTCCTGTGCGTCGCCGCAACGTCGGTCCTTGCGACCGTCCTCGTCCGGATCCGTCCCCTGGTTCCCATCATCGCCACGCTCCTCCTCAGCGGGGTGTACTCGATGATCCATTTCGCCGCCCTGAATGCTCTCGTCGCGCCGATCCAGCTGAATGATCCGATCGGTCTCATCATCCCCGGCGTGGCGTACGACACGCTCCTGGCCGCAGTCATCGGGCCGCTCGTCGTCTCGATCCACGACCGACGCGCGAACGTGGAACGGCTGGACTGGTGACCGTCTTCCTCGACGACCGCCCGAAGCCCATCAGGTCACTCTCTCGGTTCCTCACCTTCGCCCTTATCGCCGTGCTCGCGATGAGCGGGCTCACTGCACGGCTGTTCTACCTGCAGATCGTCGATGGCGGCCGCCTCGCGACGCTTGCCGCGAAGAACCGGACCACGCTCGACCCGGTCGTCTCTCCGCGCGGGCTGATCTTCGACCGCAACGGCCGGACGCTCGTCAGGAACGTGGCCACATTCGTGGTGAAGCTGCGGCCCGCCGACCTCCCCGTCGACCAGCGACCCGTCGTCGTCGACCGCCTGGCTGCGCTCCTCGGCAAGACGGCCGCAGACATCAACGCCACGATCGACGGAAATCCAGGATCGACGTTCGACCTCGTCCGCATAGCGAACGACGTCGATGTCGCAACAGCCCGGCTCATCTCGGAATCCGGCACGGATCTGCCCGGCATAGAGGTCGCCGTGGAGGCGCGACGTCGATACACGGACGGGCCGCTGATGTCACAGCTCCTCGGGTATACCGGCCCCGTATCCGGCGATCAGCTGCAGACGTTGAAGCAGGACGGGTACCTCCCCGATGATCTGCTCGGCAAGGCGGGAGTCGAGGCTCGATACGAGGCCGAGCTGAGGGGATCCTACGGCACCGAAGCCGTCGAACGCGATGGCTCAGGCCGCCGGCTCCAGGTGCTCCAGACCGTCACCGCCCCGCGTCCCGGCGACTCATTGACGCTCACCGTCGACACGAACGAGCAGAAGAACGCCCAGAAGGCGCTCAAGTGGGCGATGAAGGAAGTCGGCATCAAGCGTGGCGTCGTCATCGCCATGAACCCGCAGACAGGCGAGATCCTCGCGCTCGTCAGCCTCCCGACATACGACAACAACGTCTTCGCGCGCGGCATCGACAACGATGCGTTCAAGAGCCTGCTCGACAACCCCGACAAGCCCTTGACCAACCATGCGATCCAGGCCCACTACCCACCGGGATCGACCTACAAGCTCGTCGCCGGGACCGGCGCCCTCGCCGACAAGAAGATCACCGACAAGACCAAGGTCCAGACACGCGGCTACCTGACGCTCGGCTCCACCCGCTTCTACGACTGGAACCACATCGGGTTCGGTGCCTGCGACATCTATTGCGGTTTCGGGCATTCGAGCGACACGTTCTTCTTCCAGATGGCGGGCAAGCTCGGGATCGACCGTCTCGCCTACTGGGCGAAGCAGTACGGCTTCGGTCAGCCGACCGGAATCGATCTTCCCGGCGAAGTTTCCGGCATCGTCCCGTCCAACCAGTGGAAGGAGGACGCGCTCGGCGACAAGATCTTTCCAGGAGAGACGTACCAGGCGGGGATCGGACAGGGGTATGACGTGGTCACCCCGATCCAGCTGATCAACGCATACGCGGCGCTCGCGAACGGCGGGACGCTCTACCGGCCACAGATCGTGCGCGACATCGTCGGGCCCGATGGGACCGTCGTCCGCCCGTTCAAGCCCGAGGTCATCCGCAGGATGAAGGTCTCGCCCTCGGTCCTTCGGGTCATGCGCAACGCCGCGCGAAGCACCGTCAAGCTGCGCCATACCTACAACCTCGTTGACCTGCCCGTGAAGGTCGCCGGCAAATCGGGAACGGCCGAATTCGGGACGCGCGACAGCAAGGGCCGCTTGCCGTTCCATTCCTGGTTCGTCGGGTTCGTGCCCGGCGACGCGAAGCACGGATCGTTCAACCGGAGCGACTCGCAGCTCGTCGTCCTCGCGTTCGCCTACGATTCGCGGACGAAGGGCAACGTCGCGACCGAGATCGTCAAGTACTTCCTGCAGCTGCATTTCGGGATCAAGAAGGACTACCGGCTCCCGAACCTCCTGCAGCGTGGCAACTTCTACCAGAGCAACTGATGGGCGTCATCCGAGCCGAACCGACGCGCATGTCCGACTGGGCGGCCAAGTCGGTCGGTGCCGCATGGCGGGCATTCGACCTCCAGCTGACGACGTACGCTGGGCTCCTCGTCGCGATCGGCCTCGTCATGGCCTACACGAACAGCATCGAGGGCGGAGGTCTTCCGCTCCAGGCCGGAACCACCTTCAGCCGGGGACTCATGTGGGCCGGGATCGCGGTGGTGATCTTCGTCGTGGCGACCACCTTCGACTACCACTGGCTCAAGACGCTGGCATGGCCGATCTATGGCTTCCAGCTCGGTCTGCTCGTGCTCACGCTCGCGATCGGCGACGGCGTCGGCGGGTCTGCCCGCTGGGTCACTGTCGGCCCGCTGAGCTTCCAGTTCAGCGAGATCGCCAAGATCCTCATGATCATCGTGCTCGCGGCGTATCTCGCGGCACGCGAGGGCAAGCTCGATTCGCTCGTCTCGATCGTCGGCGCGTGCCTCCTCGTCGGGCCACCGCTCGTGCTCGTGATGCTCCAGCCGGACCTCGGGACGTCGCTCGTCTTCGCCGCGATCCTCGGGGGCATGCTCTGGATGTCCGGTGCGAGCCTGCGCTGGCTCGTCATCCTCGCCGCCGCCGTCGTGGCGATGGTGCCGATCGCGTGGACATACCTCCTCCGGGATTACCAGAAGGCACGGCTCAGCGACTTCCTGAACGCGAACCCCGACATCCAGGGCGCGGGCTTCCAGCTCCACCAAGCGCAGATCGCGGTCGGCGCCGGCGGGCTCGTCGGGAAGGGGCTGACGAATGGGAGCCAGACGCAGGGCGATCTGCTGCCGGTCCAGGCGACCGACTTCGTGTTCGCCACCCTTGCCGAAGAGCTCGGGTTCATCGGCGGCGTCGTGATGTTCGTCCTGTTCGTGCTCCTGCTCTGGCGGGTCCTCGTCGCCGGGTGGCGGTCGCGCGACGCATTCGGCACGCTCTTCGCGGCCGGTGTCGCGTCGATGATCCTGTTCCAGCTCATCGTGAACGTGGGGATGGTGCTTGGGATCATGCCGATCACAGGTATCCCGCTCCCATTCGTCACGCACGGGGGCGCGTCACTCGTGAGCATGGCGGCGGGGCTCGGGATCCTCCAGAGCATCAACATCAGACAGACCAAGGCCGGCTGGTGACGCTGCTCGTGCGCCGGTGACTCCCGGTATCGACGAGGAGATCCCGCACGTCCTCGAGCTGCTCGTCGGACTGCTTGGGGTCGCGGTCGTCGTGGCGATCCTCGTGCGGCCGCTGCGGCTGCCCTATACCGTCGCCCTCGTCATCGCCGGTCTGCTCGCCGGGCTCCTCGCACGCCTCGCTGGCTACCCGCCCGTCGACGTCTCGCCGGAGCTCGTCCTCCTGGTCCTCCTGCCGGGGCTCGTCTTCGAGGCGGCCTATCGACTCAGGCTGACGGAGATCCGGCGCTGGTTCGGCGGCCTGCTGTTGCTGGCGATCCCCGGAGTCGTCATCTCGGCCGCCGTCGTCGCCGTCGTCCTGAGCGTGGCGACCGGACTGCGCCTGGACCTCGCGTTCATCGTCGGGGCGATGGTGTCAGCGACGGATCCGGCCGCCGTCATCGCGACATTCAAGCGCCTGACGGTGCCTCGAGCGCTATCCACGATGGTCGACGGCGAGAGCCTGCTCAATGACGGGACCGGCCTGGTGCTGTTCGCGATCGCGGTCAGCGCCGTCTACGCGCCGGTGAGTCCGCTCGGCGCGGTGACGTCCTTCATCGGGATCGTCTCGGTCAGCGTCCTCATCGGTCTGGCGACCGGGTTCGCGGCTGCGTGGGTCTTCCGATTCATCGCGGACGACCATCTCATCGAGCTGACCCTCACCGTCGTCCTGGCGTACGGCAGCTACGTGCTCGCCGACCAGGTCGGGCTATCGGGCGTCATCGCGACGGTCACGGCGGGCATCGTCCTTGGCAACGTCGGTATCAACCGCGACCGCGCGGACGACGCCGCGGATGCGATCGACACCGTCTGGGAGTTCATCGCCTACCTGCTGACGGCCTTCGTGTTCCTGCTCGTCGGCCTCGCCATCCCGCCCGTACGACTTCTCGATTCCGTCGTCCCGATCGCGTGGGGGATCCTCGCGATCCTGCTCGGGCGTGCATTCGTGGTCTACGTGCTCCTGGGCGGTTCGTCACGGCTCGCGGTCCGGCCGGGGCTCGCCGACCGGATCCCGGGGTCATGGCTGCATGTGTTGTTCTGGTCCGGTCTGCGCGGGGCGGTGGCCGTCGCCATGGCACTCTCGCTTCCCCTCGATATCCCCGAGCGCCCGCTCCTCCAGGAGATCACCTTCGGGATCATCCTGTTCACGCTTCTGATCCAGGGCACGACGATCGGATGGGTGGTCGACCATACGGTCAGGGGAGACAGCGCCGATCTGCCCGACCGGCCCGCTCCGGTGGGGCGTTAGCGCCGCCGATACAGCCCGCGGCGATCGGAAGCCTCGCCGTCTGACGATCGGCGGCGCCCTGTCGAGCGCAGGATGCCGTCGACCTCGGCGCGGTAGTTCCGCCCGATCGGCGCCCGGTCCAGCCACTCGATGTATTCGATGTCGTGCCGCGCCACCTCCCCGAGGGACCAGCCCGCGTAGCGCCCGAAGTTGAGCACCGTCCCGGATGGCCGACCCGGCGGTGGGCCAGCCGCCCCGTGCCCCTCAGGGGTGCGCATCGAGTCGTCGAAGCCCGAACCGGTCGTAGACCGGCCGGAGGTCCAGTCGCGCGAGACGATGTCCGGCGGACGTGTCCCCGGCGTCGGGGCGGGCGTGGGTCGCGGTGATGACGCCGCGCTTCCCGCGCTCGCGCCGCCAGTCGGCGTCGGCGCCGCCGCTCGTGCGCGATCATGTGCCGCTCGCGAGGCCTGGTCACCGATCATCTCCCACGCGGCGTTGATCGACGCCATCCTGGCCGCCGCCTCGGGCGTTCCGGCGAGATCCGGGTGGTATTTGCGGGCGAGGCGACGGTACGCCGCCTGCACGACCTCGTCCTCGGCCTCCGGATCCACCTGGAGGACCTTGTACGGGTCGATCCCGTCAGGCATCGTCGGGACCCATCCCGATGTTCGACAACGAGATGGCGAGCGCTTCCGGCTCGTCCGGGGAGAGGCGGCGGAAGAGGTATCGCACGACATCGCGGAACGCGGCCGTGACCGGCAGTGCGAGGATCGCCCCGAGCAGGCCGGCAAGCGACCCACCGATGATGATCGCGAAGACGACGGCCGCCGGGTGGAGCTGCACCGCGTTGCCCTGGATCTTCGGGACGAGGAAGTTGTTCTCGACCTGCTGGACGAGGAAATACAGCAGCAGCGCGGCAAGAACGGCGACCGGCCCGACCGTTGCGGCGAGCAGCACCGCCGGCACAGCCGAGACGATGGGTCCGATGATCGGCACGAGCTCGAACAGGCCGGCGATGACCGACAGCAGCAACGCATACCGCCCGAAGATCGGGTCGACCACGTTGCTCAGCACGATCAGGCCCACGAAGGTGGCGATCCCGACGGCGAAGCCGAGGAGGATCTGGCCGCGGACCCACTGCCCGAAGTCGCGCTCGACGGTCTTGATCACCGCCCACGTGTCGAACCGCCAGGTCTTCGGGAGTGATCGATCGAAGGTCGCGACGAGCGTGTTCTTGTCGTTGAGGATGTAGGCGACCCAGACGGGCAGGATGAAATAGGCGAAGAGGGCGCCGAGCAGGCTGCTTGCCCCGGTGACGAGCGGAAGCAGGAAGGACAGGTTCGCCCCGCCGCTACCACCCCCGCCGCCCTTTCCGATGCCGGCGATGAGGCTGTCGATCCACTCGCGAAGCGCGACCGGGATCTGCAGGCGAGCGTAGAACTCGCCGAGTCGCTGGAGCTGCAGATCGAGACTGTCGGCGAGCTTCGGGAAGTCGTTGACGAATCGGATGATCTCGTTGACGAGCGGAGTCAGGGTCAGCGCGAGGAACTCGATGAACAACACGATCCCGACGACGTAGACGATCAGGATCGCGAATGTCCGCCTGATGCCACGGCGGACCAGCCACCTCACCGGCGGGTCGAGCAGGTACACGAATAGCAGGCCGAGGATGAACGGCCGGATCGAATCGCGGGCCATCCACAGGACAAGACCGGCGATGACGGCCGCCGCGATGAGCACGACCACGCGCGGCGAAAGAGGCGCGAACCGCGATTCCTCGGGCCCCGCGCTCGTGTTGACGAACGGCGGCGGCGGAAGTGCGCCGGCCCAGCGGGCCAGCGAGCTCGCGGGACCCTCGGCGACGGACTGCGCGGGCTCGTCCATGAGGCCGCAGACTAGCAGACGTGGATGGCCCGACAGCGACCCCCGACGGTCCCGCGGCAGCGGCGGCTGAGACGGTCCTTGCCGAACCTTCCGTCCCAGCGGCATCCCTGCCGGCGTCAGCTCCCGCACGTCAGCGCTGGCGACTCGTGCTCGCGCGGTCGGCGGATGCGACGGACCTCGGTGGGCGCGAGCTCGCTGACGCGTGGGAGTCGGCCCTTGAGGCTTCCGGATTGCCGGCGTTCATCCCCGTCGGCCGCGGACGAGCGCGCGTCGCGTTCGCGGCGCCGATCCCAGCCGGCCTCGTGGCCGAGGCAGAGCTCGCGGACATCCTCCTGACCTCGTTCGAGCCCGCGTGGCGCGTTCGTGCGGCGCTCGAGGTGGTGCTGCCCTCAGGCTGGCGGCTGGTCGACCTCTACGATGTGTGGCTGGGGGCGCCTGCGCTGGCCGGACAGATCGTCGCCGCCGACTACCGCATCACCGTGTCGGGAGCCGATGTCCCCGACCTTGCTCGCGCTGCGGCGACGCTTCTCGCGGCCAACCACCTGTCACGTGAGCGTCAGAAGGGGAATCAGACCGTCACATACGACCTCCGGCCGCTCATCGCGGACCTGGAGGTCGTCGGCCCGGGCCCGGCGGCCGTCGTCCGGACGAGGACCAGGTTCCACCCGGAGCTCGGCACCGGTCGGCCGAGCGAGGTGGTCGCGGCGCTCGCCGAAGCGGCGGGAGTTCCCCTCGCGACGCGATCGATCGTCCGGGAACGACTGGTCCTGGCTGGTCCACCCGACGGGTCCCAGGCCGAGGATGATTGACCGTTCTACGCTCAGGGTCGTACACTCCGCTTTCTGCGTGTCGGCCCCGCCGCGCGCCATTTCATGTCCGATGTCGCGGTCGCCGCGCGCGGTCGCCAGACACGAGTCCTGAGGATCCATGTACGCAGTCATCGAGACCGGCGGAAAGCAATACCGCGTCGAGGTCGGCACGGAGCTCGAGGTCGAGCTGCTCGACGTCGAGCCCGGCAAGACGATCACCATCGATCGCGTCCTGCTCGTCGCCGACGGCGATGACTCGACGATCGGCCGCCCGCTCGTCGCAGATGCCTCGGTCAGCGCGGAGGTCGTGAACCAGACCCGCGGACCGAAGCTCATCGCGTTCAAGTACCGACCGAAGGCCCGGAGCCGGGTCAAGAAGGGTCATCGCCAGGAGCTGACCGTCCTCCGCATCGCTGACATCACGCTCGGTGGCAAGAGTGCGGCCAAGGACGCGCAGAAGGCCGACGACCAGGCGAAGACCGAGCGGATGCGGGTCGAGGAGGCTGCCGCGGCGCAGGCCGCCAAGGATGCTGAGCTCGCGGCGAAGCTCGCCGTCGGCGCCGAAGCGAAGCCTGAGAAGGCCGCGAAGCCCAAGGCCACGCCGAAGGCGAAGGCCGAGAGCGCGACCGAGCCTGAAACGGACGCCGTCGCCGAAGGCGCGACCGAGACCACCGAGGCGAAGGCTCCGACGAAGACCAAGGCCGCGAAGGCCGACGCCGACGCCGCGCCTGAGGCATCTGCGAAGCCGGCGGCCGCGCCGAAGAAGTCGGCTGCCAAGGTCGACGCCGACGTTGATGAAGCACCGGCCGCGGCGCCGAAGAAGCCCCGCGCCACGAAGAAGGACGAGTAGACGAGATGGCACACAAGAAGGCCGGCGGCAGCGTCAAGAACGGCCGTGACAGCGTCGGCCAGCGCCTCGGCGTCAAGGTCGGGGACGGACAGCTCGTTCCGGCAGGCTCGATCATCGTCCGGCAGCGCGGCATGACGTTCCTGTCCGGTCCCGGCACCGGGCTGGGCCACGATTACACCGTGTTCGCGACGATCACCGGAAAGGTGAAGTTCGAGCACGCAACCAAGAGCAAGAAGCGCATCCGGGTCGAGGCGGTCGAGACGACCACCGCGAGCGCCAACATCTAGAACAATCCGGACTGACCGGCGACCACCGGCTGGGCAGAGGCCCGGCGCGGACGGCGACGGAGGAGAACCTCGTGAAGCCCGATATCCATCCCAAGTATTTCGAAGCCAAGGTCCACTGCGGCTCGTGCGGCACCGAGTGGACGGTCGGTTCCACCCGACCGGAGCTGCGCGTCGACGTGTGTGGCAACTGCCATCCGTTCTACACGGGCAAGCAGACGATCATCGACACGGCCGGCCAGGTCGAGCGCTTCCAGAAGCGACTGGAGCGCCAGGTCCGGAGCTAGCTTGGGTACGCAAGCAACCCCAAAGACGAACGACGGCGGGCCGACGGCCCGCCGTTCGTGATTCCGGGGCGCCGGAGCGGGTCGGCTAGACTGCCGGCATGCCTACGTTCACCTACGGCGGTCAGGCGCTCATCGAGGGCGTGCTGATGCGCGGTCGGGATGCGATCGCCGTCGCCCTGCGCCACCCGGACGGCGAGATCGTCTACGCGACGGAACGACTCGATGCCGGCTTCCACGGGACTCGCTGGTCGAAATGGCCACTCGTGCGCGGGCTTGTCGTGCTGTACGAGACGCTCGTCGTCGGCACCCGCTGGCTCATCCGCAGCGCCAACGTCCAGGCCGAGGAGGAGGGCATCGAGCTCGGCAAGGGCTCGGTCGCGATCATGCTCCTGCTCACACTCGTCGCGGGGATCGGCGTCTTCTTCCTCCTGCCGCTGTTCATCGCGTCGGTCACGACAGCGGGCGTCGACAACGGCATCGTCCAGCACCTCGTCGAGGGACTCATCCGAGTGGTGATCTTCCTCGGCTACCTCGTGCTCATCGGCCGATCGCCCGACGTCAGCCGCGTGTTCCAGTACCACGGCGCCGAGCACATGACGATCCACGCTCTCGAAGCCGGCGACCCGTTGACGGTGACGGAGGTGCGCAAGTACCCGACGGCGCACCAGCGTTGCGGCACCGAGTTCCTCGTCATCGTCATCCTGCTGTCGATCCTCGCGTTCTCGCTCGTCGGGCGGCAGACGCCGCTGATCATGATCCTCAGCCGGGTCCTGCTGATCCCGGTCATCGCCGCAGTCGGCTACGAGCTCCTCCGGTTCGGGGCTCGCCATCGAGGGAACCCGGTCGTCAAGGGACTCCTCTATCCGGGCCTGCTCGTCCAGAAGATCACCACCAAGCAGCCGACCGACGACATGATCGAAGTCGCGATCGTCTCGATGGAGCAGGCCCTCGTCGCCGACGGCGAATCGGTGCCGGAGGGGTCCGGCGCGTTCGAGCAGCGCGCGATGAAGTTCGATACCGGGGCGACAGACGTCGCCGCGAGCTCTGCATCCGCACCGGCCACCACGCCCGCTGCCCCGCCCGACCCGCCACCCGGGGCATGAGCGACCTCGACGCCAAGCTCGCCGAGATCGCCCGCTCATACGACGACCTCCAGGTCGAGCTGTCGCGCCCGGAGACGTCGACCGACCCCGGCGCGATCCGCCGCCTCGGCCAGGAGATGGCGCGCCTGCAGCCTGTCGTCGACGCGTACCGACGACTCGAGGCGACCCGGACCGAGCTCGCCGGCGCCCGCCACCTTCGTGACGCATCCGACGCGGACGACGAGCTCAAGGCGATGGCCCGCGATGAGATCGACCGACTGGAGGCCGACGAGACGCGGCTGATCGAGGAATTGAAGGTCCTCCTTCTGCCGCGCGATCCGAACGACGATCGCGACGTCATCGTCGAGATCCGAGGTGGCGCCGGCGGGGAGGAGGCAGCCCTGTTCGCGGCCGAGCTGTACCGGATGTACGTCCGCTACGCCGAACGCCACCGCTTCACGCCCGAGGTCATGAGCCTCAACGAGACCGGTATCGGCGGGATCAAGGAGGCGATCGTCCAGATCCACGGCGACGGTGCATACAGCCGCCTGAAGTTCGAGGGCGGGGTCCATCGCGTCCAGCGCATCCCGGCGACCGAATCGTCGGGCCGTATCCACACGTCGACGGTGACGGTGATCGTCCTGCCCGAGGTCGACGAGGTCGAGATCGACATCGACGAGGAGCGCGACCTGCGGATCGACGTCAAGCGCGCGTCGGGACCGGGTGGTCAGTCGGTCAACACGACCGACTCCGCGGTCCGCGTGACGCACCTTCCGACCGGGCTCGTCGTCGAGATCCAGGACGAGAAGAGCCAGCACAAGAACAAGGCCAAGGCGATCTCGGTCCTGCGCTCGCGGTTGTATGACCTCGAGCAGCAGAAGAAGCGAGCGGCCGACTCCGTGGCTCGCCGGTCGATGGTCGGGTCGGGCGACAGGTCGGACAAGGTCCGGACGTACAACTTCCCGCAGGACCGGGTCACTGATCATCGGATCGGGAAGACCGTCCACAACCTGCCGTCGATCATGGACGGCGATCTCGATGACCTGATCGATGCGCTCGTCATGGCCGACCAGGCGGACCGGCTCGGAGACGGTGACACCGCCGCCTGACGGGGTCGCGTCCAGCGGTGAGGTGCCGGTCGATCGAACCGGGGCATTGCTGCGCGAGGGAGCGGAGCTGTTGGCGTCGACCGGGTCCGAGACGCCGCGGCTGGACGCGGAGCTGCTCCTGGGTCACGCGGTCGGTGCCGGGCGAACGGTCGTGCTCGCTCATCCCGAGGCGCCGGTCGGTGCCGATGCCGCACGACGGTACCGGCTGGATCTCGAGCGGCGGGCGGCAGGCGAGCCCGTGGCGTACCTCCGCGGGCTCAAGGAGTTCTACGGCCTCGCCTTCGAGGCCGACGCCCGCGCGCTCATCCCGCGACCCGAGACGGAGCGCCTCGTCGAGCTCGCGGAGGCCGAGGCCATGCGGCGGCTGGGAGCTGACAGGCGTTCCCCGGGGTCACCGCCGCTCCGGATCGTCGACGTCGGCACCGGGAGCGGCGCGATCGCCGTCGCGCTGGCGGTGGAGTTGCGGAACCTGCGGGCGCTCGACGCGGTCGAGATCCTCGCGACGGACATCTCGCCCGACGCACTCGGACTGGCGCGTGAGAACGCCGTCGGCCACGCGGTCGCGGATCGCGTGCGGTTCGCAGAGGCGGACCTCTTGCCGGCCGGTGAGGCGCCGGCGTTCGACATCGTCCTCGCCAACCTGCCGTATGTGAGGACCGAGGTCATCGCCACGCTGCCGCGCGCGACGTCCTTCGAGCCTGTGCTCGCGCTCGACGGTGGGCCGGACGGGCTTGCGGTGATCGAGCGGCTGCTCGACCTGTTGCCCCGTGCGCTCGAGGCGGATGGGGTCGCGTTGCTCGAGATCGGCGCGGACCAGGGCGAGGCGATCGCGGCGCGGGTCGTGCAGCGTCTGCCGGGGTGGGCGTGCGCGGTCGAGACGGACCTGGCGCGACTGCCGCGCGTCGCGCGCATCACTCGGGGGTAGGGCGGGGGCGACGCTGGACGCCCACCGCGAAGCACCTCTCCTGCGTGCTCGGCGTCGGTCGGGCATCATCAGGAACGTGCCCACGATCCTCACGCCTCAGCCCATCCTGCCCATCGCGATGGTCGCGCTCGACATCGACGGCACCCTCGTCGGGGACGACCTCGTCATCGGTCCCGACACACGCGCAGCGGTACGCCGCGCACATTCGCGCGGCGTGATCGTCACGCTCATCACCGGACGGATGGTCTCGAGCGCCCTCCGCTTCGCTCGCGAGCTCGAGCTTGTCGCGCCGATCGTCGGCTACCAGGGCGCGCTCATCCGCGAGATGCCGGCGGCGACCTCGACCAGACCGGGCCGGATGCTCATCCACACCCCGCTCGCCGCATCCGTGGCGCGCGAGGTCGTGATCTGGGCGCGGGAGCAGGGCCTCGACCCGCACGTCAATCACCTCGAGCGATTCATCATCCGGGCCGACGACCCGCTGGCGGACGAATACATGGTCTTCATGGGCCATGTCCCGGATCGTGAGGACGACCTCGTCCAGGCGATTCGCCACCCTGTCACGAAGGTGATGTGCCACGGCGAGCCGCCGCTCCCGACCGAAGTCGCGCCGCTGGCCCGCGAACGGTTCGCGGGTCTTGCCGACGTGACGGTCAGCCATCCGCACTTCATCGAGTTCGTCGCACCAGGCGTCTCGAAGGGACGTGCCGTCCGCTACCTCGCCCGGAGGCTCAAGGTCCCGCTCGGGGCCGTGCTCGCCATCGGCGACCAGTGGAACGACATCGAGATGCTGGCCGAGGTTGGCCACGGCACAGCGATGCCGACGGCGCCGGCCGAGGTGCAGGCCGTCGCTCGCTACATCGCGCCGCCGCTCGGGGACGAGGGCGTCGCGAGGATGATCGAAGCGCTCGTCCTCGCTCGCCCTGGGGTCGTGCGAGCGACAGCCGCGCGACTCGCCGAGGAGGCTGCAACTCGTCGTCTGCCCCAGGAGCCCGTCCTGGCGTGACGGCCCGAGTCGTGCGCGATGACGACGCCGGGCGCGCCGAGGCGATCGCCATCCTGGAGCAGGGCGGCGTCGTCGCACTCCCGACGGACACCGTGTACGGCATCGCCGTCGCCCTCGCGACGACAGGCGGTGTCGAGCGGCTGTTCCAGGTCAAACAGAGGCCCCCGGACAAGGGGATCATGCTGCTCCTCGACGATGCCGGTCAGGCCGACACGATCGGCGAGATGGGCCCGGCAGCGACGGCGCTCTCGTCGGCGTGCTGGCCGGGGGGCTTGACTGTCGTCGTGCCACAACGACCGGACGTCGAGCTGCCCGCGGCGTTGACCGGCGGCGCGGCGACGATCGGCCTGCGCGTCCCGGACCATGGCGCTCCCCGGGCGCTCGCCCGTGGCGTCGGGCCGTTGCCGACGACCTCGGCGAATGTCTCCGGGCTTCCCGAGGCGCGCGATGCCGCGGAGATCCTCGCTCAGCTCGGTGAGACGATCGACCTCGTCATCGACGGCGGCCCGGCGCACGGTGGGCCGGCATCGACCGTCATCGACTGCACGGGAGTCGTGCCTCGTATCCTGCGCGTCGGCGCGATCCCGTTAGAGCGGGTCGTGGCGATCCTCGACTCCGCGGGCGTCGCGCACGACCTCACTCCGCACTAGGCCGCCTCAGCCGTTGCGGCCACGAGCGTCGACGGGCCACCGGTCGACGACCCGGCCGGCCCGCGCGACGACGAACGAATCGACGAGGTTCACCACGGGGCAGACGTGGTTCGGGACGACCCAGACGACGGACCCGATCGACGGGGGCGTGCCACCGGCCGGTAGATCGACCACGCCGTGATGGTCGTTGAGGCGCGAGATGACGGCGTCGGGCGAACCGACGATCCCGCCATGACCGGCGATGAGTGGTGAGACGTCCTGGGCGAGGATCTTGGCGCCTGCGTCGATGACGAAGCCGCCGCCCGAGCCTGCACTGACGACCGTCGCCGCGATCATCAGGGCCGCGTCCTCAGCGTCCTCCTCGGCGATGGCCGCCTGGAGGCGGTCTCCGTACACGTAGGTCCCGGGCCGCTCCTCGGTCACGACGCCGTGCGCAGAGGCAGCAGCCGTCGGGGTCGAACCTGCGCTCAGGACCACCGGCTCACACCCCGCCTCGCGCATGGCCGCGGCAGCGATCCCGAGCGCCTGAGCGGCATCCTCGCCGGCGGCACTGCGCGCCGCACCTCCGCGGTAGCCATGGCCTTCGTGGGTGAAAGCCCCGTCGACGGTCAGGCCTCGATCCGCCGCGTGTCGAGCCAGCACGCCGGCCTCGGCTGGTCGCACGCCCGTCCGCGACCCGCCGCTGTCGATCTCGATGAGGACACGGATCGATCCCTCGCCGCCGGGGACTGCAGCGGCCAATGCGTCGAGTCCCGCCACTGAATCCGCGCCCACGGACAGGTCCGAACGCTCCGCCAACCTCCGGAGCCGGGCCGTGGTCGGCCCGCGCGCGACCAGCGGATACGCGATGAACAGGTCGGTGAGACCCGCGTCCGCGAAGACCTCGGCCTCTCCGACGGTCGCGACCGTCAGTCCCGTCGCGCCGGCCGCGATCTGGCGCCGCGCGATCTCGACGCTCTTGTGCGTCTTGGCGTGTGGCCGCAGCGCGATGCCGCGCTCGCGCATCAACGTCGCCATCGCCCTGATCCGGGAATCGGTCCGGTCAAGGTCCACGACGACCACCGGCGTCGCGAGCGCGGCGACCTCATCCTCGTCGAGCAAACCTCGGGGCATCGGGGACCTCCTCGTTCGTGGGAAGATACGCCCCGGGCACGCGGTGGCGTCAGGGGGTGGGCCGCGGCGGGCAGGGAAGGAGTCGGCCACCAATGACGATCTCGCCAGCCACCGACCTCGCGCTCGAGACGATCGCGGAGGTCGACCCCGTCCTCTGGCAGGCGATGCTCGACGAGCGCCGCCGACAACACGACAAGATCGAGCTCATCGCCAGCGAGAACTACACGTCGGCCGCGGTGATGGAAGCGCAGGGTTCGTGGCTGACCAACAAGTACGCCGAGGGCCTGCCCGGCAAGCGCTATTACGGCGGTTGTGAGTACGTCGACATCGCCGAGCGCCTCGCCCAGGAGCGGGCCGTGTCGCTCTTCCCGGGCGCCGAGCACGTCAACGTCCAGCCACACTCCGGTGCCCAGGCGAACATGGCTGCCTATTTCTCGGTCCTGGAGCCGGGCGACCGGATCATGGGCATGAACCTGGCGCACGGCGGACACCTCACCCACGGGATGGCGCTCAACTTCTCCGGCCGGCTCTACGAGGTCCATGCATATGGCGTCCGCCAGGACACCGAGCGGATCGACTACGACGCCATGGCTGCGCAGGCGCGCGAGGTCCGCCCGAAGCTGATCGTCGGCGGGGCGTCGGCGTATCCGCGCACCTGGGACTTCGAGCGCATGGCGGAGATCGCCGCCGAGGTCGGCGCGATGCTGTTCATCGATATGGCCCACATCGCCGGCCTGGTGGCGGCGGGCGTCCATCCAAGCCCGTTCTCGCACGCAGACCTCGTGACGACGACCACCCACAAGACGTTGCGCGGCCCGCGAGGCGGGATGATCTTCGGGCGTCGGTCGCTCCGAGAGGGCCTCGACGCGGCGGCCTTCCCGACGGTCAAGAACGGCGAGAACGAGGGCGCGCTCGGCGCCTCGATCGACCGGAACGTCTTCCCCGGGACACAGGGCGGGCCACTCATGCACGTCGTGGCGGCAAAGGCGGTCGCGTTCAAGCTGGCCGGCGAGGAGGCCTTCCGCACCGACCAGCGTCGGACGATCGAGAACGCCGCAGTGATGGCCGAGACTCTGGCTGGCGAGGGGGCTCGGGTGGTCTCCGGTGGCACCGACAACCACCTCCTCCTGGTCGACGTGACGCCGCTCGGTGTCACCGGCAAGGAGGCGGAGCACCTCCTCGACGAGATCGGCATCACCGTCAACAAGAACGCGATCCCGTTCGACACGCTGCCACCGAACACGGCGTCGGGCATCCGGATCGGGACGCCCGCCACGACGTCGCGCGGTTTCGGACCCGACGAGATGCGCGCCGTCGCCCGGCTCATCGTCGAGGCGATCCGTCGGCGGGACGAGCCCGCCACGCACGCTCGCCTGGCCGGCGAGGTCAATGAGATCGTGAACCGCTTCCCCGTTCCGGGCCTGCCCGCCGCGTGATCGGGCCGAGCTGCGTCGGGTCCCAGCCCCGACCACGGTCGCGATGACCTTCATCTCCGGTGCAGCCGATGCGATCGGCCCGATCCTGGTCGTGTTTGCCGCAGCCGCCTTGATCGCCCTCGTCCTGACACCGGTGGTGCGCACGATCGTGCTGCGCTACGAAGTCCTCGACCACCCGGAAGCCCGGCGGATCAACACGATCCCGGTGCCCCGGGGCGGCGGTCTCGCGGTCTGCGCGGCGTTCCTGGTCGTCGCCAGCGTGTTCCTGACACTCAACCAGGGCGGCACGTTCGTGCCGATCCCCTTCTCGCTGGCGCCGTCCGAGGTCGCGGCGCTCTTGCTCGGCGGCGCCATCGCCGCGGGTCTCGGCGCTGTCGACGACTTGTTCGACCTCCGCGCCCGGCTCCAGCTGATCGGCCAGGTCGCGCTGGCGCTCTTCGCCGTCGCGCTGGGCATCACCATCGACTTCGTCGCGAACCCGATCGGCGGCGGGCAGATCCGCTTCCCACCGGGGCCGATCGCGGCCGGCCTGACCATCTTCTGGATCGTCGGGATGATCAACAGCATCAACTGGATCGACGGCCTCGACGGCCTTTCAACGGGTGTGGCGTTCATCGCCGCGGTCACGCTGGGGATCATCAGCCTGACGACGCAGGTGACCAACAGCGGCCAGCCGCTCATCGCGGTCCTCTGCTTCGCGCTCGCCGGAGCGCTGCTCGGGTTCCTGCGCTGGAACTTCAACCCGGCGTCGATCTTCACCGGGACCAGCGGCGTCCAGTTCGTCGGCTACACGCTTGCCGTCCTTGCCATCCTCGGTGTCGCCAAGGTGGCAGTGGCGCTTCTCGTCCTCGGGGTGCCGATCATCGACACCTTCTGGATCATCGTCCGGCGCGTGTCCCAGGGTCGGTCGCCGTTCAGCCCAGACCGGACGCATATCCATCACCGCCTGCTGGACCTCGGGCTGTCACACCGCCAGACGGTTCTGGCGATCTATGGCATCTGCCTCGGGCTCGCCGTCCTGTCGATGCTGCTGTCAGGCGTCACCCAGCTGTACGCCTTCCTCGGGATCTTCGTCGCATTCGGCCTCGTGTTGTTCCTCCCGACTCGCGGCGACTTCGATCGCCCTGAGGAACTCGAGGCTGATGCATATGAGCCAGAGGTACCCGCCGAATAGGTCACTTGCCTCGCTGGGACCACGTGATTCCGGGTGCTAGCATCGCCCGGCGCTGGCTCCGGGGGAGCGGGCGTTTCCGCTCGGGGTATGCATGGATATCGCCCTCATCGCCATCATCGTGGCCGCGATCGCGGTCGTCAGTGTCGTCGCCGTCTCCGTCATCGTTCGTGATCGCCCTGGGGCACAGGACAGCGAGTTCGACCACCCGCTGAGCTCCGGCCCACTCGACGGGCTGCACGACACGATCGACGGCTCGATCGGCATGTTCCTCGTTCGACGCATCCGGCGGGTGCCGAAGACGCGTCCCACGGAGGGCGCGGCGATGACGGCCGCCTTGACCGCGGACGAGATCTCCTATCGGATCGGTGTCGAGGGAGCGCCTGTTCCGCCGGAGCCGGAGACCGCGGCTGCCGGCGTATCCGAGCCGACAGATGCAGCCGCGGCCGCGGCTCTGGCGCGAGCGGCGGCGGCGGGCCACGCGATGTCCAAGGACGGCGGGATCACCGCAGGTCCGGTCGTCGTCCCGATGGGGGCCGTCACTCCGACCGGCACTGCCGTGGCCATCTCGCCGGCGCCTGCCTTGCCCCGTCGTCGACATCTACGAGAGGGTGCGGTCGCGCTCATCGGGCTCGCGGTCATCGGCGTCGGAGGTTTCTTCTTCTGGCAGTCGAACCCTTCCGGAACGGACCCGGCGATCGCCCTTGTCAGCGCGACGACCTCGCCCACGCTGGCGGCCACGGCCACACCGACGTCCGCGCCCACCGCCACGCCTCGCATCACTCCCACACCGACTCCAGCCGCCACGCCCACGGCCACACCGACAGCCAGCCCCACGGCAACGCCGACCCCCTCGCCGACGCCGACGCCGGCGCCGACCGCGAAGCCGACCCCGAAGCCTCCGCCCGCTCGGTCCGTGGCCACGCCCCGGCCGACGCCGCAGCCGACACCCACACCCACGCCGAAGCCGACGCCCAAGCCGACGCCGAAGCCCACCCCGAAACCGACACCGGCTCCGCCACACGCGGCCATCGGCACGAGCTGCTCAGGCTACGGCGTCGCCTTCAACGGGTCCGGCTCGACAGGTGAGACGTCCTACGTGTGGGACTTTGACGACGGCTCGACCTCAACGGCGGCCAATCCATCGCATACCTTCTCGGACGCCCGGTCCTACTCGGTGATCCTCACCGTGAAAGGTCCCGGCGGCCAGGATCAAGCCTTCAAGGTGGTCAATGTCCCCTGCTGATCACTCCCGCTCGAGACTCCCGGCGATCCTCGGCGCGATCCTGCTCGTCGGCCTGCTGCCCGCGACGGCGCTGGCGGCTGGCCCGACCGCTGTCGACGACCACGTGTCCGTGCCGGTGAACGCGCTGACGACGACCGTCGATGTGCTGGCGAACGATCTCGGGCCGGGGAACAGCGTCCAGGCTGTGACCGACCCTCCACATGGCACGGCCGCGGTGGCCAGCGACAAGCTGAGCGTCACGTACAAGCCGGACCTGGGGTTCCACGGGATCGACACGTTCGGATACACGATCAAGCACGGCTCTGCGACCGATGACGGGGTCGTGACCGTCGACGTCAACAGCCCTGCGGTCGCCGTCGACGACCCCGGTAGCGCCTGCCAGACACCAGGTTCCTTCGGGAATGCCTTCCCGGTCACGGAGGACTACGCGAAACCCGCGCCACCGCCAGCGGGTTACTTCGTCTGGTCCGGGAACTGCGCCCTCTTGCATAACGACGTCGACGTCGACGGGGACCCGCTCACCTGGCAGATCGTCACCCCGACCGCCCACGGCGATCTCGTGAAGGTTGACGAACAGTCCTTTGCGTACCGACCGAACGCCAACTACAGCGCGTCCGACCACGGGTTGCCAGCCACCGACTTCGACACGTTCACGTACCGAGTCTTCGACGGGTACGCCTATTCGGCGCCCGCGACGATGCGGATCTGGGTCGCGCCCGTCAACGACGCGCCGACGTTCGTTCCGGGCCCGCCATCGATCGTCGTTGGTGAGGACAGCAGCCCGTATAACGCTGTGTGGGCGACGGGCGTGAGCGCCGGGCCAGCCAGCGAAGCGTGGCAGACCGTCCATTTCGAGACCGAGACGGACCTCAATGGCGTGCCGAACCTGTTCTTGGTCGCACCTGAAGTCGACTCGAGCGGGCACCTGACCTTCACCCCTGCGCCGGATCAGGCGGGACTCGTCCACGTCACGGTCCGGGCCAAGGACGACGGTGGTCTCGAGGACTGGGACGCGACCGGCCAGCCATCGCCGGCGGACACGAGTGGCGACGTGACCTTCGACATCGCCGTCGTGGCCGATGCCGTCAGTGCGGTGGACGACGTCGCCACACTCCCAGAGGACCCTGATCCGGGCCCATGGGAGATCGACGTCCTGGGCAACGACGACTTCCCGGGCGGCGCCACCGTGTCCTCCGTGACACAGGGGACGCTTGGCCTCGTGACCATCGCGCCCGACGGGCTTTCCGTGTCATACCAGCCCGACCCCGATGCGAACGGCACCGACTCGTTCACATATACCGTCGATGACGGGGCGGGCTCGGCCGACACGGCACGGGTCGATGTGACCATCACCCCGATGAACGATGATCCGGTCGCGAACGACGACTCCGTCACCGTCGCCCTGGACGACCCTGCCACATCGGTCGATGTGCTCGCCAACGACACCGACGTCGATGGCGACCAGCCGATCATCGTCCAGACAGGCCTCGCGTCGAAGGGCACCATCGCGATCACGGGCGGAGGGACAGGGCTGACCTACCAGCCCAATCCGAACACGACGGGCATCGACAGCTTCAGCTATACGGTCGGTGACGGCAACGGCGGGTTCGCTTCCGGCACCGTGCACGTGACGATCACCGGCAACGGCGTCCCGACCGCGAACGATGACGAGCTGACGGTGGGAGAGGATGATCCTGCGACCGCCGTCGGCGTCCTTGCGAATGACACGGATCCCGAGGGCGACCCGCTTCTCATCGTCGACACGTCACCCGCGACCAAGGGCACGGTGACACTGACCGGCGGCGGGACCGGCCTGACCTACACGCCCGCGCCCGACGCCAATGGGTCGGACAGCTTCACGTACACGGTCAACGACGGGAAAGGCGCCCTTGCCACCGCCACGGTGGGAGTCACGATCACTCCGGTCAACGACGCCCCGGTCACCGCCGACGATTCCGTGACTGTGACGTTCGATGGTCCGGCCGTCCCGGTCGATGTCCTCGGAAACGACACCGATGTCGAAAGCGATCCACTGCTGATCACGGGCGTCGGCACGGTGCCGAAGGGCACTGTCATCATCACCGGCGGCGGGACCGAACTGACGTATCAGCCGAGCGCAGGCTCGAACGGCAGCGACACCTTCAGCTACACGGTGAGCGATGGCCAGGGCGGGACAGCGTCCGGGACCGTGCACGTCACCATCACCGACAACGGCATCCCCACCGCGAACGATGACACCGTGACCGTGCAGGAAGACGATCCTGCGACCGCCGTTGCCGTGCTCGCCAACGACACGGATCCGGAGGGTGACCTGCTGCAGGTCATCGCCAGCTCCACTGCCGGCAAGGGCACGGTGGCGATCACCGGTGGAGGCACCGGTCTGACCTACACGCCCGCCCCGGACGCCAACGGATCCGACAGCTTCACCTACACCGTGAACGACGGGAAGGGCGGACTTGCCACCGGGATCGTGGGAGTCACGATCACGCCGACGAACGACGACCCGATCGCTGGGACGGACGCCCTCACCGTTGCCGAGGACGCGACCGCAACATCGGTTGACGTGCTGACGAATGACACGGACGTGGAAGGAGACACCAGGACGATCACAGGTGCCGCGAGCGGCGCCAAGGGCGTCGTGGCCGTCACCGGTGGTGGCACAGGTCTCACGTATAAGCCGAACCTGAACGCGAATGGCTCCGATTCGTTCACCTACACGATCAGCGACGGCCATGGCGGGATCGCGACCGGAACCGTCGACGTGACGATCAACCCGGTGAACGACGTGCCGATCGCGCTCAACGACACGACCCTGGCCGTCCAACAGGGCTCCGGAGCGACGAACCTCGCAGTCCTTGCCAATGACAGCGATCCGGACGGGGATGGCCTGCTGATCACTGCCCGGACGAGCGGCGCCCACGGGACCGTGACCATCCTCGGCGGCGGCACCGGCCTGAGCTATGACCCGGCCGGCCTGTATTTCGGGACTGACGTCTTCACGTACACAGTCAGCGACGGTCACGGTGGGACGCGAAGCGCGACAGTCCTCTTGACGGTCGTCAAGGACACGCAGAAGCCGGTCGCGACCGCGCCGCTCCAGGTCTTCTACAACGGGACCTCGGGTGCGACCACGGCGAACGCCCGGATCACCTGGGGCGGGAGCGATACGGGCGGGACGGGCATCGGCAGCTTCAAGCTCCAGGTCAGCGTGAACGGCGGCGCCTACTCGACCGTCACCTTGTCGAGCGCGACGGCGACCTCATCCACGAGGACGCTCAAGGTGAACTCCACCTACCGGTTCCGGGCGCTTGCCACGGACAAGGGGGGCAACGTCGGTTCGTACGCCTATGGCCCGACCTTCAAGGTCGTCCGCTACCAGAACACGAGCTCATCGGTCCACTACGCCGGTTCCTGGAAGACGAGCTCGAGCACGAGCGCGCTGGGCGGAAGCCATCGCTACACGAGCACCGCGGGTGCGTCGGTGACGTATACGGGCTCGCTTCGGAACGTCGCGTGGATCGCAACCAGGACCTCGACGAGTGGCTCCGCGCAGGTCTGGGTCGACGGCACACTCATGGCCACCATCAACCTGCGGTCGAGCTCGACGGGCTACAAGAGGCTCGTCTACCACCGCGACTTCAGCACGCTCGGAACGCACAGGATCGAGATCCGTTCGATCGGTGGAGGTCGCGTCTACTTCGACGCCCTGACCATCCTTCGATGAGCCCGCGTGCGACGGATAGCCTGATCGCCCTCTGCTATACTGCCGCGGCCGTATCAGGTCGCCCATGATCGAGCCCGGCCGTGGTTGGGGATATCTGGTCCTCTTCTCGGAGATCGGCGTCTCACTCCTGGTGACGACGCTGATCGGAGTCTTCGTGGGGTACTGGGTGGACAAGACACTCGGGACCCTGCCCCTGTTCCTGATCGTCGGCTTCCTTCTCGGCGCAGGTGCCGGGACGCTGATGATCGCCAGGCTGATCAACCGGTTCCTGAAGTCATTCGATTAGCCCGTCGGGAGAGACCGGCGGTGGAGGATCCGAGCGCGGCGTGATGCCGCGCTCCTGTGTGTGGAGCGAGAGTGTCGAGCGAGCAGGTCGTGACCCCGGAGGTCGCCGAGGCCCCAGCGCCGCAGCCCAGGTCGGGCCGCGGGCTCTCTCCGCGTTGGTTCCTGCTCATCGGCGCCGTGGTCCTCTTCAACATCATCGCGCTCATCTTCGTTCCGCCCTTCCCCAAGGAGGGCGCGCCCGGTGACGCGTGCGCCTTCCCCGTCTGCTACATCCAGGGAACGCTCGAGTTCCCGGCGCCGCACGTCGTCTGGGCGCCGGAGGGTTCGACGCCCCCGCCCGCGTCTGACCTCATCACGTTCTACCCGAGCATCAGCTCGACGATCCTGACGATGTGGATCGTCATGGCGGTCGTGCTCATCGGGTCGATCCTGATGGTGCGCGGCTCGAAGCTCGTCCCGCGGCGCGCCCAGAACGTCTTCGAGTGGTTCTATGAGTTCCTGAGCGATTTCGGGTTGGGGATCGCAGGACCGACGGCGAAGCCGTACATCCCGCTATTCATCGCCTTTTTCCTGCTCATCCTGTTCTGCAACTGGAGCGGACTCATCCCGCCGGTCGGTCGGATCGAGGAACTGCGGGCACCCACGAGCGACGTCAATATCACGCTCGGCCTGGCGCTCGTCAGCTTCATCTACTTCGAGTTCCAGGGTTTTCGCCGGCTCGGGGTCGGCGGGTACGCCGGCAAGTTCTTCCCGCTGTACGAGTTCAAGAACGGGATCACAGCGGGCGGGATCGCGCTGTTCGTCGGCCTGGTCGAGCTCATGCTCGAGTTCGTGAAGCCTGTCACGCTGTCGATGCGACTCTTCGGCAACATCTACGGCGGCGAGGTGGCGCTCGGCGTCATCACCGCGCTGACGATCGCGTTCGTCCCGGTCGGGCTTCTCGGCCTCGAAGTCATGCTCAATGCCATCCAGGCATTGATCTTCAGCATCCTCACCCTCATGTTCATCGTCCTCGCCATCGAGAGCCATGGTCACGAGGAAGGCCACATCGCCGAGGAAGCCCTCAACCACCCCCACGGGGCGGAGCCCGAGTTCCAGCCCGCACACTGAGGCGCCGGCCACCGGCGCAGCCCAATTCGGTCGCAATGATCTCGTGCCGCAGGCCCGGGACGTAGGAGGAAGACACACGATGGATTACACAGGCGCCGGACTTGCAGCCCTTGGCGTGCTCGGACCGGGCATCGGTATCGGCATCCTCGGCGGGATGGCCGCCGCCGCGATCGGGCGCAATCCCGACGCTGCCGGTCAGATCCGCGGCATCGCGATCATCCTCGCCGCGTTCGCCGAGGGCCTCGGCGTCCTCGCGATCGTCGTCGGTCTGCTCGCGATCTTCATCCAGCCGGCCTAGTCCCGGTGGATATCCTGGCCGTCGCCACCGGGGCAGCCAGCCACGTCGCGCAGCTCGCCGCCGAGGGTGAGGGAGCCGCGCTGTTCCAGGTCAACCTCTTCTGGGTGATCGTCAGCGCGCTCAACTTCATCCTGTTCTTCGCGATCATCTGGGCGTTCGCGTTCAAGCCGGTCTCGAAGATGCTCGCCGATCGCAAGGACCGGATCGAGACCGGGCTGAAGGATGCCGAGCAGGCTCGGCGCGACCGCGAGAACGCGGAGCAGGAGCGGGTCGCCACGCTCGGCGAGGCACGCCGCGAGGCGAACGACATCCTCACCCGCGCGCAGAAGGTCGCCCAGGAGACGCGTGACGCGGACATCGCCGCGACGCGCGAGGAGCTGGAGCGACTCCGGGCGCAGGCCGCTGCCGAGATCGAGGCCGAGAAGACCCGTGCCATCGCCGATGTCCGTGCCGAGGTCGCCGACCTCGCGCTGCTCGCGGCCGGCAAGGTCCTCGGGGAGTCGATGACCGACGAACGCCAGCGCCGCCTCGTCGAGGAGTTCCTGACCACCTCGGCCTCGGGCGGGACCAACAACTGATGTCCGACCCGGTGAGCATCTGATGGCACAGCGCGACACGGCCGCACGCCGCTACGCCGAAGCCGCCTTCGAGGTGGCGTTGCGTGACGGCACGGTCGAGACGTGGCGTTCGGAGCTCGATGCTGCCGGGGAGATCGGCGCCGACGAGGCCGTCGGACGCGCGCTCGCGAACCCGGCCGTCGCGCTCGAGACCCGAACCGAGATGGCCGAGTCCATCTTCGGCAAGGTCGTCGGCCGGCCGGTCCTCAACCTGATCGGGCTGATGCTCCGGCGTGGCCGGATCGAGCAGCTGCCCAGGGTCGCTGCCGAGTTCCGGCGTCTCGACAACGCCCGTCAGGGCATCACCCTCGCCACAGCAACAAGCGCCGCGCCGCTCAGCCCGGATGAGGTCCGAGCCGTCACCGCGCGGATGGAACAGTTGACCGGCGGCCGCGTCGAGCTCGACCTCAAGACCGATCCCAGCCTGCTGGGCGGCCTCGTCGTGCGCATCGGCGACCGCCTGATCGACGGAAGCGTCCGAGGCCGCCTCGAGCGACTGCGGAACCAGCTCGTTTCGGGCGCCCTCTAGGAGATCTGAGCACGATGGCCATTCGTTCCGACGAGATCACCAGCATCATCAAGTCCGCCATCGACTCGTTCGACGCGACGGCCGAGACCCGCAGTGTCGGGACCGTCGTCGAGGTCGGCGACGGCATCGCCCAGATCTATGGGCTCGATGGCGCCCTGGCATCGGAGATGCTCGAGTTCCCCGGTGGCGTGATGGGCCTGGCCCTGAACCTCGAGGAGGAGACGGTCGGCGCGGTCATCCTCGGTGACGCCGCCGCGATCAAGGAGGGCGACACGGTCAAGACGACCGGCCGGGTCGTCGAGGTCCCCGTCGGCGCGGCGCTGCTGGGCAGGGTCGTGGACCCACTCGGTCGGCCCATCGACGACAAGGGCCCGATCACCACGAAGGCGTCCCGACCGGTCGAACGCATCGCACCCGGCGTCATCGTGCGCCAGTCCGTCGACACGCCGGTCCAGACCGGCATCAAGGCCATCGACGCGCTCATTCCGATCGGCCGCGGCCAGCGCGAGCTGATCATCGGCGACCGCCAGACGGGCAAGACCGCGATCGCGATCGACACGATCATCAACCAGAAGGGCAAAGGCCTGGTCTGCATCTACGTCGCGATCGGCCAGAAGCTGTCGACCGTCGCGAACACTGTCGCCATCCTCGAAGAGCATGGCGCGATGGAGCACACGATCGTGGTCGACGTGGGTGCCGTGGACGCGGCCCCACCCCCGGACCTTGCCGCGTTCGCGGGCGGCGCCATGGGCGAAGAGGTCATGGAGAACGGCGTCGAGGTCGGCGACCAGGGTCTCGTCAAGGACGCCCTGTGCGTCTACGACGACCTGTCGAAACACGCCTGGTCCTATCGCGAGATGGCGCTCCTCCTCCGCCGCCCGCCCGGACGCGAGGCCTATCCCGGCGACGTGTTCTACCTGCACAGCCGACTCTTGGAGCGTGCTGCCCGGATGAACGAGGAGAACGGCGGTGGGTCGCTGACCGCGTTGCCCGTCATCGAGACGCAGGCCGGCGACGTGTCCGCGTATATCCCGACGAACGTGATCTCGATCACCGACGGGCAGATCTTCCTTGAGACCGACCTCTTCAATGCCGGACAGCTCAAAGGAGACCTCGCTCAGTTCCGCGAGCTGGCCGCATTCGCGCAGTTCGGGTCCGAGCTCGATACGACGACGCAAGCCACGATCGATCGTGGCAAGCGGATCGTCGAGCTCTTC
>JBJMMQ010000192.1:0-7600 GCA_045804705.1 Chloroflexota bacterium
AGCCGCCGGGTCGCCTCCTCGATCTCCTGGGCGATCGCCTCGAGCTCGGCGCTCCTGCCGATGATCCCTCCGGACGCACGGCGCAGCTGGACGGCGAGGGAGCACTGCGACCCGACCACCGGGTCGAGCGCATCACCCTCCACCATCCGAAGCGGCGAGGTGACCTCGGGCGGCTCGGCCACGTCCGGCATGCCGGGATTATGACCGCGGGTCGTCGCGGTGGCTGTCATATGAGCGACGCCTCGTCGTGCGACTCACGCCGCCGCTACGAGCTGGTCCGCGTACCTCTCGAGCGAGCGCGCCACCTTGGCCAGCGGCTCCATCAGCGCCGGGGTGCACAGCTCGCCGCATCGAACTGCGAAGGCGGCAGCGTCACGGAGCCGCTCCTCCATCAGCACCCACGCCGCCTCGCGATGGGGGAGCAGGTAGTCGACCTGGTAGAAGAGCTCGAAGCCGGGCCCCGCAGTCATACCCGGCATGTGCGAGCCGACCGGCAGTGTCGTCGCGACCGTGCCCAGCGGCTTGATCGCCGTGTACATGAGCCCGACCGAGATGTCCGCGAGGACCTGAAGCTGCTCGGGCGTCTCGTCGGTGTGCGCGAAGTACCGGGACAGCAGCTGGAGGAGGACCTCGTACGTGACATTGAGCAGGTCCATGCAGCGGGTGGTGCCGGGGTCGGTGATGAGCGGCATCGCCATGCCCGTCGCCTGCTGGCGGACGTTCGCGGCGACGACCGGGCGGGAGGGCTCGAACGAGGGATCCGCTCGCTTGAACGCGAGATACTCGTCGAGGATCCCGAGGAGGCGCCCGAAGTGGGCGTCGCGCCATTCGCCGCGTGCGCCCTCGCCCTGCTCGACGATCGTGTCGATGGCGCGCTTCGCCGACTCGAGATCGGTGACCGCCACGAGCTCCGGCCAGCGGAAGTGCTCTTCCGTGGCCTGTGCGTCGGGCGGCCCGACGAACAGGCGTTCCGGACCGAGCCGCTCGGAGAGGTACTCGAGCCCGGCCTGGATCGAGCGGTAGAGCTGGCCGATGGTGTCGAACTCCTGGAGTTGCGGGACGATGTCGTCCGCCGGGTCATGCGGCAGCGCGACCGCCTGCTCGATCGCGGCGAAGCCCTCCGCGTCTTCGACGTCCATCCCTTCCGGCCGCTCGAGGAAGGCGAAGTGGCGAAGCGCTGCCTCGTTACACGGCAGGAGCTCGATCCGGACGCCGGCCGGATAGCTGTAGGCCGGCATCGGGAAGTTCGGCCGGGCGAGCCGCGGCGCCGCCCCGACGGCCGTCAGGAGGTTCTGCGCCAGCGCCATGTGGAGCATCTCCTGTTCGGCGATCTCCAGCAGCGTCTTGCGCCAGCGCCCGACCGCGGCGAGCCCGTCAGCCGAGAGCCCCTCCGCGGCTGTCTGCTTGAGCGAGAACGCCGCGAACAGATACTGGAGCATGATCAGATGCTCCAGCTCGGCGGCCTTTCCGAGCGTGTAGATCAGCGCCTCACGGTGCTCCAACCCACCGCGCGCAGGATCGCCCTTCCCGCGGCGGACCTCGAGGACGTTGAGAAGCGGTCCGTGTGGCCCGGGTGGTGCGTTCTCGATCATCGGTTGCGGTCCCTTCGTCGCCGGGTCAGACCTCGGCGGTCTCCTCGCGGACCTCGTCTCCCAAGTACAACCGGTCGTCCGGGTAGCACCAGCGCCAGTCTTCGCCTGGCTCGGCCGACCGGATCATCGGGTGGCCCGTCTCGTGGAAGTGTGCCGTGGCATGGCGATTCGGGCTGAGGTTGCAGCAGCTCGTCCGTCCGCACGTGAGGCACTGCCGGAGATGCTCCCACCGTCCGCCCATCTCGACGCACGAGGAGCAGACGGCGAGCGGGGCCTCAAGCTGACGGGCTCGTCCCACGATCTCGACATGCTCGCAGGACCTCTCCTCGTCCCCTGGGATGTCGTTTGGGTCGCGCGCCGTCACGGGCGCCACTCTAGCGCCTGGTTGTCGTAGCCACGGCGCCGCGAGATCGAAGACCGGCCTCGCCAAGTGTGGGAGTGACTCCTGGCGGCGCCGGTGGACAGATGATGTGTGAGGCGGAGGCGTCCGCCATCTGGTGATCCCGGCAGACTCCGCGATCTCGCGTTGCAGAGACTCTGCAAGCAGCGTCGTGGGTGCGAGGTCGAGGAATCGGAATGCCGGCTCGCCGAAGGTGGGGGGACCGATCGGCGAGCCGGCCGATGTAGCATCTGCGCAACGACAGCCGGTGGCACCGGCGAAGGACAGCAGAACGCACCTCGACCTGTTGCCGGGACCGTGCAAGGCGACCACACTCCACTGATCGTCCGATCGACGACATTTGAGGGGACCGATGGACCGGACCGACGCTCTCTGGACGGCGATCCGCCGGGTGCTGCCCGGCACCGACGAGCTCGCGCTCGCGGTCGCCGCCGCGACCCACGAGCCGCTCGACGATGTCCGCGCCAGCGTGCACATCGGCGCCATCGCGATCAACGGTCAGCTCGGCCCGGAGGCCGCGGCGATCGGAGCGATCGAGGCGGAGCTGGCGAGGGTCAAACCGGCGGCGCGCACGCGCCGCTCGGAACGCCTGTACGACGCAGTCTCGCTCGACGCGCTGCTGAACGAGACCAAGGCGCTCGAAGCGGCGGGATCGCTCGACCTCGAGACGATCGTGGCGATCCAACGGGCGTCAGGTGCGATCGCCGCGCGGACCGACCGTCGGATGGTGGTCCTGATGCACCGCTACGAGGTCACGCGGCGGGTCATGTGGGAGCACTGCGTCGCGGCGATGGAGGCAGGACGGCTCGAGCCGGGCCTACTCGCCGCCTTCGGCCGATTCCTGCTGCTCTGGAACGAGTTGACGGCTCTTGCCGTGACCGACGGATACCGTGCGGCGGAACGGGACATCCTCGCGCGCGCGGTCGAGGCTCGTCGCGGCGCGCTCCAGGAGCTCCTCGGAGTGGTCGCTGACGACTCGCTCAGCCAAGGGCACCGGCGGCGCGTCGCCGCTCGGCACGGGCTGGACCCTGACCGATCCTACCGGCTCATCGCGATCGCGCCGGGACCTGAGAGCGACCCTATCCCGGAGCGACCGGGCATCGGCGACGAAGAGCTCGAAGTGCTCGCGGGTCGGATCGGCCACCTCCTCGGTTCCACCGCTCCCGGAGCCGAGGGCGTCGGCGCGGGGATCCGACTCCCGGCTGTCCTGCCGCTCATGCGCCGGATCGCCGTCCTCGCCGGCGACGACTGGGCCGGGCTCACGCGGGTGCCTGCCGTGCTCGACACGGTCCTCGGGTCGCTCGCCAACGCCACGCGCTCACGCGGCCGCACGCCGACGACGGCCGAGCCCGAGATCCCGGAGGGGGCATGGGTCGCCGTCGGGTCGCGGCCGGTGCAGGGGGTCGAGTCCTTGTCCGGCGTCTATGCCGACCTCGTCGACGCGACGCGGGTCGCCCAGAGGCTCGAGCTGCGGGGCTGGATCCCGGAACCCGAGCAGCTTGCCCTCGAGCGGCTGCTGCTCGCCGACCGCCACCTTGCGGACGCGACGGTGCGACGGGAGCTCGGCCCGATGCTCGCCGACGAACGATTCGGCCAGGAGCTGATCGAGACGCTGCAGGCGTATTTCGACGCTGGGGAGAACGTCACAGGTGCCGCCCGGCGGCTTCACCTGGCGACTCGCACGGTCGCATACCGGCTCGAGAAGGTCGAGAACGTTCTCGGGCACCCACTCGACGCCGAAGCGGGCCGACGCTTGTCGATCGCTCTGATGGTGCACCGCCTGCGCGCCGCCGACTGACGAGCCCCAGGTCCCGAGATGCGTCTCACAGCCCGCCAGCTCAACCGGGCCACCCTCGCGCGGCAGCTCCTGCTCCGGCGCGGGCGGCTCGACGTGGTCGAGGCAGTGCGTCGGATCGTCGCGATCCAGGCGCAGGAACCGCCGTCGCCGTACATCGCGCTCTGGAACCGGCTCGATCCGTTCGATCCACGCGACCTCGATGCGGCCTTCGCCGCCCAGGACGTCGTGAAGACCCAGCTGATGCGGATCACCCTCCATGCGGTCGCGGCCGTCGACTACCCAGCCTTCCACGCCGCGATGCAGCCAACATTGCGAGCGGCGAGACTCCACGACCGCAGGTTCACCGCCGAAGGTGTCTCGATCGAGGAGGCGGACGCGCTCGTCCCCGAGGCGCTCGCGTACGCCGGGTCGCCGCGGACGAACACCGACGTCGAACGCTGGCTCGAGGGGCGCTTCGGCGCTCCAAAGCCGAGGGTATGGTGGGCGCTTCGTCAGTACGCACCGTTCGTCCATGGCGTCACCGGCGGGCCTTGGGCGTTCGGTCCACGGCCGGCCTACGTCGCTGCCCGCGACCAGGCTCGGTCGGCGGACACCGCCGAGTCGGTTCGCTGGCTCGTCCGCCGGTATCTGGAAGGATTCGGCCCTGCCACGATGGCCGATATCGCGCAGTTCGGGACCATCTACCGGCCACCGGTGCAGCGCGCGCTGACCGAGCTTCGCGAGGAACTGGTCGAGTTCGAGGGGCCGGATGACGCCACGCTCTATGACGTTCCCGGCGGCGTCATCCCGACGGACGACACGGCCGCCGCGCCACGGCTGCTGCCGATGTGGGACAGCGCCCTCCTCGCCTACAAGGACCGGAGCAGGATCGTGCCGCCGGCGTACCGCACGGTCGTGATGCGCAGCAACGGAGACGTCCTGCCCACGCTTCTCGTCGACGGGTTCGTCGCCGGCGTGTGGCGCCCCGTCGAAGATGGCATCGAAGCCACAGCGTTCCGCCAGCTGTCCGAGGGCGAATGGACCGGCATCGACGATGAAGCTCGGTCGCTGCTCACCTTCCTCGACGGACGTGACCGGCGGGTCTACCAGGGCCGGTTCGCCCATTGGTGGGATGGGCTCCCGGCCGCCGAGGTCCGGGTCGTCGGCGCGGAACGCCGGGACAGAACGTGACGGGCGGCACAAAGAAGCGGCGGAGCCGTCAGGCTCCGCCGCATCGTGTCGACCAGGACCGTCAAGCGGTCGTGGTGTCTCTCGCCTTCTGGAGCGCGTCCGTTGCTGTGCTCTCGACCTGGCCGAGCACCTGGCCCGCCGTCGGGCCCAGCACCCGGCGCTCGGCCTGGGTCGCCGGGAGCGCCATGCTGATGGCAGCGCCGACAGCCAGCGCGACGGCGCCGGCAGCCAACGGGCTCTGCTCCATCACGTCCTGCGCCTGGCGCGCGAGGCCCTGGGCACCGCCACCGAGCTGGCTCGGGACGCGGCCCGCCATGTCACCGACGTCAGCGGCCCGTCGGCCGAGCTCATCGGTGACGTCGCCGACCTTGTCGCCGATGCCTCCGGACTGCATCTGATCACCTGACATCTGGCTGTCGGACCAGCGATCCGAGCCGCCGTAGCCGGAGTCCCAGCTTTGCGTGTTCGTGCCATAGCCCGAATAGCCCGTTCGGCCTCGTGCACGCCAGTCGTCCATGGAGCCGAACTTGTTCATCCCGCCGTCGGCTCGGTGTGTCCAGAGCCAGGCGATGCCGATGCCGGCCATGGCCGCAGGGATCGGGTTCTGCTTGATCGTCTCGAGGATGCCGCTGCCCGTCTCCTGGACGGTCGTGCCGGCGCCACTCAGTGCGTCAGTCGCTGTGCTGGTCATATCGCCTACCTTTCCGACGGTCGCCTCGCGGACGGTGCTCGTCGCTTCCTTCACGATGTTCGACGGCGCCAGTCGATCGCCGATGGCTTCGACCGTCCCGGTCATCTCATCCCGCGTGGCCGCGATGTCGGCCTCGAGTCGAGCGGTGTCGTCATCGCTCTCGATCCCGTCGGCGTCAGTCGCGTACGCCGCGTTCAGATCCTGGTCGGTCATGTCCTGATCGGTCATCGGACTCGCTCCTTTGCCCACTCCACGTCGTCGTCGATCGTCTCCACGGTCCGCCGCGGAACGAGATCCGCCTTCTTCAACCGGTCACGTCCGGCAGCCACGATGAGTCCGCCGGCGATTGCCACCACGATCGTGACGATGAGCGTCGCGATCCATGGAGCGACTCCTGCGTCCACGAAGAGAAGGACGATCGTCGCGAGAAGGCCGAGCAACGCGGCATAGAGGAGAGCGCCGCCGAGACCGATCAGCCCGGCGTCACGGGAGACTTGGCCGACGCGCGAGGTCGTCTCGGTCCGCGCGAGCTCGATCTCCTTGCGGATGAGCGTGCTCAGGGAACGACTCAGATCGCCGAACAGCTCGCCCAGCGATCGGTTGTCGGTTCGCTGTTGGGCCATGGGTCAGCCCTCGGCGGGATCGGTGTGCGATCCGCCGCCCTTGATCGACTCGCCATCGGTCATCGACTCGCCATCCGTCATCGAGCCGCCGTCGGTCATCGAGCCGCCATTCGTGGTCGAGGACATCGTCCCGTAGCCGGTTCGAGCGGTGACGTCCTGGGAGCCGCGATCGTATGTCGCGCCGTAGCCGGTCCCGTAGCCGCTCGACACGCCGGTCGTCCCGAGGGATCCGGTCGTTCCGACCGAGCCCGTCGTTCCGCTATAGCCCGAGCCGTACCAGTCCTGGCCGCTCTGCGTCCCCTGCCATGACTGACCGCCGGCATTCCGGAGCACTCGCCCGAGAAGGAGCCCGGCGACGAGACCGCCGCCGATGACGACTGCGGGCTGACGGCGGGCGAACGACTGGGCGCCGTCCATCATCTCGCTGGGTCGTCGCTGCGCCACGTACGACGCGGCTTCGTCCAGCTTGTCTGCGCCGGCGGAGATGAAACGGCCGACCTGCGGTTGTTCTGTCTGCAGGTTCTGGCTTGCCTGGCGGGCCGCCTCGGCCACCTGGCGGAGGACGTCGCTGACCTGGGACATGCCGTCGGCAGCCGTCTGCTCGATCGTCTTCCCAGCCTCGCCCGCGACGTTCGACGCGGCATCGCCGAGCGACGTCGAGTCCGTGCCTCCGGTCCCGCTCGTGGTCGACGACGTGTCGTTGAGACGTGTTCGCGTGGTCATATCCCACCTCTGGTCCGCGTGGTCCGACCTCGCCGGTCGGATTGACTCCAGCGGCGCCGTCCTGGGCCGGTCCGCGGCATGAACGATGGTTTCCCGGCCGTGGTCACAGGCGGTCGCGGGGAGCACCGGGGCCGCCTTTCACTGCCGTGACAACGGCCGGGGAAAGGCCAAGCGCGATCGGCGGACAGAAGGAGTGGGAGCTGCTCGCAGCCGCCGGTGTGTCCGTCACCGTCCCGATGATCATCGTCTTCTTCCTTGGTCAGCGATACTTCCTCGAAGGGATCGCCACGACAGGCTCGAAGGGCTGACGGCCTGCTCCGCACCTTGCAGGGGACAGCGAACAGCGGTGGATCGCGAACGCGCCGAGGATGCGGTTCTCGGCCTCGATGTCGGGGGAACGAAGCTGGCGGCCGGTGTCGTCACCCCTGACGGTCGTGTCCATTCGATGCTCGTGGAAGCGAGCCTCGCGGAGCGGGGACCGGCCGACATGATCGCGCGGCACCTGGACCTCGGCCGACGCGCCGTCGCGGCGTCCGGCATCCCCTGGGCCGAGATCCGCGCGGTCGGCATCGCATGCGGAGGTCCTCTCGATCCCGTCGCCGG
>JBJMMQ010000193.1:0-47701 GCA_045804705.1 Chloroflexota bacterium
AGTTCTTGGTCGCCCTCGCCGTCTTGACGGTGGGCAGGATCCGCTGGATGACGATCAGCGAGACGATCCCGATCGGGATGTTGACGTAGAAGATCCAGTGCCAGCTCAGGTTCTCGGTCAGCCAGCCGCCGATGAGCGGGCCGGCGACGAACGCGATACCGAAGACCGCGCCGAAGAGTCCCTGGTACTTGCCGCGCTCCTGCGGCGTGAACATGTCGCCGATGATCGCCAACGCGACAGGGAAGAGGGCGCCTGCGCCGATGCCCTGGAATCCCCGGAAGAGGATGAGCATCCCCATGTTCTGGCTCAGGCCTGACAAGGCGGACCCGATCAGGAAGATCGTGATGCCGATCATGAAGATCGGCTTGCGGCCGTAGACGTCCGACAGCTTGCCCCAGAACGGGACGCTGATCGTGCTCGTCAGCAGGTAGATGGTGATGGCCCAGACGTAGTAGTCGTTGCCACTCAGCTGGGTGACGATGGTCGGCAGGGCAGGACCGACGATCGTCTGGTCCAGTGCGCCGAGGAAAAGACCGAGCATGACCGCGAAGAGGATCTCCATCTTCTCGCGGTGGCTCAGGCCGAGGGCCGGATCCTCCTCGAGCGTGGGGATGTACTCCTCGCCGCCTTGCGCGGCCGGGAACGCTTCCATGTGGTTGTCTACTCCCTCCCTTGGGGTTGGTGGCTGTGGTGGGCTCCGGATGACGGATCGGAATGTGCCGCGAGGAACGCGACGCGCAGGGCGGCCATCGCCGTCGCGATCCCTTCGAGCTGGGACGGGTCGATCTGGTCGAGGACCTGGCGCATGATCTCGGCTCGAGACGCCTCGACGTCCTCGAGCGTCTGCCGACCGACGGGCGTGATTCGGACGAGGACGATCCGGCGATCCTCGGGAACCCTGATGCGCTCGACGAAGCCGCGCTCCTCGATCCGATCGATGAGCCCGGTCGCTGCCGAGTCGGACACGTCGAGCATCTCCGCGAGGCGGCTCATCGCGATCTCGCCGTGGCGCTCGAGCAGGTGCATGACGTGCAACTGGGTCATGCTGATGCCGAGACGGACCAGGCGCTCACTGCCGACGCACTTGAGTTCGCCGAACGAGGCGCGGAGGTCGGACAGGATGGCCGCCTTCGTCTCGTCGGGGGACATGCTTCGTATCACGCGAACAATCATACTCTCGCGAACGATACTGTCAACGTTGACAATCAGTGAGCCGTGGAGGATGGATGCGCTTCGCTCTCATGCTCGAATCGCAGCAGGGCCTGAGCTACGGGGACCACGTCGCGATCGCCAAGCGAGCCGAGGCGAATGGGTTCGAGACGCTCTTCCGCTCGGACCATTTCCAGAGCTTCCCGGGTCCGAGTGGCCAGCCGACCACCGACGCCTGGTCGGTCATCGCCGGTCTCGCTCGCGACACCGAGCGCATCGGCCTCGGGGTGCTCGTCTCGCCGGTCACCTTCCGACACCCCGGGACGTTCGCCAAGGTGGTGACGACGGTCGATGAGATGAGCGGCGGCCGCATCGAGGTCGGTGTCGGGGCAGGCTGGAACGAGATCGAGCATCGGGGGCTGGGACTCGATTTCCCGCCGATCAGCGAGAGGGCCGATCTGATGGAGGATCAGCTCGCGATCCTGCACGGCTTGTGGGGTGAGCCCGATGGCTGGTCGTACGAGGGGCATCAGGTCTCGATCCAGGAGGCGGAATTCCACCCGAAGCCCGTCGATGTCCCGGGACGGCCACGCACGACGATCGGTGGCGCCCGGCCCCGCCTGCTCGTCGGTGGCCAGGGATCGCCGCGCTCGTACCGGATCGCAGCGCGCTACGCGGACGAGTTCAACCTCAGCTCCTCAGGGCCGGACCGGGCGCGAGAGGCGTTCGCGGCCGTCGACGCGGCGTGCGAGGCGATCGGGCGCGATCCGGCGACGCTCACGCACTCGACGATGGCCGGCATCCTCATCGGACGCGACGAGACGGAGATGGCCGATCGCCTGGCCGCGGCGGTGCGTGCCTTCGGGGCGGACGAGGACGATCGCGATTGGCTCGATCAGCGACTCGAGCGATGGATCACCGGGAGTCCTGACGAAGCACAGGACATGGTCCGCCGGTTCGCGGAGGCAGGCGTGGAGCGGATCATGCTCCAGGACTTCCTGCCGTGGGACCTCGACATGATCGACGTCATGGGTGAGGTCCTCGTCGGACACGTCTGAGTCGACGCCGGCTAGTTCCCGGCTGCCTCCGCGGCGGCGCGGTAGGTGTCGTCGTCCCGGCGGATGAGGTCGGGGTTCGTCCCGCGTGCGCGCGCGATGCGCTCGGTCAGGAGCTGGAGCGGGGTCACGCTGCTGACGAGCGTTCCGACGCGGGCGGGAAGCATGGGTGACTCGGCGACGACGAGCCGCCCGAGCGGCGTCAACGCCGGGTCGATCGCCTCGCTCGAACCCTCGGCAAGGATGGCGCCCACGCGAAGCCCGATGACTCGAGCAGCCTGGAGGGCCTGGCGCGCGCGGACCGCACGCTCTGGCCGCCGCTCGGGATCGGTCAGGATGAGGACGAGCCCGCTGTCGGCGCCCGTCGCCGGAAGATGCCCGTGCAGGACGGTCTCGAGGTCGCGATACGTCGACGGAAGCCACGAGGCTTCCTCGACCTTGATGACGAGCTCGCGGCCGGCCGGACGGTCGGCCCCCGAGGCGATGACGAGCAGCCGGTCCACGCCGGAGATGCCTCCAGCCATGCGCTCGGCGGTGGCCGTGTCTTGCAAGCCGTCTGCGAGGAGTCGCTCCACAGCGCGGGGTTCGAGGCGACGGCCGGACAGATGCGCGCCGACGGCCGCGCCGGCGAGGATGGGGCTCAGGTAGCCGACGGTGTGACACCACCCCTGGTCGAGCTCCGCGGTCTCGACGGCGATGTCGGCGAGCGATCCCGCCGGCGACCTCCTGCTCACCGTGATGACGGCTGTCGCGCGGCCCGCATCTCGGGCAGCCCGCAGCGCCTCCCTCGTCGCGACGGTGCCGCCCTCATGCGTGACGCCGATGACGAGACCGCGCTCGGGAGGAGCCAGGGAGAGCTCGAAGGCTTCCTCGGACCGAATGGCGGACGATGGGAGTCCGGCCGCGTCCGCTGCCTCGCGGATGATCTCGGCGATCGCTTGCGCGCCGTGCTCGGACGTGCCGCAGCCGGCCGTGACGACCGGTTCACCCGCTACTAGCGTGGATCTGATCGCGTCCGCCAGTCGAGCGGCATCGCTACCGGGGTCCGCCAGTCGCGTCAGGATCCTGACTGCCAGCGCCGGCTCCGCGGCGATCATGTCGGTCATGTGGAATGGCGGTCCGGACCGGAGAGTGGGCGTCTGCGCCTCTTCCCAGGGCTCGGGCGGCCCGGGCAGGACAGCGGTCGGATCGAAGTCATTCATCGGTCGGGCTCCTGAGGACCTCGAGGATAGGCCGCCGGGACCTGGTGCCGTCCCCCGGTTCGGTCCACGCGACAGCTCCCGCTCAGGCGGGGCCGTGCGGTCTGGCGATCCGCCCGAGGCGTCGCAGCGGCGCGTAGCGGAACCAGGCTCGTCCCAGGAGCTGCTCGACTGGGACCGGGCCGTAGCGGCGTGAATCGATCGGCTCGCCGAAGCCCGCCGCCTCGGTCATCGCGGTCGTGGCGTCGCTGACCAGCCAGGCCTCGTCATCAGCGAGCTCGAGGTAGCCGTCCGCGAACGCCACCTTGTCACCAGGGCCAGCCGCGACGCGCTTGACTGCCAGGTCGCCGCCATCCGGCTCGCGAAAGACGACGACCGTGCCACGACGCGGCCAGCGCGTGACCGTCGGGTCCACCAAAATCCAATCGCCGGCCAGGATCGCAGGCGCCATGCTCGCCTCCTGGACCGCGAGCCGCCACGGGCCGCGAAGACGCTCCCGCATCGGGGCCGCTCGCCGCGGCCTGGAGGAGGCTACTTCTTGGTCGCCCAGAAGATCTCGCTGAACTCCTTGACCGCCGCCTCGAGCTGGGCCGCAGCGTCAGCGTCGATGTTCTGCTTGTTCTTGGACGCGAGCTTGAGGATGTTCCAGACCTTGTCGTGGAGGTCGGGGTAGGCCGTCAGGTGTTCCGGCTTGAAGTAGTCGGACCAGATGACCTGCACTTCGCGCTTGACCCTCTCGGCGTGGTCTTCCTTCACCAGGACACACCGCTCGAACTTCTGGTGGGATGCGGCGTCGGTGCCGTCGATCCCGCCGATGAGTTCGACCATCCGGGCCACGGTCCGGGCTGCGACCTCGGCCCCATGGGGGTCGTAGATGCCGCATGGGATATCGCAATGGGCGCGCGCCATGGTCGTCGGGGCGAGCCAGCGGGTCAGTCGAGACATGGGACTCCTTCGTTCAACAAGGTGGGCACTGCCCTCGTCTCTGGGGTTTCAAGAAGTGTCCGAGCCGCCGTGGGCGCTGTCAAACGGGCTTGCGTCGTATGGTCGCACCTGTAGCGAGGAGGAGATGGATGCGCAGCGTGACCTATTCGATGGGCATGTCAGTCGACGGCTACATCGTCGGCCCGGACGGTCGCTTCGACTGGACTGCGCCCGAACCAGAGGTCTTCCGGTTCTGGATCGACGAGATCCGGGACGTGGACGTGCACCTCATGGGTCGGCGGCTCTACGAGACGATGCTGTACTGGGAGACCGCCGGGGAGGATCGGGCGCTCGACGACGACGAGCTCGAGTGGACAGCGCTTTGGAACCCGCTCCCGAAGGTCGTCTTCTCGACCACGCTGTCGACCGTCCAGGGCAATGCCCGCCTGGCCTCCGGCGGCCTCGCCGAGGAGATCGACCGGCTTCGAGCCGAGCCAGGGGATGGCCAAATCGCGATCGGTGGCGCGACGCTCGCGCACCAGGCGGCGGCGCTGGACCTGATCGACGAGTACCGGGCGATCGTCCACCCTGTGCTGGTCGGCGGTGGCCTCTCGTACTTCCCGCGAGCCGAGCGCCGGGTCGATCTCGAGCTCGTCGAGACGCGCCTCTTCAGCTCGAAGTTCGTGTACGTCCGTTACCGCGTCAATCGGTAGCGGCCGAAAGAGGCCCGCGGTGTCAGCGATGCTGCAGGTAGAGGGCTCGAACGCCGAGTCGGATCCGATCCAGGACCAGCTGGTCGCGGAGCGCAGCGTGCGCCGCGACGACGGTCTCGCCTCGACCCTCGCTGGTCTGATCGGCCGCGCCAAGGTGGTAGCTGAGGCGGAGGACCACCTCGCCGTTGGCGTCGACCTCGAGCCGCCGAACCTCGATCCCGCTGCCGAGCAGCTCGGTGCAGTCCTCGACGACCCGCTCGAGGTAGCCCCGATCCGCGTTCGAAACGTCCGCCATCCGCATCCCGGCGTGATCGTAGGCCACGTCCCGCCGCGATCACAAGCATCCGAGGGGCGTTCGTGGCGGTGCGACCGCGTCGGCAGCGGGTATCATCCGCGCGATGACTGAGCGAGCGCTGCCCGGCATGGACGGTGCCCCGGCGTGCCCGTTCGTCGCGTTCGGTGACGACCGTGAGGCACGGTCGACGAGCCCGGATCATCGACATCGATGCTTCGCCGAGTCACCGCCCGCGCCCCGCGCCCTGGCCCACCAGGAGGCGTACTGCCTCTCCTCGGCATTCCCGGTCTGTCCGACGTTCCAGGACTGGGCGCGTCGTGAGGCCGCCCACGCTCGAGCCGCGAACGAACAGTCGGCCACTCCGGCGGCTTCGACGCCGGCGCCTGCCGCCCCAGACCCCGAGCCGACCTCACCACCGCGTGTCTACGATCTGTACGCAGACTGGTCCGTGCCTGCGCCTGACCCGGCCCCCTCGGACGTCGAGGCAGGACCGCACCAAACACCTCCCGACGGCGACGAGCCGATCGAGCGAAACCCGCCGCGCGACTGGGCGGCTCCACCGCCGTGGGCGACGGGCGCCGCGGCCGCTGCTGCGTTGTCCGGGCAGGCGGCCGCTCCAGGGACGCCGTCTGGCGGAAGCTCGACGCCTGGGCAACCTCCGACCCAAGGGCCCGTCGAAGGCCAGGGACTGGCCGGGAGCCCTGCCGACAGGCTCGCCGCGGGCGAGGTCCCGGCCGCCGTCGCCTGGTCGGCGTCGGGAGGCGGGCACGCCTCGACGGCTCCCGACGACGAGCTAGCGGGACTCGTCCAACCTCGTCCGTCGGCGCAGGGATCGACGCCGGCAGAGACGTCAGCGGCGGGCCCTTCGGCCTCCGGAGATGACTCCGTGCCGGCCGCTGCACTCGCCGCGGCCGCTGCGGCAGCCTCGGCCTCGGCGCCCGCTCAGGCCGCTCCCTCACCGCAGCCGATCGTCCGATCGAGCGAGCCGTACCCGCCCTCGACCCGCACCGGCAAACGACCAGCCGTCAGCTCGACCCGGGACACCGTCGCGGGACCGTCGTGGGAGCGGATGCAACGGATCGACACATATCCGGCGATCAAGGGCGGTTCGTCGATGCGAGGCGTCCCGCGGCTGGCGCTCTTCGCGGGCGCGCTCGCGATCGCGGCGCTCATCCTGTTCATGCTCCCGGCCATCATCGGGATCGGCGGCGGCGGCGGTTCGGCCAGTGCGAGCCCGAGCGGCAGCCGGCCCGCGGCGACGAAGAGTGCTGCGCCGTCGGTCGTCGCGGCGCCCACGCCCGTCGTCTACGTCATCAAGAAGGGCGACACGCTCTCGAAGGTGGCCAACAAGTTCGATGTCGAGCTCGAGGATCTGCTCGCCGCGAATCCCGAGATCAAGGATCCGAACAAGGTCTCGCTCGGCCAGGAGATCGTCATCCCGACGCCGCCTGCGGCGACGCCTGAAGCGTCTACAGCGCCCGTGGAGTCGACCGCCCCCGAGTGACCCGCGCCGGACGTGGCGCGAAGGCTACCGAGGCGCGATGTTGATCGCTGTGATCTTGCCGGCCTCGACGCGGAACGTCGCGTCGATGTGCTGACTCTGGGCCCCGGGCCGGACGACCAGCAGGTCCGCCTCCCAGGTGTTCCCGGTGTCGCGGATCTCGCCGGGGATCATCCGCAGGCCCTGATCGCCGCGGAGGAACCAGCCTCCCACGCGCTCGACCCCTCGGAGCGTCTGGACGCTGTCACCGACGTGGACTCGCATCTCGGTCTTCTCGTCCATGAGCGCGACCGCGGCCTCGCGTTCGCCGGCATTCAGCTTCTCGAAGAACTCTTCCATCGTCTCGACAGCACCCATGGGCGGAGTGTACCGTCGGCCGCCCATGGATGCCCGGACCGCCCTGACCGATGCCTGGCCGCTCTTCGGCCTGCGTTTGCGGACGGAGCGACTCGTGCTGCGGATGCCGACCGACGACGACCTGCCCGGGCTGCTGGCGGTCGCGAAGGCGGGCCTCCACCCGCCCGAGACGATGCCGTTCGGCGTGGCCTGGTCCACCCTCCCGAGTCCTGCCTTCGAGCGCGGCTTCCTCCAGCACTACTGGCGGCTGCGAGCGACCTGGTCGGCGGATGCCTGGGCCCTCAATCTCATGGTCGAGCTGGATGGGCAGCCGATCGGCGCGCAATCGATCGACGCCGCGTCCTTCGCGGTCCACCGGAGGGTCCACACCGGCTCCTGGCTCGGGCTGCCCTTCCAGGGCCACGGCTATGGCAAGGAGATGCGCGCCGCGGTCCTGGCCCTCGCATTCGACGGACTGGGCGCCCGCGTCGCCGAGACGGAGGCGTTCCTCGACAACGCCCCCTCGAACGGCGTGTCGCGGGCGCTCGGTTACGACCCGAATGGGCTCGGCAGCCTCGCGCCCGAGGGTGTCTCGCGTGAGACGCAGCGATTCCGGATGACGCTCGATGGGTGGCGTTCTCGGGAGCGCGGTCGGGTCGATATCGACGGCCTCGAGCGCTGCCGCGATCTGTTCGAGGGCTAGAAGCCGCCGCCGGCGCCGCCGCCGCCCCCGCCCGAGCCGCCACCGCCGAACCCGCCACCTCCACCGCCGCCCGATGACGCAGGGGAATTGCCGATGGTCCCCAGCGCGGACATCATCCCGCCGATGTCGGGGATCCCGGAGTCCGAGAACATGCTGACGTGGCCGCCGGCCGCCGCGGACGATCCGAGGAACGGCGATCCATTCGAGTTCTGGTACCAGATCGGGAAGTAGGGGACCGCGCCCGCCGTCGTGCCCGCCTTGAGGTCGGCCATGCTCCGGGACAGGACGCCCTCGATGTCTCCCTGCAGACCGAGCGCCGTCCCCCACACGACGGCCTGATCCGGCGTGTCGAGCCACGGGAGACCGGCTTCGGCGATGACCTGGTCCATCGATCGCGCCTGCTCCATCGTCTTCTGGAGGGTCCGGCGGTAGGCGGCGAGCATCGCGCGGATCATCGCGCCCGACATCGTCACCGCCGGCATCACCCGGGAGAAGAGGAGGATGACGATCCCGCCACCGACAGCGGCGGCTCCGATGAGGGTCAGGCCCGACACCGGGATGTTGAAGCCGGCCCAGATGCCGACGATCCCGGCGATGACGGCGAGCACGCCGCGACCCGTCCAGCGGCTGGCCACCTTGCTCGGTCGCTCGTCGAACCAGCCACGATCGACGACGTGGCTCTCGAGCGCCGTATCGAAGGCGGCCACCTCCGAGCCGAACTTGGGCAGGTCATCCGGGCTGATGAACCCGCCCTCGGATCTGCCGAGCATCTGCAGCTTGCGCATCGCAACGTCCTCGGCGGGGCCCGTCGGGCGTCGCGCGTTAAGCCGGCGCTGTGCTTCGACCTCGGGGTCACCAGCGGCGGGTTTGACATCGACCCCGACCTTCTTGCCACCGATCCCGAGCAGTCCACCCTGGTCCTCGCGAAACGCGATGAGGCCGCGAGAGGCGAGGTCGAGCATGGCAGTCGTCAGCGCCCGGCGGGACGTCGACCCGTCCATCACCATCGCGCCCGACGCGGCGGTCAGGTCGGGCGGCGGCGCTGGCATCAGGACCGATGAGTCGTCGAGGTAGACAGGGTCCTTGCCGTACCTCCGCCAGTGGAACAAGGCCCAGCCGGACAGGCCGAGGAAGACGATCGGCGCTCCGACGAGGCCGAGGACGGCATTGATCTGGCGCGACTGCTGAAGCTCGGCCGCGTGCGCCGGCGACGCCGCGGCGTCGACCTTCTGGAGCGCGACGCGGAGAGCGGCATCGAAATCCCCGCCGCGGAGATAGGGAAGCATGTCGTCCTCGAAGATCGACTGCCGCTCCTCGTTCGACAGGAATTTAGCCCGGAACCCCGGACCCGCGAACAGCTGCACCTGGCCGTGCTCGAGATTGGGCTCCATGTCGAAGAAGATCACCAGGCCATCGTCGAAGCCCGCGCGTCCGACGCCCCATTGATCCATCAGCGCCCGCGCCTTGGCCTCCGTCTGCTCGGTCGTCGGACGCTCCCCGCTGTCCTGGGTGTACACGACGACCTCGGCGCCCGTGCGGGCCTCGATGCCGTCGATGACCCGCTCGGCGTTCGCGATCGCGGTCGGCGACAGGATCCCGGCATAGTCGTAGACGGTCCGGTCGGTCTCCGGCGGCGGGAATGGCGGCCCGGGAGGCACGGACGCGGCCCGTGTGACGCCGGCTGCGGCGAGGATCAGGAAGCCGAGGGCGAGCAGGGGCAGGAGAGCGATCGCGCGGCGCATCGGCCGCAGGATAGAGCCGTTCATGCCCGGGCCGCGCGGGCCAGGCGCAAGCGACCGTCAGTCTCGAGGAAGACCTGCGGCGGCCGGCGGCGGCCGTTGTAGGTGGAGGCGAGCGAGGCCGCGTACGCACCAGCGTCCCGGATCGCGACCAGGTCACCTCTGCGCAATGCCGGGAGGTCGTGGATGCCGAGGGCGTCCGTCGATTCGCAGATCGGACCCTCCACCCGGGTCGGGGCGATGTCGGCGGCGGCGATCCTCGTCGCGTCCTCGACCGCGGCGCCGTCGACCGGACGCCCGAGCGAGGTCAGCGCGAGGATCGGGTGGCGTGCGCCGTACAGCGCGGGGCGGATGAGCTCGGTCATCCCTGCGTCGATGACGACCTGGCGGCCGCCGCGCTCTCGCACGTGGAGGACGCGGGCGACGAGCCAGCCCGAGCGGGCGACGAGGGCGCGGCCGGGCTCGATGGCCAGCCGCGACGGCCGGCGATCGTCCGGCAGCGCCTCGAGGAGCTCGGGCACCTCGCGTGCAAAGCGCTCCGCTCCGGGCGACGGCTCGTCGGGTGGGAAGACCGGGAAACCGCCACCGACATCGAGCGTGTCGAAATCCTCGAGCGTCCCGCGAAGGAGGGCGACGACCGCGAGTCCACGCCGGACGGCGTCGCGCCACGCGTCGACCGCTCGGAGCTGCGAGCCGACGTGGAGCTGCACGCCCCGCGGCCTGACCGCGCCACCCCCGCCCCTCGCCAACCAGCCGACGACGCCTGTGGCCTCGGTCTCGGTCATGCCGAACTTCGAGGCCCCGGCGCCGACGGCGAGAGCATCGATCGTTTCCGGGGTCACGTCAGGGTTGAGCCGGACGAGCACGTCGAGCGGGGGCCGTCCCCCGCGACCGAGCTTGGCCGTGTGGGCCAGCCGGCTCACCACTTCGGCCTCATCACCCGACTCGATCGCGACCCAGAGGAGCGGCGTGCTCGTGGCCGCGGCCCGGACGGCGGCCCGGAGATCGCCGTCGGTCTTGCCGATCCCCTCGAGCGTGATCCGGTCGTTCGAAAGCCCGGCACGCCGCGCCGCCGCCCACTCTCCCCTGGAGACGACGTTCGCGCCGAAACCGCGCGCGGCGACTTCCGCCACGATCGCGGGGACGTCGTTCGCCTTGACCGAGTACTGCCGGATCCACGGGTCGGGGAACGCCGAACGAACCGCCGCCGCGGCCCTATCGAGCTCCGTGAGATCGGTGACGTATGCGGGCGTCCCGAACCGATCGGCGGCGTCGCGAAGAGCCCCCGCGACCGACGCCTCAGTCGCGGACGACAAGCCGGACGGCGGTACTGACGAGGCTCAGGACGACCGCGCCGACGACAGCCGCGACGATGGTGTCGATGGACAGGAGGGTCGGCGGAAAGTCGCCGATCGTGAGGTCGAACTTGAAGGCCTGGGCGATGACAGCCGTCAGGAGCAGCAGGCCGGCGTTGATGGCGAAGCCGATCAGCCCCATCGTCATGAACGTCAGCGGCAGCGCGAGGGTCCGGACGATCGGGCCGATCAGGCCGTTGACCACGCCGAAGATCGCGGCGAGCACGAGCAGACCGAGGATCTCACCCTCGTAGTTGACGTACTGGGGCAGGAACCGCGTCAGGATGTAGAACGCGATCGCGGTGATGATCGTCCCGACGATGAAGCCTCTCAAGGCGGTCCCTCCGAGTGGTGGGCGATGATCGCAGAGAGTCCCTTAGTGAGGATGTCCCGGTCAAGGCGCGCGGTCCTCACCGCGCCAGCCCCGCGAGCAGGCGATCTTTCACGGCGGGCCACTCCTCCGAGGTGATGCTGAAGTAGGCGGAGTGGCGGACGGATCCGTCGGGCATGATCATGTGGTTCCGGAAGACGCCCTCGAACGTCGCGCCGATGCCCGCGAGCGCGTTGCGCGACCTCTCGTTCCGTGAATGCGTCTTGAACTCCACCCGCTGTGCGTCGAGCGACTCGAATGCGTGGGTCAGCTGGAGCAGCTTCGCCTCGCGGTTCGCCCCCGTTCGCTGCCAGCTGGTCCCGACCCACGTCCAGCCGATCTCGAGGCGGCGGTGCTCGGGGACGATCGACATGAACCGGCTGCTGCCGATCGCCCTGCCCGTGGCCCGGTCGACGGTCGCGAACGGACGCTCGATGCCCTCGGCAGCGTTGGCGAGCGCGGTATCCACCCAGCGCCGCAGACCCGCCTCGTCCTGAGGACCCATGATCGTCCAGCGCCAGACGGGCGGGTCGAGGCCGACGACCAGCAGGTCCGCGAGATGGTCCGCGCGGAGTGGCTCGAGGCGGACGCGATCGCCCTCGAGGACGACCGGTTCGACCCACGTCTGTCCTGGCATCGTCGGATGGTAGACCGGCCGACTGCTAGGATGCCCGGGTGAACCGCGGTCTCTCCGTCGAGCAGTTGGACGGGCTCCTCGACGAGCGCCGGCTTGCGGTCATGTCCACTTTTCGAGCCGACGGGACGGTCCTCCTGTCGCCGCTCTGGTTCGTCTGGGAGGACGGCGGGTTCACCATCGCGATGGCCGCCGGCGACGGCAAGCTGAAGCACCTCCGACGCGATCCGCGCGTCACGATCGTGGTCAACGAGGACGATTTCCCGTACCGCGGCTTCGAGGTCCGCGGCGTCGCCATCCTCCTCGATGTTCCCTACGGCCCGGTCGTCCGCCGGATCGCGACGCGCTATGTCGGCGAGGCGGCGTCCGCCTTCTACGACGACGAGCACGGTGGCACTGTCGCCCGGATCGAACCCGGGCACGCGCGCGGCTGGGATTTTCGCGACGACCTCGCTGCGATGGGCGTGCTGTAGGTGGCCACATTCGCCGAGACCGTCGACGCGTTCCTGGCCGACACGTTCGAGCGCGATCCCGTCTTCGCGACGTCCATCGGCGAGCACGCGCACGACGCGCTCTGGCCGGACTTGTCCTCGCGCGGCCGTGCCGAGCGCCTCGCGGCGAACGAGCGGTGGCTGACGACGTTCCGCGAGATGACGGACCTCTCGGCCGACGACGCCATCGACCGCGACCTGCTGATCGGCGAGCTCGAAGCCGCGGTCTTCGCCGAAACGACTCTTGCCGAAGACGCCTGGAACCCTCTGGCGTGGGTCTACCTCATCGGTGAGGGCCTGTTCGCGCTCCAGGCCCGCGAGTTCGCGCCGCTCGCCGACAGGCTGTCGTCCGTCGCCGGACGGCTCGAGCGGCTCCCTCCGGTCCTCGACGCCGCCCGCGAGACGCTCGTCGGCCACGACGGACGACCCGTCGCGCGTTTCCACACTGAGACGGCGCTCCGACAGCTGGCCGGGATCGGCGAGCTCATCGACGACGCCTTGTCCTCGGCGGATGAGGCCGGCCCGAGCGACGCTCGGGTGGAGACGCTGGTGCCTCGCCTGGCCGCGGCCGCCGACATCGCTCGGGCCGCGCTCGCCGCCTTCGAGACGCACCTGCGTGACGTCGTCCTTCCTGCGAGCGACGGCGAGGGACGGCTCGGGCATGAGCTCTTCGCCGAGAAGATGCGGCACACCATGCGCTCCGAGACACTCACTCCCGACCGACTGCTCGCCTCCGCGGAGCGGGATTTCGGCGCCGTCCGCGCCGAGATGGTTCGGCTCGCGGGCGAGCTCTGGCCGACGTGGAGACCCGACTCCCCGCGGCCCGACGATGAACAAACGCTCGTCCGGGGGGTCCTCGATGCGATCGCCGCGGAGCACCCGGCCGCCGACGACCTTCTCGACTTCTGCCGCTCGGAGAACGGGCGGATCGAGGCGTTCTGCCGGGAACGCGACCTGATCGGATTGGCCGACGAACCCCTGATCATCCGCTGGACGCCGGTCTTCCTCCGCTCGTTCGGAGGCGCGATGCTGTCGTCGCCCGGCCCGCTCGACAAGGGACAGAAGGCGTTCTTCGCGATCACGCCGATGCCCGAGGACTGGTCCGATGAGCAGCGCGAGTCCAATCTCCGCGAGGACAACGATCGGATGTTGCGCGTCCTGACCATCCATGAGGCGGTCCCGGGACACTACCTCCAGGGCGTCTACGCGAACCGCTGCCCCTCGATCGTGCGGGCGATCTTCCAGAGCGGGCTCTTCGCCGAGGGCTGGGCGGTGTACGTGACCCAGGTGATGATGGACCAGGGGTATGGCGCCGATGACCCGGCGCTGATGCTCGTCCACTGGAAGTTCTATCTGCGCTCGATCACGAACGCGATCATCGACAGGCGCATCCACTGCGACGACATGACCGGCGACGAGGCGGTCGCGTTGATGGTCGACGGCGGTTTCCAGGAGGAGGCCGAGGCACGCGCCAAGTTCGACCGGGCGCGTCTGTCGTCGACGCAGCTGACGACGTACTACGCCGGTTCACTGGAGATGTGGGAGATCGAACGTGAGGCGCGCATCCGCGCCGCAGCGGCGTCCGGGGATCCGCGCGGCGAGTCAGCGGTGCCGGCGCAACGGGTCGTCGGCGATCTCGGCGACACACCCGGGTTCGTTTATCGGACGCACCTCGAGTCGGTCATCGCCCACGGCGCGCCACCGACGTCACTCCTGCGCAGGATCCTGTTCGACTGACGCCGGTCGTCGCCTCCCGCGCGCAGCGGCTCGCGCGCCGGACGGCGTCAGAAGGGCGTCGATGCGGTAGCCGGCCGCCTCCGCCATCTCGGCGATCCGTGTCGGGAAGGCGGTGTCGGTGGCCTCGGGGTCCGCGATGAGCGTGTCGAGCATCGCCGCCCAACGTGCCAGGTCGATGACGCGTTCGCGATCGACGTACTCGACTCCCTCCCAGGTGTTGACCCCGAGGGCGGTCCGGACAGTCGCGTCGGCGAGCCACGCGCTCAGCAGCTTCACGTCACGACTCTGCGCTGTACCGCTCACCGTCGACGGCCGGGCGAGTGCGAGCAGGACGCGGACACGGTCGGCCACCTGCCACGCCGAAGCCTCATCGAGCCCGAACCGCCGCAGCCCCTGCGCGAGTGGCGCGGCAAGGCGCAGCTCGTCGTACCAGGCGCGGGTCGTTGCCGCCGGGTCACCCGTCGGGGCGAGGCGGCCCATCGGCTCGAGGACCAGCCAGGCGAACAGCGCCGCCCGATCCAGCGGATCAGGGCCGACGGCGGTGGAGGAGGGAGCTGCCGCTGTTCGTTCGGCCGCTGTCGCGGCAAGCTCGTCCGCCGCCGAGGCGGGGACGCCGGTCGCCTCGGCGACCGACGTGTACAACGCGGTGACACGTTCAGGGGTCGCGGCCGGGCCAGTTTCGGCCCCCGGTCGCGCTGCGTCCTCGAAGACCGCCCTGAGCGGCGCGTGAACGGGTTCGAGCTGGAGCTCCCGCATCGCCTCATCGAGTGAGCGGACGCCGGCTCCGCCAAGCCGGGCCGCGAGCCGCGACCACTGCCCCGCGATGCCGTCGTGGACCTCCCGGAACTCCCAGAAGACGTGGCTCCCGTAGGCATCGAGCGAGAACTCGAGGCCGCGCTCGCGGATCTCGGCGCACGACCGGACGTACTCGAGCCTCGTGCGGGAATCCCGGAAGGTGACGAACATCGATGCGTCCCCTGGCAGCCCGAGACCATCGGCCAGCGTCCGCCGGACGATGCGTTTCGACCCGTCCGGTGACTTCACGGCGTAGCGAGCGGAGCGGTGGATGCGTCCTCGGGTCGAGGCGAACCGGGTGTGATACAGGACGAGCGATCGATCCGGTCCGGACCCGTTCGAATAGGCGAGCACGGCCTCGTCGACGCCGTCCGGCGTCACGAAGTCATACAGCAGGAAATCGGCCGCCTCGGCGAACCACGCCCGGCGATGAAGGAGCGGGAAGATCTCGCGCTCATGGCGTTCGACCAGCCACGGGTCCGGCTGCTCGTCGAGCATCGCCCGGCGGAACTCCATCCCGTACTTCTCGCCGAAACCCTGGACCTGGCCATGGCCGAGCATCGGCAACCCGGGGAGTGTCGCGAGGACGGTCGCGACGCCGAAGTACTTGTCGCCCTTGCCGAACTGCTCGAGGGCCGTCTTCTCGTCCGGGTTGCTCATGAAGTTGACGTAGCGCTTGAGGATCTCGGGATCGAATTCGATCGTTTCGCGGATGACCTTCCGGTAGCCCTTGCCGTCCTCGTCACGGAGCATGTGCATGAATGCGCTGTTGTAGACGCGGTGCATCCCGAGCGTCCGGACGAAGTAGCCCTCGAGGAGCCAGAACGCTTCCGCGAGCAGGAGCGTGTCCGGCACTTCGGCGGCGACGCGATCGACGACCTCGCGCCAGAACTCGACGGGCATCCGTCGTTCGAACTCCTCCTTGGGCATCGCGTGCTCGGCGCGTGACGGGATGCCGCCGCCCTGGCCGGGCTCCGGCCACCACAGCCGCTCGATGTGCTTCCGGGCAAGGACCATCGCGGCGTCGAAGCGGATGATCGGGAAGCGCCGGGCGACCTCGATGATCGTCCGGATGACGTGCTCGCGGACCGTCGCATCGAGGAAATCGAGCTGTGCCGTGTCATTCCACGGGAAGCTCGTCCCGTCGTTCCCGTGGTAGACGTATCGCGCATCGCCCGTCCGGTGGTCGTACCGCTTGAACACCACCGCCGCATCGCTGTCGTCCCAGTAGTGGTCCTCGAGGACGATGGAGACCCGCGGGTCAGGCGAGAGGTCAGGCCCGGTATAGGTGTAGGCGGGGTATGGGGGCTCCGGCAGCGAAAGGAACCACTCCGGGTGATCGATGACCCAGCGCGAATCGATGCCCATGTGGTTGGGGACCATGTCGCTGGCGAGCCGGATGCCGTGGCCCCAGGCCCTGTCGCGTAGGTGCGCGTACGCGCCCTCGCCGCCGAGGTCGTCCGCGATGCGGTAGTCGTCGAGCGAGTACGCCGAGGCGACCGCGTCCACGTTCCCGCGCATGCGCTTGATCGTCGCCGACGCCGTGGAGCGCTCCCACAGGCCGATGAGCCACAGGCCCGTGACGCCCCAGCGGGCAAGCGTCTCGAGTTCCTCATCGGGGATGGCGTCGAGCGTGCGGATCTCGCGCCGGTAGGTCCGCGACAGCTGGTCGAGCCAGACGTACGTGCTCTTGGCCATGAGCACGACCTGAGGCATCCAGGCGGAATCGGATGAGAACGCGTCGGGCTCGTCCGCGGCGCCCGCGAACGACGGCGTCTCCGGTCGGCCACCGGCGCCGTCGCCACCACCACCGAACCGCAGATGCAGCGCCCGCTCTTCGTCGGCGAGGATGCCGAGCGCGAGGTCGAACCGACGGAGGAGGTCGTCGAGTCCGGCTCCCAGGATCGAGCCCCACCGAGCCCGGACGAACCGGAGCTGCGCGGCAAGGGACGTCGGCGCCTGACGAGCCGGCAGCCGGATCAGCTCGATCAGCGATCCACCGTCGCCTTCGAGCGGCGGCCCCGCGGCGAAGATGGCCTCGAGCTCGCTGATCGCGGCCGTGTAGCGAGTCCGCTCGGCCAGCGTCCGGTCGTCGACCAGCTCCTGGATCGCTCCGATCGCCGGGTTCTCGTTGGCGATGCGCGTCAGCAACAGCTCCTCGAGGCGCTCGGTCGTCGGTTCCGGGTCCGGACCCGCGCCCGGGAACTCGTCGGCGAACCGATCGAGCAGCCGGTCGGCGTCAGGCCCGAGGCTGCCTTCGAGCTTCTCGAGTGCACCGGCCATCGCCCCGGGCTGGACGGTCGTCTCGTAATGATCGATGAGCAGGTGACCGACCTCGTGGAGCAGCCCGAGGGCCGCGATCTCGCCGGCCTGGACGGACGGCGCACCGTCGGCCCGCGCGCGGTTCATGCGATCGGCCAGCCTCCGGATGCCCGCCGTGTCGCTGACGACGAGGTCGCCGCGGATGCCGACCAGAGGCCGCCTGACGGCATATCGATCGCGCGGCTCGCGGCGGACGTGGAAGTCACGGTCCATGGCATGAAGGATGGCACGCGGCGATCGTGGACGACGCGTCCGTTGCCGCCTCCGGTCCTCACCACGCACACGCGCACTCGCCGTGCGCTTCGCGAGACCATCGAGGTCAGGTGGCGATCACGACGTGCTCTACCGCGCGCCTGAGCAGTTCGAGCCCGGACGGGTCGAAGTCGTAGGTCCACGGGCGGATGCGGTCCGGCCGCGAGAACCGGCCCTGGAGACCCGCCGCCAGCGCCTCGCGCGACAGCAGGATGAGCGTCGCGGACTGATCGATGAGCTCCACGTCCTCGGGCTGCTCGATGAGGGCGGAGACGATCTCCACGCCGGTCGTGCCCGACAGTGTCAGCGTCTCACGCATGTTCTCGGAGCCCCGCGATGAAGCGCACACGAGCCCGACCGTCGAGCCCGCCGGCAGCGCCGCGATCTCGTGGACCAGCTCGACATAGCCGGGACCGACCAGCATCGCCACGACGGGGACGCGGCCGGCCACCAGCGCCTGTGCCTCGTCGGCGTGGAACGTGGTCGTCGCGACCAGGTCGTAGTGGAAGCGTTCGAGCCGCTCGGGCAGGTCGTCGAGCAGGGCGCCCTCGACGTCGATCGTGCCGGCGAACTCGTCGGACAGGCGCTCCGCGTCGTATCCGGCGTCGGCGCTCGTGCACTCCGCGAAGAGGACGCGCACGTGCGGTCCGGGACGCTTCCGCTCGGTGGCTGCGGCGAACGTGGCCGCAGCCAGCTCGTCGGCGGTGAACCCTGCCTGCGCGGCTCGGCGCAGCATCTCGGCGACGATGCCCGCCAGTGCCTCCGCGCCGCGTCGCTGCGGGGGTCGTTCCGCGACGTGCGTTCCCGCGCCGTGGCGACTCGTGACGTATCCCGAATCGGCCAAACGACGATAGACCGCCCTGATCGTATTGGGGTTCACTCGCAGAGCCGCACCAAGCTCGCGTACGGGCGGCAACCGAGAACCGGGTAACAGTCGACCGGAATCGATCTGGTAGCTCAGCTGCCAGAAGATCTGGGTCGAGATCGGGACGTCCGAATCACGCTCGACATCGAGAGCGCCACCGGAAGTGCCGGTCATGGAGCCGGGTCGAAGCTATTTGACATAGTGTGCTAGTCCAAACTCGGTTCGACTTGGCATAGGAACCATAGCAAGCAGGACGGACCCTCAATGGACGCTTTCATCATGCTGGTCGCCGTGATCGCGGCCCTCGCGCTGTTCGCGGGCTTTGCAGCCCGGTTCGGCGTCGACAGCCGCGTCGATTCGACCGATCCCCGCAGCCCGGCGTATCCGGTCGGCATCACCAGCTAGCGGCTCTCTCATCCGCCGCGAGATCGGTTGACGTGGTGACGACGTGGCTGATGGTCACGGTTCGCCTCGATCCGGGCATGAGCGACACGGGCCACGACACGAGGATCCCCGCTCCCTGGTAGACACGCTCGAACCCACCCTCGGAGTTCGAGATGGTCTCGACGGGCGCCCACCACAGCGCAGCGGTTTCCGACAGGGTGGTTTCGATGGAGACGCCGACGTCGTCGTTCCCCTGGGCGAACGAGATGACGTCCGAACGCGCGCCGCTGCCGTCATGGCGATCCCGGATGCCGTCGGATTCGAACCAGGCCGATGGATTGCCGCCGCCGCCGAGCAGCATGATCGTCCACTCGACTCCGAGGAGTCCCTCGACCGTCCGGTCGCCCGCGTTGGTGACCTCAACGGCCAATGAGAGCGTCGGCGTCCGACGGTCACCGCCGATGGCGATGACCTTCCTGACGTGGACAGGCGTTTCATCGACCGTCGCGTCGCGCTCCACGACGACCCGACCGGGCTCGAGTGCCGTCACCTCGAAGGCCCCATCGACGGCATCGCCGAGCTCGGTTGCGTCGCCGTCGGCCCAATCGGCAGCGGTCGTCCCTGGCGCCAGGAACCGGACGAGCCCCGCGCGCCGTTCGTACGGGTCGTAGTGGAGGCGGTCGGCCAGACCCGTCTCCTTGGTCAGGACGACGTCATGGATCGAGGCCGGTGGGGTCGTCCCGCTCTCGTCGGCGGCATCGCCCGCCGCGCGACGGGCCAGTGACGCCTCATGGTCGCGAAGCGTCTGGTGGTAGGCCTCGGGTCGCCGGCGCATGACCGCCGTCAGCGCGTGTCGGACCGGCCGGATGTCCCAGCCGCCGATTCCGGCGCCCTCGGTCAGCTCGATCGTCACGACCTGACCGGCGCCGGCGAGCCGCACGTCGTCCTGCCCGTCGAGATCGAGGTCCGCGAGCGTCGCCGCCTCCAGCCGGCCTGCGGCGGCATCGGCGAGGTCCTCGGCCGCGATCAGATGGGCATACGTCGCGAGCCGCATGTGTCCGATGTAGACACCACCGAAGACGCCATGCCAGTAGCAGTCGTTCGACTGGCCGCGATAGAGGTGGTCGATCGCCCGCGATCGTTCCGGGCCATCGGCCATCCCGTCGACGGCGTCCGAGGTCCGGAGCATCTGCTTGTGGAGGTCGTTGATCTCCCGGTACTTGACCTGGAAGTTGCGCCAGGAGGCCCCCCGCAGCCAGCGCGCTTCGGGTCGGCCGGCCGCCTTGTCCGCGGCGAGCGTGGCATGGAAGAGCAGGCTCTCGTCGGCGGGCAGCGCCCACTCGCCCATCTCCTCGTACGACGCCGTGGGGATGTAGACCCGGCCGATCGGGCGGTGATCGGCGAGCCACGTGGATGGTGTCGTCGTCGTCAGCCACGCCGCGTTCGCCGTGAGAGCATCGAAGAACCGGTCGACCCAGCGGCCCGTTCCCCAGCAGTGATCCCAGGTCGACGGCCACGAACCGAACTTCTCGCCATCGTCGCCCATCGTCCCGATCCGCTCGCCGTCCTCGGTCGCGTGGTCGCGCAGGTAGTCGATGACCTCGTCGACCTCGCGGAACGGGACGCGGTACCGAAGGCCCTGCTCGGTCGCGAAGACCCGCAGGAGCTGCCCCTGGTCGTCGGTGGAATAGGGGCCCCAGTGCATCGCCTCCGGGATGGACGCCGCACGGAGATGGGCGTCGTCCACGATCGTCCAGTCGTAGCCGCCGAGGACCAGCGACGTCGGTAGATCCGGCTCCCACACACGCTCGGCCAACCATGCGCCTTGAGGTCGCCGTCCGAACATCGCCTCGAGCTCCGACCCCATCCGCAGGAGCTGCCCGACCCTGTCGCGCTCGGGCAGCGACGCGAGGACCGGCTCGTAGTAGCCGCCGCCGAGGATCTCCACCTGCCCGCGCCCGACAAGCGCCGCGACCCGACCGATGAACTCCGGCTGCTCGGTGCGCAGCCACTCGAGCAGCGGTCCCGTGTAGTGGAGCGAGATGTGGACCGTCGGGTGCCGCTCGAGTGCCGCGACCATCGGCTCGTATGCTGCCTCATAGACCTCGGACAGCACCCATCCGAAGTTGCCGACGGGCTGGTGGTTATGGAATGCCAGCGCGAGCGAGATGCGCCCGGTCATGCCGTCGTCCGTCAGCCGGGTTCCGTCACGAGTGATGGCGGCGCCTCGGAACCGGTGGCCGGAACGGAGGTTCGAGTCGAGGTCGGAGCCGATGGCAGGTACAGCATCTCGGTGTACTCGTGGAGCATCCGCGTGGTCGAGAATCGCCAGAGCGCGCTCGACATCGCCCGACGCATGACGGCCAGCCAGCGCTGTGGCGGAGTACCGGATTCGCGCTCGTAGTAGGCCGGGATGATCTCCTCCTCGAGGATCCGGTACAGGTCCTGGGCGTCGCGCCAGTCCTGGGCTGCCTCATCGGGATCAGTCTCGCGGCCGCCGATCGCCCAGCCGTTGTCCTCGTCGAAGCCCTCGTCCCACCAGCCGTCGAGGACGCTGACGTTCGGGACCCCGTTCTGGGCGGCCTTCATGCCGGACGTCCCGGACGCCTCGAGCGGGCGGCGCGGGTTGTTCAGCCAGACGTCGACGCCCTGGACGAGGAAGCGGGCGACGCGCATGTCGTAGTTCTCGAGGATGTACACCCGGCCACGGAGTTGCGGCGAGCGCGAGCGCTGGAAGATCTCCTGGATGACCCGCTGACCGGGCCTGTCGGCCGGGTGCGCCTTGCCGGCGAAGACGACCTGGATGGGCCGCTCCGGATCCCACAGCATCCGCGCGAGCCGATCGATGTCGCTGAACAGGAGCCCCGCCCGCTTGTAGGTCGCGAACCGCCTGGCGAAGCCGACCGTCAGGACGTCCGGATCGAGCGCCATCTCGAGCTCGGCGAGGACCGTCGGCGATTCGCCGTGCCGAGCGAACTGGCTGCGCAACCGTCCCCGAGCGAAATGCGCGAGCTCGCGCTTCTGTCGGAGGTGGGCGTCCCATAGGTCCTGCGCCGGGATACGGTCGACCCGCTCCCAGAACCGGCCGCCTCGCCGGTTGGCGTCGAGGTCGTCGAGGTCGGCGCCGAGTCTCTCGAGCGGCTCGGCGATCGGGTGGCCGATCCAGGTGGGGCCATGGATGCCGTTGGTGATGCCGAGGATCGGCCGTTCGACGACAGCGTGCCATGTGTCATTGGCCGTCTGCGCGTGCAGCTGGCTGACCGCGTTCGCGCCGCGCGTCAGACGGAGCGAGAACGCGGTCATGTCGAATTGGTTCGTGTCCCCGTCGACACCCAGCCCAAGCTGAAGGACGTCCGTCACCGGGACGCCGCCGGCGTCGAGGAGCGGGCCGGCCAGGCGCCGGACGAGATCGGTGTCGAAGCGCTCGTTGCCCGCGGACACCGGCGTGTGGATGGTGAACACGCTGTCGCGGCGCACGTCGGCCCACGCCTGCGCGAGCGAGCGGCCACTCGCCACATGCTCACGGGCGCGTTCGGCAAGGAGGAATGCTGAGTGGCCCTCGTTCAGGTGCCAGACCGAAGGCTCGAGCCCGAGCGCCCGGATGGCACGGACACCACCGATGCCCAGCACGAGCTCCTGATGGAGCCGCATCTCGCGGCCGCGGACGTACAGGATGTTCGTGATCGGCCGATCCGCGGCGGCGTTCTCGGCGATGTCCGTATCGAGCAGGAGGACGGGCACACGCCCGACCTGGGCCACCCACACCGCCGCGAACAGGTCGCGGCCCGGCAGCTGGACGGTGACCGTCAGTGGCAGCCCGGTCTGATCCTGGACCCGTCCGAGCGGCAGGCGCGACAGGTCGTAATCGGGGTAGTCGTGCTCCTGGTGGCCGTCGGCGTCGATCGTCTGCCGGAAATAGCCCTTGCGGTACAGCAGCCCGACGCCGATCGCGGGCAGGGCCATGTCGCTGGCCGACTTCATGTGATCGCCGGCGAGGACGCCGAGACCTCCGGAGTAGATCCCGAGCGACTCGTGGAACCCGTATTCGGCACAGAAGTAGGCGATCGGACCGTTCAGCCTGCCTGCGTACTTGCGCTGGAACCAGTGATCGGAGCCGTTCGCCATGTAGGCGTCGAACTCCGCGAGGACATCGTGGTATTCGGCCAGGAACTTCACGTCGTCGAGCAGGCTCGGCCATTCGACCGCGCCACTGATGACGGGGATGGGGCTCCTGTAGCGGGCCCAGCCGGTCGAATCGATCCGATCGAACAGGCCGCGCGTGCGCGGATGCCACGCCCAATGGAGGTTGTAGGCGAGGCGCCGCAATCCTTCGAGCCGCGGCGGCAACATGAAGCTCGCCGCCGGGATCGACGGGACGCGGACTGGATCCATCGCGCGGCATCATACCCGCTCGTCCGTCGCCGGCGACTGCCGGCTGACCGGACGACGTGGTGGCCGGGGCGGCGCGTACGATGCGGTCGATGCCGTTGCGTGTGGCGATGATCGCGTCCGAGTGCGAACCGTGGGCGAAGACCGGCGGTCTCGCAGACGTCGTCGACGCACTCGCGCGGGCGCTCGCGGTCGTCGACGGCGCGCCGATCGAGCGGCCTGTCGACGTCTTCCTGCCGCGCTACCGGGGGGTCCCGGATCCGGACCCCAGCCGCGTCGAGCGGACGTCCGTCCTCCGCGTGCCCGACCCGATGTCGCCGTCCGGGAACAGCTCCGTGACCGTCATCGACGTCGCCGCCGATGGGTACCGGCTCCGACTCGTGGACCATCCGTCAGCGTTCGACCGCGAGGGCTACTACGGCGACGCCGCCGGTGATTACCCGGACAACGCATGGCGGTTCGGGTTGCTCTGCCGGACGGCGTTCGAGGCGCTTCGTGCGGACGGACGGCCGCTCGACGTCGTCCACCTGCACGACTGGCACACGGGACCTGCGGCGATATTTCGCGAGGACCGATACGCGGACGATCCGATCATCGGCCGCGCGGCGATGCTCATCACTCTGCACAACCTCGCGTATCACGGCTGGACGCCACTCAGCGCGCTCGGTCAGCTCGGCCTGAGACCGGGCGCCGGCATCGTGGGGGCGAACGCCGACGGGATCGACCTCCTGCTCGCCGGCATCGAGGGCGCGGAACTCGTGAACACGGTCTCGCCCGGGTTCGCGGCGGAGGCGCTGACCCCCGAGTTCGGGATGGGACTCGACGCCGCGCTGCGCGCGAAAGGCGACCGGTTCACCGGCATCCTCAACGGGCTCGACACCGGGGTCTGGGACCCCGCGACCGACCCGGACCTCGCGGCCCCGTATTCGGCCAGCGATCGGTCGGGCAAGGCAGCGTGCCGGGACGATCTGTTGACGACGCTCGGCTTCGATCCGCGCGACGACGGCGCTGTGATCGGGATGATCGGACGGCTCGACCCGCAGAAGGGGTTCGACCTGCTCGCGGACGCGTCGCCGACGCTCCTGGCCCGCGGCGTACGACTGGTCGTCCAGGGCAGCGGGCCCGCGTCGCTCGCAGATCCGTTCCGCGAGATCGCACGGGCTCACCCCGCACAGGTCGCGTTCATCGAGCGTTTCGATCGCGTCATGGCCCGGAAGATCTATGCCGGCGCCGACTTCTTCGCGATGCCCTCGCGATTCGAACCGTGCGGGCAGGGCCAGATGATCGCGCTGCGCTACGGAACGCCGCCGATCGTCCATCGGGTCGGCGGGCTGGCCGACACCGTCGTCGACGAGACGAGCCACCGGGGTGCCGGTACCGGGTTCGCCTTCGAAGACGAGACCGTGGCCGGGCTGATCGCCGCGTGCGAGGCGGCGGTCTCGCTGCGAACGGCGGGCGGGACCGCGTGGCAGTCCCTGCTCGATCGTGGGATGGCGGTCGATTTCGACTGGGTCACGGGGTCGGCGCCGAGATACGTCGAGGCGTACAGACGCGCCGTCGACCTGCGCGCACGCCGCCTCGCGCTTTCCGGTTAGTCGAGGACCCCAAGCAACGCCGCAGTCAGCTCCGCCGGATGCGTGCGTTGGGGTGAATGCGGGGCACCCGCGAGCGTGACGATGTGGTCCGCACCGATCCGTGCCTCGAACCCGGGGAGTGCCGCGTCGGGCACGAGCCCTCCACGGCCGGGGTCACCGCGGATGAGCCAGATCGGGATGCCCGCGGCGGCGGGATCGCCGATATCGGCAAGACCGCCATCCCAGTCGCCGTTCTCGAGCACGACCGATCGAGCCGCCTCGACCTCCAGTTGGGTCAACGCCTCTGCCTTCGCGCGAACGTCCTCGGCCGGCCAATGCGGGTTCAACCGCCCGAGCTCTCGGACGGCACTGTCGAGGTCGGGATAGGACACCTCGGACGGGTCCGATGCCATCTGCGCGATGAACGCGTAGGGGATCGCCGGCGGATCGAGCAGGACGAGCGCCGCCGGCCGGATCCCGGCGACTGGGAGCGCCGCGCTGGTCATCGCGCCCCAGCTGTGACCGACGATCTGGAGGCTCGGGACATCGAGGCCCGTCGCCCGGATCCAGGCGGCGACATCCGCCGCGTTGTCGCGGAACCGGTGGTGGCCTGCCCAATGTCGCGTGTATCCGTGTCCCGGCATGTCGGGAGCGACGACGCGGCGCCCCGACGCGGCCAGCGCCGGGCCGACACGCCACCAGATCCGCGCGGACGCAGTGATGCCATGGATCAGGACGAGCGGCCGGTCGGCTGCATCTCCCCAGGCCAGCGAGGAGAACGGGATCCCCGCCGCGACGGTCACCGACCGTTCGCCCGCATCGACGGTATCGGGCGGGGCGTCGAGGACCGCGTCGACAGCAGACGGCAGCGACATGCGGGGACGGTACCAGTCGTCCGCGGATAGGATTGTCGGCACGCGACGCCGGCGACCGGCGGCGCCGCACGCGGAGGCAGCATGGCCAAGCAGTTCGTCGTCCAGCTGAAGAACGAACCCGGTGCGATGGCGTCGCTGGCCGAGGCCCTCGCGGAGCGCGGCGTCGACCTCCGGGCGATCGGCGGCGGGAGCATGGGCGAGAGCGGCCACGTGATCATGACCACCGCGGACGACGAGACGGCAGCAGCGGTCCTCGACGAGCGGGGCTATACGTACATCGAGGGCGAGGCGATCCTCGCCGAGGTCGACGACCAGCCGGGTGGGATGGCCCGGCTCGCTCGCGAGCTCGCGGATGCGGGCGTCAATATCTACGGCCATCTGTTCCTCGGCCGATGGGGCGATTCGGCGACCTTCACCTTCGTCGTCGACGATCCCGAGAAGGCGCGCCCGATCCTCGAACGCAAGGGCGCCTGACCCGCCGATCCGCGATATCGGGTATGCTCCCGACCGTCGTGCTCGAAGGGCGCTCCGGTCAGCGCCCCGGCCCTCAACCGTTTCGACCCCGATCCACGTCACACTCAGCGCCCTGACCGGGCCCCGCCAGAAGGCGGGAGGGCCTCGTCAGGAGCAGCTTCTCCATGTCATTCGATCAACTCGGGCTGTCGCCCGAGCTCCTTCGCGCCGTCGCCCACGAGGGCTACACGGAACCAACGCCTGTCCAGGCACAGGCCATCCCGCTCGTCCTTGCCGGACGCGACGTCCTCGCGGGGGCCCAGACGGGCACCGGCAAGACCGCGGCGTTCGTCCTTCCGCTGATCCAGCGGCTCCACGGCTCCCGTCCCCAGACCGGGCCGCGTGCCATCCGGGCGCTCATCCTCACGCCCACCCGCGAGCTCGCGCTCCAGGTCGAGGAGAGCGTGCGCACGTACGGCGCCCAGAACCCGATCCGGTCGACGACCATCTATGGCGGCGTCGGCTTCGATCCACAGGTCCGCGCACTGCGCTCGGGCCCCGAGATCGTCGTCGCCACCCCCGGCCGACTGCTCGACCACCTCGGCCAGCGAACGATCGACCTGTCGCGGGTCGAGATCCTCGTCCTCGACGAGGCCGACCGGATGCTCGATATGGGCTTCATCCGCGACATCCGCAAGATCCTCGCGATCCTGCCGGCACGACGCCAGAACCTGCTCTTCTCGGCGACGTTCTCAGACGAGATCCGTCGCCTCGCGAACGACCTGCTCACGGACGCGGCCCACGTCCAGGTCACGCCTCGCAATACCCCGACCGAGCTCGTGACCCAGGTCGTCCACATGGTCGACCGGGAGCGGAAGCGTGAGCTGCTGAGCCATCTCATCCGGACCGGGCGGATCGACCAGGCACTGGTCTTCACCAGGACCAAGCACGGTGCCAACCGGCTCGCCCAGCAGCTCGAGAAGGACGGCATCGCCGCCACTGCGATCCACGGCAACAAGAGCCAGCCGCAGCGTGTCCGTGCGCTGGCCGACTTCAAGGCCGGCAGGTTCGCGATCCTCGTCGCGACCGAGGTCGCTGCTCGTGGGCTCGACATCGAGGCTCTGCCCCACGTCGTGAACTTCGAGCTCCCGATGGTGCCCGAGGACTACGTGCATCGCATCGGCCGGACGGGCCGTGCCGGCGTCGATGGCGACGCGGTCTCCCTGGTGTGTGTCGACGAGCTGAAGCTCCTCAACGACATCGAGCGTGTCCTCGGGCGAGGGATCCCGCGCGAGACGATCGCCGGCTTCGAGCCCGATCCGCGGATCCGACCGGAGCCGATCCTTCGCGGCGGCCTCGGCGGGGTCCGTCCGTCGCGATCGATGAGCGGCGTCGGAGCGCCTCGTCACGGCGGCGCGCCCCGATCCGGACAAGGGCGACCCGGCGGGCAGCCGCGGCCGGCGGGTCATCCGCGTCCCGTGGGCGCGCCACGTACTGCTTACGCGGACACCGGCCCTTCTGCTCGGACGTCGGGAACGGCCCGCCCGGCCGGCGGCCCGAACGCGACCGCGAACGCGCCACGACCGGGTGGTTCACGTCCCGGCAACCGCGGCGCGGGCTTCGCCGGTCCACGTCGGCCGGGCCAGGGGATCGGCAACAGGCAAGGCCAGGGCCCGCGGCCGGTCGGGCAGAACGGACAGCCGGGCCAGCGACCGCAGGGCGGCCATCATCGGTCGGCCGGTCAGGGCACCGTCATGCCGGGTGAGCGCATCTCACGTCATGGCGGCCGCGCACAGGGCTGAATCAACGGCCCTCGGGGCTCGCGTCCCGAGGGCCATCGATCGCGTCTGATCTTCCGAGCCGGAACGGCCGACCGCGCCGGCGAACAGTCAGTGCTCCCTAGGGCTTGCCGTGGCCCTTGCTCTTGCCCTTGCCGTGACCACCCTTCGTCGCGTTGCCGTGCGGACCGGAGTGGTCCTTCTTCGCTGCTGCGCTGACCGCTCCGCCGTGGTTGCAGTTCTTGCCACCGACGGCATCGGACTTCGCGACCTCGGAGACCGCCTTGCCGTGGGCATTCGGGCTCGTGTCGACGGGTGCCTCGACGACCGGGGCGGACACGACGGGCGGTGCGCACTCGGTCGGCGCCTCATCGGCCGCCTCCGTCTCCGTCTCCGCATCGCACGATGCCGCGACCGTGGTCGTGGTGCTCGCGAGCGTCGCGTCGCTCTCTCCGTCCTCGTCCGATCCTTCGTCCGTCCCAGCGGCGGGGGCCTCGGCGTCGCCGCACTCCTCGGACCCCTGGGCTACGCCGCTCACGTACCCGCCGTGATTGCAGTTCGTCCCGCCGGTCCAGTCGCTCTGGGCGGCCTCGGACGTCGAGATCGTGCCATCGCCGTCGAGGTCGACCGCGATCAGCGCCGCAGCGGCAACCTCGGGCGCTGCGACCGGAGCCGCGTCCTGACAATCGTCGTCGACGCCGTTCCCATCCACGTCCTCGAACGTGAGGGTCGTATCCGTCGGGGGCGCCGGGTCCTCCGTCGTCACGCCCTGATCGGTCGTGTCCGAGACGAGGCTCGCCGCCGCCGCCATCCCGCTCAACGACATCACCAGCAGGATCGCCCCGCCGCCTGCGAGCCATCTCGAACGAAGCCGTGTCACCATCGATTCGCCTTCTCCCTGCCCCCGGAAGCGGTCGACCGACGATCCGCCGGCCACGGGACGATGCCCGAACCCGAGTATCGATAGCCCTCCGCGATGGGCAACGGTACGTTCGGGCTACGCTGCCCAGAGGGGACGCGCCGGCCCGGGTCGTCGTGGTGGTGTACGGACCCGGCAGGAGCGGTCCGATGCGGTGCGAACCCGCACCGGGACTTCGCCTCCACCTGTCGCTGAACCGATGGCGGTGGCGTTCGGCATGAGGCAAAATCGCCCGACATGTTGATCCGGATCGTCCACGGGCGACGCGACAGGACGGGGGACAGCGGGGACGGCGACGATCGTCGGACCCTCGATCGCGACCGATTGACGCGAGCGGCGACCCGCATCGCCGGCCTCGAGACGTTGATCGTCGGCTGGCGTGAGGACGACTTCGGATCCGGACCCGACGTCGCCGTGCTGTCATGGCTCGACGTCGCCTCGATGGTGAATGCGACAGGTGCCGACGACGCCGCCTTCCTTCGCGACCGGCTCGGCCTGGACATGACGATCGCGGACGCCGACTCGTACGAGCTGATGAGCCGCACATTCGGCTCCCTCCCGACCCCGACATCGATCCTGCGGATCATCACGATGGCCGCTCGGCCGTCGGCCGAGGCGGACCTGTTCGAGCGGCTGCGCGACATCCAGGAGCGGCTGACCGGGCTCGGTCTCGTCGCGTCGCAGGTCGCTCGCCGCGTCTCACACGACGGGATCGAGGCGATCGTCGTCGGGCTCTGGCGGGACGAGGTCGCGGTCGTCGAGGCGACGGCTGGTCAGGCGGGACGTCCGGCCTTCGGTGACGAGTTCGAGCAGTGGGTCGAGTCGGTCGCGGTCTCGACCTACCAGGCGATCGAGATCGCTCCACGGCTGCCGATGGCGTCGGGACCGCCCCTCCTCCTGCTCGATGACGGAGGTCGAGTCGTCGACCTGACTCCCTCGGCCGCGGCCGCTCTCGGCCGGACCCAGGATGAGGCGGTCGGCCTCGTCGTCGCCCAACTGATGGACGACCCCGACATCTGGGGCGACACCCCTGGCGACGAAGTGTCCCAGGACGCTGCCGGGCGGTCCGGGTCACCGCTCGAGTTCGGAAGCGTCCGGGTCCATTGGCGGCTCCGTCGGGACGTCCCCGTCGAGCATCGCCACGTCCTCCTCGTCCGGCGCGAGCACGAGACCGAGATCACGGCGGACGACATCGACGCCGCGGTCGCGGACGCCTTCCCGATGACCGACGAGGCCACTGGCACGTCCTTGTAACGGGCGCCCTCGGGGCGACCATGGCCGAGGGACCGCGGTCCGGGCGAGCATGGACGCACCCCACAGAAAGCTGACGGTATTCGAAGGAGGTCCCTACATGTCCCGTTTCGAGGAATCGATCACCGTCGACGTCCCCGTGCGCGTCGCGTACGACCAGTGGACGCTGTTCGAGGAGTTCCCGCGTTTCATGGACGGTGTCGAACAGGTCCAGCAGCTCGATGACAAGCGGCTCCGGTGGCGGGCGCAGATCGCCGGCAAGACCAAGGAATGGACGGCCGAGATCACCGATCAGACCCCGGACACCCGTGTCGCGTGGCGGAGCATCGAGGGTGCCGAGAACGATGGCGCCGTGACCTTCCGTCCGATGGGCTCGAACCAGACCGAGATCACCCTCCGGATCGACGCGGACCCCGAGGGTCCGATCGAGGGTGCGGGCGATGCCCTCGGGTTCCTGCAGCGCCGGGTCCATGGCGATCTCGAGCGCTTCAAGGAGCAGATCGAGCGACAGGGCGGCAACGGCAAGGGCTGGCGTGGCGAGATCCACGGCGACGAGGTCCAGCCGGACCCCGTCGAGATCCGCAACCGCTGACACACCCGACCGGTCGAATGCAGCCGACGACCGGCTGCGGACCTACCGGTCCAAGCGTGACTTCACGGCGACCCCGGAACCGCCCGCCGAGGCGGCTTCGGGGTCGCTGCGCGTACCCGGCCCCGTCACCGGTCGCTTCGTCGTCCAGCGACACAGGGCATCGAGCCTTCACTACGACTTCCGGCTCGAGGTCGATGGCGTCCTCGCTTCATGGGCCGTCCCACGCGGCCCGACCCTCGATCCCGCCCAGCGCCGGCTCGCTGTGCGGGTCGAGGACCATCCCCTCGGCTACTTCGACTTCGAAGGCGTCATCCCCGCGCACGAGTACGGCGGCGGCGACGTGATCGTCTGGGACTGGGGCACGTACCGGGCGGACCCGGACACACCCGACCCGGCGAAGGCGATCGAGGGCGGCCAGTTCAAGTTCGAGCTCGACGGAGAAAAGCTCGAGGGTGCGTTCGTGCTCGTCCGAACGGCGGGATTCGGGCGGCAGCGGGCACGACCACGGCCGGACGGCACACGCGCGAAGTGGCTGCTCATCCACAGGAGGGACGGCGCCGCCATCCCGGATTGGGATGCGGAGGACACGCGACGAAGCGTCAAGACAGGCCGAACGAACGAGGAGGTCTCGGCCGGGCGGCGACGGCCGTCTGCCAGACGCTTGCAACGCCCCAGCCCGGACCCGCGAGCGAGCCAACGGCTGTAGCCGCCTACCGTCCGAGGGACAGTCCATCCGTGAGAGAGACAAGGAGACCGTGCCCGTGGATGCCCTCACGCTGCTCAAGGAAGACCACGACAAGGTGAAGAAGCTGCTCAGTGAGCTCGAATCGACGACCGAGCGTGGTCTCAAGACGAGGAGCGACCTCTTCGCGACCATCAAGGGCGAGCTCACGGTCCACGAGATCATCGAGGAGGAGATCTTCTACCCGGAGCTTCGGGACCATCCCAAGGCGAAGGACATCGTGCTCGAGGGCTACGAGGAGCATCACGTCGTCGACCTGTTGATGGGTGAGCTCGAGTCCCTGGACGTCGGTGACGAGACGTGGGGTGCGAAGGCTGTCGTCATGAAGGAGAACGTCGAGCACCACATCGAGGAAGAGGAAGGCGAGATGTTCCAGAAGGCTCGCCAGGTCTTCGACCGGGCCGAGCTTGACGATCTCGGGCAGCGGATGGCGACGCGCAAGGCATCGGCCAAGCAGGAGCTCAATATCCCCTAAGGGCGGGAGGTCACCACGGCCCTCGATATCGGGACCTCAGGGTTCCTGTACGAGCACTGGCGGGGCCGCTTCTATCCGCCATCTGCGCGCGGCTCCGAGCTGGAGTTCTTCGCGGAGCGCTTCGACACGGTCGAGCTCAACGTCACCTTCTACCGGATGCCGTCGAGCGCGACCTTCCGTGGGTGGGCAGCGCGTGTCCCGTCGCATTTCACCTTCGCGGTCAAGGCCAGTCGCTATCTGACCCACATCCGCCGGCTCGACGAACCGCGTCAACCGGTGGCGTACCTCATGGAGCGGGCGAGCGAACTTGGATCACACCTGGGCCCGGTGCTGCTGCAGCTCCCACCGGATATGCCGGCCGACCTCGACCGGCTCGCTCGAACGCTCGAGGCGTTCCCGCGGACGGTCCGAGTGGCCGTCGAGCCGCGGCACCCCTCGTGGTACACGGACGCCTTCCGGCAGCTCCTGACCGAGCGAGGCGTCGCCCTGTGTCTGGCGGATCGGCGTGGCCCACTCATGCCCGCGTGGGCCACGACCGACTGGGCGTATCTGCGGTTCCATGGCGGTCGAGCGCAACCGCCATCGTGCTACAGCGAGCGTGCCCTCGCGCGCTGGGTGGACCGGATCCGTGATGTCTGGGGACCGGATCCGTCTGGATACGCCTACTTCAACAACGACCACATGGGCTGCGCGCTGCGGGATGCGGCCGTGCTGGGACGGCTCCTCGAGAAGGACGGGATCGCAGTCGCACGTCGGCCGGCCATCACCGACGAGGTCCTGCGGGTCCTGACGCCTCCAGCGGTGCGTTGACCGGGCGGACCTCGACGCGGTCGACCGGATTCCGCAATATGCCGAGCGGCCCGCCGTCGATCTCGACGTCGTCGCCGGGCTGGAGCGTGAACGAGGCGTCGGGCACGATTCCGGTGCCGGTCATCAGCAGGGCGCCGTCGGGGAAGTCCAACGCGCGGCCGAGCCAGGCGACGAGTTCGTCCGGCGAGCGTCGAAGGGCCGCCGTGGAGGTCGAGCCGGCGAACGCGACGTCAGCGCCGCGGCGAACGGTCAACGAGATGTCGAGCGGCAACTCGACCGCGTCCGCCGGGACGAGGGCCGGCCCGATCGCACAGGACCAGCGGTAGAACTTGGCCTGGGGCAGGTAGAGCGCGTTGTCGCCCTCGATCGAGCGGCTCGAGACGTCGTCGCCGAGGGCGTAACCGGCGATCTCAAGGCTCGGAGTGACGACGAGGATGAGCTCTGGCTCAGGGACGTCCCAGCTCGAATCCGAGCGGATGCCGATCGCCTCGGCGGTCGCACGGACACGGGCGGCGGTCGACTTGAAGAAGAGCTCGGGCCGGTCCGCGACGTAGACCTTGTCGTAGACCGACGGCTCCGACGCCTCCTCGACGCGAGCCTCGTGCGATCGCCGGTACGTCACGCCGGCCGCCCAGACCTCCTGGGCGTCGAGAGGGGCGAGGATTTTGGCACCCGTGGGGACGGGGCCGGCGGTCGGCCCGGCGACCGCATCGCTGAGACCGCGGCGTCCGGCCCGGAGGATGTCTGCGATCGTCCTGTCCGGGCCGATCAGATCGGTCGGACCGCCACGGGTATCGCCGGCGGCCAGGCGGACCGAGCCGTCGGGCAGCGCCACCCGGAACAGGCCACGGACGCCCGACTCGACGACGTCGGTGGGCGTTCTTCCCGAGGTCATGTCAGCCAGCTCACGCTGACGAGGATAACGGCGGTGCGCGGCCGTCACCGCCTCGGATCCAAGGGATGGGTCGACAGCGAGCCCTTCGCCCGGAGCCCGATGATCGCCTGAGGACCGCGAGACGCGGCCGGATCTTGTCAGTAGGCGGGGCCGCCGCCGGTCCCCTTGCTGCACGCCGCGAGGAGTGTCAGGAGCAGTGGCATCAGCGCAACGAGGCGCCATGCCGCCCCGACGTGATGCGTCGAAACCGTTCGAAGCCGACTGATGGACATCGACATGAACCTCCACCAGTCGGTACGAGCCCGTAGCGTCTTCGGTTCTTCCGCGGATGTCAGATGGCAGCCAGCCGGCGACGGAATGTCTCGACGGCGCTCACGCGAAGGACGAACGTCACGCGCTCGATGCCCGTTTCGCCCAGCAGGTAGTCGCGGCTCGTTCGCAGCGCGACATCCGCTGCGGCCTCCGACGGGAACCCGAAGGTGCCGGCGCTGATCGCCGGCGAGCAGATCGTCCTCGCACCGAGCTCGTCGGCGACCTCGAACGCCGTGCGATAGGCGGACGCGAGCAGATCGAGCTTGTCCTGCCCACCCTGGCCCCACACCGGTCCGACCGCGTGGATGACCCACCGGGCGGGGAGGGCGTAGGCGGCCGTCTCCACCGCACTGCCGGTCGCCGTGCCCGCCGGGTAGCGGCGGCGCATCTCGCCGGACAGTTCGGGACCTGCCGCTCTTCGAATCGCGCCGTCGACGCCGCCGCCCGCGGCGAAGGCGTTGTTCGCGGCGTTCACGATCGCGTCTGCCGGGACTCGGGTGATGTCGCCCTCGATGACTGCCAGGACGGATCGACCAAAGGTGCGCGTCGCCACGGGCGGCTCAACCATCGACGGATCCGACGGGTGCCGGCAGCCCTTCCACGCGGTCGGCCAGACGAGGTCCAGCGACCAGTTCGACGATCGCCGGCAGTCGAAGCGCATGGCCTTCAGCGCGGAGCCGGTCGAACACGTCGGCGCCGAGCGCGGCGCCCAGCGTCTCCACCGTGCGCTCGTATTCGGCCGGCGCCCAGATCCGCAGGCGCGCCTCGGCTCGAAGGCGGTCGGCCATGCCGACGAGACGTGCCGCCTGCACAGGGTCGCGCTCACGTTCGATGGTCGCCAGGCTATCGAGCGCATCGACGATCCCGATGCGAAAGCCGATGTCGGCCGCGTCCCGCACGACCCCGCGGAACATCGGGCCTGCCTCGTCGTCCTGGCCCGCGGCGTGGAGGACCTTGGCGCGCAGGGAGTCCGAGTCGACGATCCAGTCCGGGAACAGTTCGGCAGCCGCCTCCAGCACTTCCAGCTCCTTGATGTAGTGCAGGGCCGTGGCGACGTCCCCTTCATCGAGCGCCAGCTCGACCAGCGTCACCACCGTGTGCGCCCGGCTGAGCGGATCCTCAGCGGGAAAAGCGTCATGGATCGCGAGTGCCTCAGCCAGGAGGGAGTGCGCGGTCGCGAAGTCGCCGCGGCCCGCATGGATCGAGGCCATGTCATCGAGGATCGTCGCGATGTCGTGATGGTCCCCTGCCGCGCGTGCCAATTCGAGGGCCTCGGCCTTGAGGCGAAGGGCCTGTTCGGCATCGCCGCTGAACCGCGGATACTCGCTGAGCGCCGCGAGCGGCTGCCTCAACTTCGCCGGGTCGCCGAGGCGTCGCGCTGCTGCGATCGCGGCCTCGCCCCACCGTTGGCCCTCATCGACCGCGCCGACCATCATCCAGAACATGCCTGTCGCGCGGAACAGCAGGAGGATCGCGTCCGCGTCGTCCGATGCCACCGCCCAGTCGAAGGCGAGCCGAAGGTTGTCGCGCTCGGTCATGCACATGACGACCCAGGCATTGCCGGCCATGTTGCCGCCCTCGGTCGTGCCGCGTCGCGTGGAGCCCGCGACGGCGACGTAGTGGGCAAGGTGACGGTCGCGCGCCGCGGACGTCTCACCCTCCACCCCGGCCCGTTCGGCCGCGAACTCGCGGATCGTCTCCAGCATCGAGTATCGATCGTCGGCCCGGCGCAGGAGGCTCTGGTCGACCAGCTCGGCGATGGTCTCGAGATCCGTCGCGCCGATCGCCTCGGCAGCGGCGAGGTCGAATCCCGCGGCCGGGATGGACAGAGCGCGAAAGGCCGATCGCGCGGACGTACTGAGGAGGTCGTAGCTCCACGCGATCGTCTCGCGCAGGGTCCGGTGGCGCTCGGGCGCGTCGCGCGGTCCCGCCGTGAGCAGCGTCAGCCGGTCGGCCAGCCGATCGCGGAGTGCTTCCGCAGACAGGACCCGGACGTGCGCCGCTGCGAGCTCGATGGCCAGGGGCAGTCCATCAAGCCGACCGACGATGTCGTCCAGGACGGCCTCATCCGACTCGACCGAGTAGAGGCCGGCGCGGCTGCGGTCCTCGAAGAGTGCGATACCTGCTGCGCGCGGGAGTGGCGGGACGTCCAGCTGGCGCTCGCCCCGGATGCGGAGCGGCGTTCGACTCGTGACGAGGATGTGCAGTGATGGGCAGCGCTCGAGCAGCTCTGCGATCGATGGCGCCGCGTCCACGACCTGCTCGAAGTTGTCGAGCACGAGGAGGATGCGCCGGTCCCCGATGACCGCCGCCGGCCGCTCACCGCCGCCGGTCGCCTCACCGATCCGGGCGATCACCTCGGCCGCCACACGAGTGTTCGACAGGTCGACGAAGAGGACACCGTCGGGGAAGTCGGCAAGCAGCGCATGAGCGACGAGGATCGCCAGTCGTGTCTTGCCCACGCCGCCCGGCCCGGTGAGCGTCAGCAGACGATGGACGCGCAGTGTCGCGACGGCGCGGTCGAGCTCGTCGCGCCGGCCGACCAACGATGTCGACGGGACCGGGAGCCGGTGCAGCGGGAGGATCGGCCCTGGGCCCGGTCCGTCGAGCGTCGGGTCCTGCCGAAGGATCCTCCCTTCGAGGCGTTGGATATCGGGAGACGGATCGATCCCCAGCTCTTCGACGAGGGCCAGGCGGAGACGACGGTAAGCGGCGAGCGCGTCCGCCTGTCGGCCCGACCGGTACAGCGCGAGCATCAGTTGTCGCCACAACCGCTCGCGCAATGGATGTTCCCGGACGAGAGCGGCAAGCTCCGCCGTCAGGTCCGCGTGACGGCCGAGCTCGAGGTCGGCATCGATCCTGCTCTCGGTGGCGGTCAGCCGCAGCTCCTCGAGTCGTGCTCCCGCAGGCCCGAGGTAGCCCGAGCATGGGATATCCGCGAGCGCAGGCCCACGCCACAGGTCGAGTGCCCGACGGAAGCCGTCGGCCGCCTCGTCCCAGCGCGAAAGACCGGCTGCGCGCGTGGCGGCGGCAAGCTCGTGCTCGAAGGAACGAACGTCGAGTTCGCCGACGGCCGCTCGAACGAGGTAGCCGCCGGGCTGGGTCACGACGCGATCTGCGCCAAGCTCCCGCCGGAGGCGTGAGACGTGCGCCTGGAGCGACGCCTCAGCGGCAGGTGGTGGATCGTCACCCCAGAGCGCCTCTGACAGGCGGGCAGGGGAGACCGGGCGGTTCGCCTCGAGCAACAGCGCGGCCAGCAACGCCCTGCGCTTTGGCGCAGGGACCGCGATGGCGTCGCCCTCTTCCGTGACGACTTCGAGCGGACCGAGCAGGCGGTACTCCATCGATCCCCCAGGATCGGCGGCCACGACGCCGCAGTATCAGCGTCGCTGTGCCCGCGGCGCAAGAGCGCGGCAAGCGAGCGGCAAGAAGGTCGTGTCACGGTCTGCCCACACGGCGTCGAGTCCAACGGCGCCAGCAGCGACGGACCCTGGAGGTGCACGGACATGCGAAGGATCGCAGCCCTGTTCGGACTCGTGGCGGCTCTGACCTTGATGCCCGGTCTCGCACTCGCGGCGCGGCCGGTCGCGGGCTGCCCGGCTGATACGTCCGGCTACTTCCTCGTCGACCAGCAGACCTGGTGGGATCGCACGGTCGCGGGCTTCGAGGCCGAGGGGATCGCCGTCTACGACCAGGCGAACGCGTTCACGGCCGAGTTCGACGCATTCGCAGCCGATGCCGGCTTCGGCAGCGGACAGGGTCTGTACGACTTCGTGTGGGTCACCCAGTGGGCGGGCATCGACAAGAACGGCGATCTCAGGGTGTGCATGAAGGACCGCCCGCACACACCCGGCAATCCGGCCTACTTCTTCAACGGGGTCGACAACACCTCGCGGTAACTGCGCACGCCGATGATCGGCCGACGACGACCGCCGCGAGGCGGTCGTCGTTTTCGATTCCCGACTCGCGGGTGACCTGTCGTCTTCCGCAGTAGGCTGCGCCCATGCTCCCCAAACGAAGGCCTTCGAACAACGAGCGCTCGCCCCGCGTGGAGTCCGCGCTCGCGCTGTCGATCCTCGTCGGCAAGGCGTCGACGGTCGCGTTCGCCGTCGACGCGTTCGCGAATGCGGACACGCCGCGCTTGCGAGGCAAGGCGATCCGCACCCGGGCGATCGGTTATGCCGGGGCGCTGCTGGTCGTGCCGATCCTCTGGTGGCTACTTCCCGGTCGCGACCGATACCCGCGCGCGCTCGACCTCGCCGTGACGGTCCCGCTCCTGCTGGATGCCGGCGGGAACGCACTCGATCTGTACGAGGAGGCGCACATCGATGACCTCGTCCACATCGCGAACTCGGGCATCGTCAGCGGCGTCGCCGGATCCCTTTTCGCACCCAAGGTCGACGAACGCTGGCAGGCGGCTCTCATCGGGGCCGGCGTGTCGATCACGGCGGCGGCAGCCTGGGAGCTCGCTGAATACGGGGCGATGCGGCTCGGAGCCGACGGGATGGACCTGACCTACGACGACACGATGGCAGACCTCGCCGAGGGATTCCTCGGCGCTGCACTCGGCGCTCTCTTCACCTTGACTCGAGTGCCGCGTGCACGATCCGACCGGAAGCGACGTGGCTGGCGCGAGCCGCTCGGACTCCGCGATCAGCGGTCGAGTTGACGGTGCGGTGGGAACGGGCCTGCGACTGACGTACATCGGCCATGCGACGGTCCTCATCGAACTCGATGGGGTGCGCTTTCTGACCGATCCATTGCTGGGCACGAGACTCGGGCCATTGCGGCGACTCGGCGCGGCGCCCGATCCAGCGCGGATCGGGCCGGTCGACAGCGTTCTGGTCTCGCACGCGCATCCGGACCACTTCAACCGCGCCTCCCTTCGCGCGGTGACGGGTGAACCCTTGATGGTGTTGCCGCGAGGTCTTGGGCGTCACTCTCCGGGTAGCCGCCGTCGGATCCGAGAAGTCGAACAGAACGACCGAGTCGAGTTCGGCCAGGTTCGAGTCACTGCTGTCCCGGCACGTCACGCACGCTGGCCGGGTCAGCCGGAGGCAAGACCACTCGGCTACCTGATCGAGGGATCGACGCGGGTGTACTTCGCAGGGGACACCGACATCTATCCGGCGATGGATCGATTGGCGGGTCATGTCGATGTCGCACTCCTCCCGGTCGGCCGGTGGGGACCGCCACGAGGCCCCGCACGACTCGACCCGTCGACCGCCGTCGACGCCGCCATGCTCGTCGGCGCGACCGTCGCGATCCCGATCCATTGGGGCACGCTCTATGTGCCGGGGTTCGCCAACGGCAGGTGGGGCTGGGGTTCGTTCGACGCGGGCGACAGGTTCGCCAGGGAAGCCGCCCGGCGGATACCCGGACTCGACGTTCGCGTGCTTCGACCCGGCCAGTCCACGGATCTCTGAACCCGACGAAGGCTCAGCGGTCGCCGCCGGTTCCGGTCGGCTAACGTAAGACTTGGCCATGCTGGCAACCTCCGCCGTGGATCGAGGTGCGAAGATGCGAATCCTGATCGCGTATGACGGATCCGCTGGCGCCGAGCAGTCGCTGCGACTGGCCGATTCTCTCGACTGGCCACCCGACTCGACGCTTCGCATCGCATCCGTCATCGAACCGACGCTTCTCTTCGTCGGAGCCCCGACCCCTGGCGGGCTCGATATCCCGCCGCCGGAAGTCGACGCCGAGATCAGCGCGCATCAAGAGGATCTCGTCACTGAGGCGGCTGCGAGGCTCGGATCCGCCGGCCGGACGGTCGAAGGCACCGTCCTTCGGGGACGGCCCGCGACCGCTCTCGTGGAAGAAGCGACGCGGCTCCGCGCCGATCTTGCGATCGGGGGATCCCGTGGGCACGGTTCGATCTCGCGCCTTCTCCTGGGATCGGTCTCGGCCGAGCTCGTCGATCAAGCGCCGTGTCCCGTCCTGGTTTCCCGGACCCCGTCGATCGGTCGAGTCATCTTCGCCACCGACGGCTCGGTTCCTTCGGGTGCGGCCGAGGCCGTCGTGTCCACCTGGACGATCTTCGACGACCTCCCGATCCATGTGGTCAGCGTCGCCGACGTCTCCGAACCGTGGCATACGGGGATGGCGCCCGGGATGTATCGCAACGTCATCGATGCACACGCGAAAGACCTCGTCGACGCCCGGGGGGAGCACGGGCGCATCGCCGAGGAGGCGGCCGAGCGGCTTCGCGCGGTGGGGCGACAAGCCGAAGCAGTGAAGCGGACGGGCGACGCCGCGGGGGAGATCATCGCTGCGGCTGCGGATCTCGCTGCAGACCTCGTCGTGATGGGGTCCCGCGGCCGAACGGGATTGGCGCGAGTCGTCCTCGGTAGCGTTGCACGGAACGTGCTGCAGGGGAGCACGACTTCGGTCCTGGTGGTGCGCGAACCGAAGCGATCGGACGTGCCGCGGACCTAGAACGGGTGTCGCCGAGGATCTCCCAAAAGCCCTACGACGGCGCGATGAAGCGGTAGCCGAGTCCGCGCTCCGTCTGGATGTAGCGCGGTGCCTCCGACGAATCGCCGAGCTTGTCGCGAAGCCTCCGGATGTACACCCGGATGTAGTCGACCTCGTCGACGTACTCTCGACCCCAGACCTTGGCGAGCAGCGTCCCATGCTCGAGGATGTGGCCGGCGTTGCGGACGAGGTGGTAGAGCAGCTTGTATTCGGTGGGCGTCAGGTCGAGCCGCTCGCCGCGAAGCCGCGCCTCGTGCTTCGCGAAATCGACCTCGAGTTCCCCGGACTTGAACGATGGGGCCCGGCTCGTCGGAGCCGGCATCTCCAGGCGCCGGAGCACGGCCTTGACCCTCGCCATCAGCTCGAGATGGTTGAACGGCTTCGTGACGTAGTCGTCCGCCCCGAGCTCGAGACCCTTGACCTTGTCCATCGCGTCATCGCGCGCCGTGAGCATCACGACCGGAACGTCCGAGAACGCCCGGATCTGGCGGAGGACCTCGTAGCCGTCGATGCCCGGCAATCCGACATCGAGCAGGACGATGTCGGGATGCTCCCGCTCCACGATATCGAGCGCCGTCTCGCCCTCGCCGGCGCCGAGCACGTCGACGTCGCGCCATTGCAGCGTGAAACCAAGACGAACGGACTCGACGACGTCCGGCTCGTCATCGACCACAAGGATCCGCATCACGCCTCCTCGGGTGGTCCGGCGACTGGGACGACCAGGGTGAAGGTGCTTCCCCGGCCCAGCCGGCTTCGGACTTCGACCGTCCCGCCGTGTGCCTGAGCGATCGCGAGCGCTCGGGGCAGGCCGAGACCGACTCCTTCCTGGGGCGCGTTCGGACTCCGCGGCCCGACGAAGAATCGCTCGAACAGGTGTGCCTGGTCGACCGCCGAGATCCCCGGCCCGTCGTCCTTCACCGACCAGCGGATCGTGCCGTCCTTCGGACCTTGCACACGAACCGTGATCCGGCCTCCATCAGGAGCGAAGTGATGAGCATTCGCGACGAGGTTGAGCAGCGCCCGATCGAGGCGCGCCCGGTCGCCGTACACGCGCGGTCCCGGTCCGCGCGGCACGCGCAACTCGACCGTCTGGCTTCGTCGTTCAGCAAGCGGTCGGATCGTCGCCACCGCGGACTCAGCGAGCTCGACCGCGTCGAACGGGCGCAGCTGGAGTCCGATCGTCCCGGCGCGATATCGAGCGAGGTCGAGGATCTCCCCGACGACGTCCTGCATCCGTTCGGCGTTGCGCTCCATGGTTTCGAGCATCGTGCGGCGCTGCTCGGGCGTGGGCTCTGAGGCAGGGTCGAGCAGCAACCCTGTCAGCGTCCGCATCACCGTGATCGGCGTCCGCAACTCGTGGGCGATCACCGACAGGAAGTCGGTGCGCATCCGCTCCAGGTCCCGCATCGAGACCGCCGTATCGGTCGACGCGCCCTGTTCGACCAGGCGCCGGCCGAGACTCGACAGGACGTACTCGGGAGGAGGTCCTCCCCGAGCGACACGCACGAGTCCCAGCGATTCGAGCTCCGTCAGGAGCTCGTCGGCGATGCCCGCCCGAAGGTCGCCCCCGTTCTCGGAGAATCGACTCTCGAGGTCCGCGACCGTTGCCCCCTCGTGCACGAGGGGGAGCGCGGCAACGGCCAGGGGCGAGATCCCGGCGCCAGGCGTCGTCATGCACCGGAGCATACGGCCCGTTACTCGATGGAAAGCACCGTCACGCGTCTGCGTCCGAGCGGCGCATCGACCTCGACGCTCGCACCGCCGGTGCAGCCCAGGAGGGCAGCTCCCAGCGGCGAATCGGCCGAGACCGATCCCCGGTCGGGGTCTCCCTCCCCGGGAAGGGCCAACTCGTACGTGACCGAGTCGCCTTCATCCTCGAGGACGGTCACGCGGCGGCCGATGACTGCGAGATCCGCTTCGTCGACCCTTTCCGAGGCATCGAGCACGGCCGACAGCAGGTCCAGGCGCCTGACGGCGTTGAACGCCTGGAGATGGACCAGGCCATCGTCCCGAACGCTCGGCGCAGCGCTGCCCGCGCGTTCCGCTCGCAAGCGGCCGACCTCATCGACGAGCGTAAGCCAGGCCTCGTTCGTCATGGGCCACGGGCGCTGCGGTGACGGCTGTCGGATCGCCAGCTCGTTCATGGTCGTTGACCTCCTCATCGTAGGAACAGAGGCACGGTCCCCCCGCCACACAACCGGAGCAGCAGAACGGAAGACCGACGTGAAAGACGGGCTGCCCGAAGATCTCGGCTTCGCACGTCACGCAGGTAAAGGGGTATCGGGCCGTCGAACGGTGCATCAGGGGGAACCTCGGCTGGGCGCTGGCGCGTCGGTGACGCGGCGTTGGCATGGACGTGTCCAGGCGAAGCTACGCACGTCCCCTGAAGGTCCCCGGGAACAGAGATGAAGAAAGCGTGAATTGCTAGCGATCACACCCTCCGCGTTCATGTTCTGTTCACGCGTTTTTCGGGATCCGTTCGTGTCGTGGCACGACGCTAGGCAGACGACTTCGGACGACAGATATGCCGGGAGGCAAGAGATGCAAACGGTCGGGGCGCAGGCGGCGCCTTCCTCAGGTTCACGTGCGTTGGCGGCTGCGCTCGCCCAGTTCGACGCGGCGGCTGACCACATCGACCTCGAGTCCGGCCTGCGTGCCGTGCTGCGCGTTCCGCAGCGAGAGTTCACCGTCCATTTCCCGGTCAAGCGGGACGACGGCTCAGTGGAGGTCTTCCAGGGCTATCGCGTCCAGCACAACGTCGCGCGGGGGCCCGCGAAGGGCGGACTGCGGTTCCATCCGAGGACGGATCTCGACGATGTCCGTGCGCTCGCGATGTGGATGACGTGGAAGGCAGCCCTCGTCGACGTCCCGTTCGGTGGCGCGAAGGGTGGCGTGACCTGCGATCCGAGTTCGATGAGCTCCAAGGAGCTCGAGGCCCTCACCCGACGCTTTGCGACCGAGCTCGAAGGCATCATCGGCCCCGACTCCGACATCCCCGCCCCCGACGTCGGGACGAACGCGCAGACGATGGCCTGGATCATGGACACCGTCTCCATGCACCGCGGTTACTCGGTGCCCGGCGTGGTCACCGGCAAGCCGGTCGCGATCGGCGGTTCGGTCGGTCGGTCCGACGCGACCGGCCAGGGAGTCGTCTACACCGTCGCGGACGCAGCACGCCGGAGCGGTTTCGCGCTTCAAGGCGCGCGCGTGGCGATCCAGGGTTTCGGGAACGTCGGCGAGGCGACCGCCCGGCTGCTCCATGAGGCCGGCGCTCGCGTCGTGGCGATCACGGATGTCCATGGCGGTGTTGCGAATGCCGGCGGCCTCGACGTCCCGTTCCTTCGACGTTTCCTTGCTGAGCACGGAACGATCGCCGGCGCACCCGGAACGAGGCCCATCGACAACGACGAGCTCTTCGGCCTTGATGTCGATGTCCTCGTCCTCGCCGCTCTCGAGGGTCAGATCACGGCTGCGAATGCCGGCACCGTTCGGGCCCGGATCCTCGCCGAGGCAGCGAATGGCCCGGTCTCACCGGATGCGGACCCGATCCTCCAGCGCAACGGCGTGGTCGTTCTCCCGGACATCCTCTGCAACTCGGGTGGGGTCATCGTCAGCTATTTCGAGTGGGCCCAGAACCGAGCGGCACTCGCGTGGACGATCGACGAGATCAACGAGCGTCTGCGTCGTCAGATCCTGACCGCTGCGGATGCGGTCTGGGCGCGCGCGAGCGTGGATGCGATCGAGCCGCGGCTCGCTGCACAGGCTATCGCCGTCGAACGGGTGGCGGACGCGACCCAGCTCCGCGGTCTGTATCCGTAGCCGTCCTTCTGTGTCGGGATCGCGCGCCGTGTGACTTTGGTCCCGACAGCCCGAGACCGCCGGCCCTATCTCGACTGAACGTTAAGCCACAGGATGACGGCCTGACAGGGTGAGCCGGATCTGGCTCGAGCAGCCGACGCGAGGCCGCCCAGGAGGCCGTCATGCGTGCGCTCGACACCCCAGGATCAGGGCACGGTAGAGCATCGGAGATCGCGTCGGCCGGTGCTCCCTTGGCCGGCCTCCCACCGCCAGTGGCGCGCTTCCGGGACCTTGCCAAGACCGACGTTCCGATCGAGACCGTGGTCATCGAGGCGAGTGCCGTGATGCGGCGGCCACGGATCCCGCCGATCCCTCTCGAGATCCGAATGGCACATCGCCTCGGTCGCGAGTTCGTCCACCAGATCCGCATCGGCCGAGGATGGCTCTCGTTCGCGTTCGGCCTTGACGCCTACGTGGACGGGCGCGGTCTGATGAAGATCGGACCGTCGATCCAGGCCGGCGCGCACTTCGATCAGGGTGCCCTGATCGCGCTGTGGGGCGAGGCTCTCGGGTTCCCGTCGGCGTGGGAGTGTCGCAACGACGTTCGCTGGGAGGAGATCGACGACGTCACGGCGCGTCTCGTCGTCCCGGGACCGGAAGGCGAGATCGCCATCATGGTCGGCTTCGATCGTGTGACGGGCTTTCCGGCGACATGCGAGGCCGATCGCTACAAGTCCACGGGGCCGAAGGTCCACTGGATCGGTCGACTCAGCGACTGGCGCCGCACCGACGGCGGCGTTCTCGCGCCGTGTCGATTCACAGCGCAATGGGCGGATGAACCCAGTCCATGGATCGACATCCGGACCAAGGGCATCGTCGCAAATTCCTCGGTCGATGACCTGCTGCGCGTCGGTCGAGAAGCGCTCCGAGCTGTAGCGCGTCGAGGGCAACAGGACGCCGCTGAGCTGCGGCCCGGTGACGTGTCGAAAGGAGACTGACAATGGCGGTCGGATTCGCGCTCGGCTTCATCGGACTCTTCTGGCACCGCCGAACGGGCCAGATGCGGCGCTGGTGAGCGCCATGATGACGACAGACGCGGTGCACATCGCGCCATCCCACTTCGCGACTCGGGCCCGCACGGCCACCGATCTCAGGATGGGTGGCGGCCTGCTGTTCCTGGCAGGCGCGACGATCCTGATGGGCATCATCACCGCGGAGGCACTCTACCCGGGCACCTTCTCGACGGCGGCGAACGAGATCAGCGATCTCGGCGGGACCCGGCCGCCGAACAGCGTGATCCACCAGCCGTCCGCGACGCTCTTCAACCTGTCGATGCTGTTCGTCGGGATCGCGGTGATGGCGAGCGCGTGGTTCATCCACCGCGCCTTCGGCCGTCGCTCGGTGACGACCCCGGTCGCGCTCCTCGGCATCGGTGCGTTGGGCGTCGGCCTCTTCCCGGGGAACACAGGTGCGCCGCACGCCCTCTTCTCGATGGTGACGTTCTTTGCAGGCGGGATCACCGCGATCGCTGCGGCGCGAGTCGCCAATGGCCCGTTCCGATACCTGTCGGGCGCCCTCGGCGTCGTCGCCCTGGTGGCATTGGCCTCGACGTTCCTCGGTGAAGACTCGCCGCTCGGTCCGCTCGGGATCGGCGGGATCGAGCGCTGGATCGCCTACCCGGTCGTGCTCTGGTTGACGGCGTTTGGTGGCTACCTGTCCGGCCGTGGCGAGAGCGTCAAGGACGAGGCCGGGGAGGGCCGAGGATGACGAGGCAAACCGGTCATCCCGCCGGGGTGGCGGCCCTCAAGGCCATTCACACCCTCGTGTTTGCCGGGGAACTCGCGGCCATCCTGTGGCTTGTCGTCTCCGGTCTCGTCGGGAGGCGCGACCGGAGCGTCCGCCTCGCGACGGCGGCCGTCGGGGCCGAGGCACTCGTATTCGTCGCCAACGGCGGCGTGTGCCCAATCACGCCGATGACCGAACGACTCGGTGCCTCCAACGGCTCCGTCTCCGACATCTTCCTTCCGGGTGCGATCGCGAGGACGATCCCGATGTGGTCGACGGCGCTTATCGGTCTCGCGGTCGTCCTGCATGCCCGATCGTATCGAGCGCGCTAAGCGACCGCCGGAGCCGGATCAGGTCACGGGCGTTTGCGGAGTCGGTCCCGGCTGGACCCAGCCTCCCGGCGCCGCGACCTCGCTCGTTCCAGTCCGTCGCCGCCAGGCGATCAGAACGGCACCGAGGCCGAGTAGGACCACGACCAGCTTCACCCACGGCCCGATGACCGGCAGGGACGAGAGCAGGACGACGACGGCCGCACCGACCGCCAGCACAGCCAGCTCGCGCCACCGACTTGCGTTCTCGCCGCGCATCACAAGGCTGGCCAGGGTGACCCCGACGAGGGCGTCCGCGAGGTAGCCGGCCGCGATGGAGAACAGGAGACTCGCGCCGAGGATCGCGACGGTCCCGCCCAGAAGGTCGATGCCGACGAGGTCGCCGAATCCGAGCAGGCCGAACACCACGGCGAGAAGGATCACGGCGACTAGCATCAGGATGAGGAACACGATGAAGCCAAGGATCGCGACGACGCCCCAGCCGACCGCGGGCAACGGTCGTTCGCGAAGTGCCGTTTTCATCGCAGCGTAGGGTCGGGGCGCGAACCAGATCAGCAACGCGCCGACGAGAACGACCACCAGGAAGTGACGCACGCCGTCGATCACCTGTTGGGTCGCCGTCGGGGTGGCACCGGGTTGAGGAGCCTGATCGCGAGGGGTGATCGTCACATCCTCGCTCCCGCCGATCGTGCCGGCCTTGGCGTACGTCCCGGTTCGCGCCAGGACGTCGCCCGTGACCGCACCGTCGATCGTCAGCTGGCCGGTCGCGGCGATCACGTCTTCGCCGACGGTCCCCGCTGATGTCACCGTGAGCTGGCCGCCCGCGGCGAGGAGATCCTCCTTGACATTCCCACCCACCGACAGCGTCCCGCCCGCGACGCGGGCGTCACCGTTGACCGTGCCTGTGATGGTGACGCTGCCCCCGGCCGCGAGGACGTCGCCGGTGACGGTCCCCGCGACATCGATCTGGCCACCGCTCGCGATCAGGTCACCGTCGATCGTGCCGTCGACGCGCACCGTCCCCGCGAACGCATACACGTCGTTCGAGACCGTCTCGCCGGCGCCGATCGTCACCGTGTCGCCAGACCGGAACTTCTCGCCGATGACGCCCTGCGCGACGGCGACTCCGGTCAGCGTCACCAGCAAGGCGATGCATGCCATCGCTGCCAACAGAAGTCGGTTCCCGTGCCTCATGACCTGGCCCCCGCTTGGAATCTGGTGGTTATCCTCTCCGCCCAGCCGCGATCCACGATCGAAGGAGCGTCCCAAAAAGCCTACTCGTGGTCACGCGGATGTGCCTGCCCGCAGAGCTGGTCCCGGTCCGGGCGGATCGGACTGGTACCTATGCCTGCAGTCCCGGTACGACTTTCCCAGGACCCGTGGCGGTCCGGGTGCCAGATGATGATTCCGGTGCGGTGAGCCAGGACT
>JBJMMQ010000194.1:0-10032 GCA_045804705.1 Chloroflexota bacterium
GCTGTACCACGCGTTGGTGTTGCTCGCAGAACGGGATCTGGCACCGTCGGCCGTGATCGAGACGCACCGCGGGCGACACCGCCCGTCGACCTAGAACGCGGGCCTACGGGCGCCGGCGGCCGATCTCCCGGCGGCGCTTCCCGACCCGGACGTCGAGCCACTCGCCGGCGATCGGTTCGGCCCGCTCGTCCGCGTCCGCGACACGGATCCCGTTGATGGTCACGCCACCGCCCGCGATCATCCGCCGCGCCTCGCCGCGCGACGCGAAGACGCCGGCCTCGGCGAGCAGGACTGCCGCGCCCGATGCGACCCACGACGGATCGAATTCGAACCCGCCCGCGGAGCCGTACAGCGACGCGAGCACAGTGGGGTCGGTGATCGCTTCGGCTGAGAAGAGCGCTTCGGAAGCGGCCATCGCCTGGGCGGTGGCTTCCTCGCCATGGGTTCGAGTCGTGATGTCGAGCGCCATCGCGCGCTGCGCGGTACGCCCTTCCGGGCGTGTGGCGACCTCCCCCTCGAGTGCCTCGATCCGTTCGCGCGGGAATTCGGTGAACCAGCGCAGGTAGGTGCCGATGTCGCGATCGTCCACGTTCAGCCAGTACTGGTAGAAGGCGTAGGGCGACGTTCGATCGGGGTCGAGCCAAACGGACTCGCCCGATTCGCTCTTGCCGAACTTCGTCCCCGAGGGACTCAGGAGCAGCTTGTAGGCGAGGCCGTGGGCGGGTTCGGCGTCGTCGGCAGCGCCGGTGGTCCGGCGGATGAGCTCGAGCCCTGCCGTGATGTTGCCCCATTGGTCGGCGCCGCCCATCTGGAGCTCGACGCCCATCGTTCGGTGCATGTGGGCGTAGTCGTACGCCTGGAGCAGCATGTAGCTGAACTCGGTGAACGACAGTCCCCGCTCGAGTCGGACCTGGACCGAATCCTTCGCCAGCATGTACGGGACCGTGAAGTGCTTGCCGGTGTCACGCAGGAAGTCGATCAGGCCGATCCCACGGAGCCAGTCGAGGTTGTTGAGAAGGACGGCGCCGTGCTCGTTGGGCGAGAAGTCGAGGTACCGTTCCAGCTGACCGCGGATCCCGGCGACGTTCCGCTCGAGCGTCTCCTCGTCGAGCAGATTGCGCTCGGACGAGCGTCCGGACGGATCGCCGATCATGCCCGTCCCGCCACCCACCACGGCGACCGGCCGGCCGCCGAATCGCTGGAGCCGAAGCAACCCGAAGATCGGCACGAGATGACCGATGTGGAGCGACGGACCGGACGGATCGAATCCGTTGTAGCCGGTGATCGAGGGACCCCGGGCGAGCCGGGCGGATAGTCCCGGTGTCGTTGCGTGGAGGATGCCGCGCCACTCGAGCTCGCCGAGGAGACCCGCCGCTTCGTGCGGCGCGTCCGTCACAGGCTTCGGTGTCGAGCCGTCTCGACCTCGGGTATAGCGGCCATCCGTTCGTTCACGCCCCCTATGCTATCGTGCGGCCTTAGATGCAGACCAGTCTCGCGCGACGCCAGCGCCATCGACGAGCGCTCCAGCGTCGACCCCCAGGACGGACCGGCACGGCCATCGGTCGGGTCCTCCTGGCTCTTCTTGTCGTCCTTATCGCAGCAGGCGGTCTCCTCGCGGGGAGCGGCGCGGTCGTGGCGATGGGTGCTTACAACTATTACGCAGCGGGTCTGCCCGATCCTGTTGCGGCGCTCACGAACATCCCGTTCGAGCAGCAGACGATCATCTACGACCGGACGGGCAAGGTGGAGCTGGCGCGTCTTGGCGATTTGAAGCGCGAGCTCGTCACCTTCGACCAGATCCCCGGCGAGATGCTCGATGCGACGACGGCGATCGAGGACAAGGATTTCTGGGTCAACGCGGGGTTCGACCCCGCCGGCATCGTGTCGGCAGGCCTCGACACCGTCTCCGGCAAGCCACGCGGCGCTTCCACGATCACCCAACAGCTCGTCCGAGCGCGACTGCTACCGGCGGCGGCGTTCGAAGGCACGACCTACGAGCGCAAGGCGCGCGAGATCATCCAGTCGATCCGGCTGACGCAGGCGTTCCCCGGGGAAGCGGGCAAGCAGGCGATCATCACGGCCTACCTGAACCAGAACTTCTACGGCAACCAGAGCTATGGCGTGAAGGCCGCGGCGAAGGGCTACTTCGGCAAGCCCCTCGACAAGTTGACCCTGGCGCAGGACGCCATCCTCGCCGCCATCCCCCAGTCGCCGACCAAGTTCGACCTTCTCCGCAACGCCGAGGAGATCTGCCTCGACAAGGACATCTCCGACGGCGAGGAATGCACGAAGTTCAAGCTCGTCGTGCCGCAGGACTCCGAGATCGTCCAGCGTCGCAACAAGGTCCTCGACCAGATGGAGACGCGGAGTCCGCTGACCGGCGACAAGCACAGCCTCGCCGAGTACGAGGCGGCGAAGTCCGAGCCGGTCGAGCTCGTCCAGCAGGTGTCTGCTGCGTGGAAGGCGCCCCACTTCGTGTGGCAGGTCCGCCGCGAGCTCGGACAGATGTACTGCCCGGATACTCCGTCCGATTGCCCCGAGGTCGACACGAAGGGTCTGAAGGTCATCTCGACCCTCGATTGGACCATGCAGAAGGCGACCGAGAAGTGGGTCTACGTCGCGGCCCGCGGCCCGAACGCCAAGGATCCGTCGTCGCTGCTGGCCAGCCGGAAGATCCCCCGCGCGGCACGCTCCTGGATCATGGGTCTGCGCGGTCACAACATCAACAACGCGGCCGCGGCCATCGAGGACTACCGCACCGGCGAGATCCTCGCCTACGCGGGTTCGGCCAGCTACACCTCGAAGGGCAACAGGAAGTTCCAGCCGCAGTTCGACGTCCTCGCCGATGGCTGGCGCCAGCCCGGGTCGGCGATCAAGCCGATCGGCTACGCGATCGGGATCGATGACAAGACGCTGACGGCCGCGACGATGATCATGGATGTCACCACGAACTTCGGTGGCAACTTCATCCCGACCCAGGCCGACAAGCTCGAGCGTGGCCCGGTCCGGGTCCGCTCAGCGCTTCAGTTCTCGCTGAACATCCCGGCCATCAAGGCGACGATCATGAGCGGCCTCGACCACGTCTTCGAGCGCACCCACGAATTCGGGCTGACATACCCGAAGACCGCCGTCCCGGTCCTGTCCGAGGGCATCGGGACGCTCGAGGTCCACCCGGTCGACCTGCTCGGCGCGTACGGCACCATCGCCAACAGCGGCGTCCGGATGCCCCGCCGGGTGATCAGCACGATCCTCGACTCGGACGGTCGGACCGAGTGGCCCACTCCGCAATCGACACCGAAGGGCACCCGGGTCATCAGCGCGGGAGCCGCCTACATCCTCACCGACATCCTTGCCGGCAACACCGACAAGAAGGTCAACCCGTTCTGGGGCAAGTGGGCGATCTACGACCGCGGCACGCGCCGTCCCGCGGCATACAAGACCGGGACGACGAGCGACAACCGCGACGTCGCCGCGTACGGGTTCCTCGCCCCGCCATCCGACAAGACCGCGCCCGCGCTCGCGGTCGGTGTCTGGATGGGCAACAGTGACAACACGCCGAACGACGGCAAGCTCTCGCTCGATACGTCTGCTCCGCTCTGGTCGTCGATCCTGACCGAGGTGAGCAAGGGCGAGAAGATCGCCAAGTTCAAGGCTCCGTCCCAGGGTCTGGTGACGGCGACCGTCGACGCGTTCACGGGTTTGAAGCCCGGACCGTTCACCAGGAAGACCGTCTCCGAGTACTTCCTGCCGGGCACCGTGCCGTCCCAGAAGGAGACGGTGCGGAAGGCAGTGTCGGTCGACGCTGCGACCGGCCTGCTGTGGCGTGACGGATGCGCCGGGCCGAAGGTGACGAGGGGCTACTTCAATCTATCCGAGGTCGAGTCGAACTTCCCGAACTGGCAGAGGGCGAACTCGAACTGGGGTGCGCGGGCGGCACGCGGGTCTGGCGTGGGCGGCGGCCCGAAGGGCACGCGCACGGCGTACTTCTATAACGGAGCATTCACTCCGTTCGGTCGGTCCTGGGGCGCCCCGTTCGCACCCACCAAGCAGTGTCCGCTGTACACCCCGCCACCGCCGGTCTGCGATCCCCTCGCATCATTGTTCCCCGACCTGCCCCTCGCGATCTGCGAGCCCGGTGGGGGTGGTGGCGGCGGTGGCCCGACTGACAAGCCGGACGCGACCCCGAAGCCGAAGCCGACCTTCAAGCACTGAACCGCGTCGCGCGGGATCAGAACTCGACGATCGTCGCGCCGTCCCCGCCTTCGCCACGCTCACCCGGCCTGATCGACTTCACGAGGGGATGCGCCGCCGCGGCGGATCGAACGGCGTCACGGACGGCCCCCGTGCCCATGCCGTGGATGACGAGCGCCTTGTCGAGACCGGCCAGACCGGCGTCGTCGAGGTAGCGCGCGAGGGCTTCCAGTGCGTCGTCCACACGCGCTCCGCGGAGGTCGAGCGACGAGGCGACCGAGCGTGCCCGCTCGAAACGGATGTCGCCAGCGTTCGTGGTCGGGGTGGGTGCCTCCTGGGTGACTGACGGCACGAGATCGTCGCTGTCGACCATCACCCGGATGCCGCCCGCCTCGAGGGTGATGCGCTTCCCGCCACGTTCGATCGCAGCGATGCGTCCTTCCCACCCCCCCGAGCGGCTGCGCGCACGCTCCCCGAGATGCCAGATGCGCTCCTCGACGGGTTCCGGCTCGGCCGCCACGGGTTCGGCGTCCGGGAGGTGTTCGAGCGCAGCCTCCGCCCGCGCGACAGCGTCGTCGAGGATGGGCGCGGTGACTGTCTCCCGCTCGAGTGACTCGCGCGTCGTCCGGACCTCGGTCCGCAGGTCCTCGACGATCCGTTCCGCCTCCAGCCGTGCGGCCCGGACGGCCTCATCGCGCTCGCGCCGCGCACGTCGTCGTTCCTCCTGGGCGGCGTGGAGCGCCTCCGTCGCGCGGATCTCCGCGGCCCGTGCCCGGTCGAGCGCCTCGCTGGTCGCTCCCTCAGATGCCTTCAGCGAGGCGAGAGTCGCTTCGAACGACTGCTGCGACTCGGAGAGGCGGGACCGGGCGTCGCTGACGATGTCCTCGGGGAGCCCGAGCCGCTCGGCGATGGCGAAGGCCTGGCTCCCTCCGGGCAGCCCGATCGTCAGTCGATAGGTCGGCGACAGCGTCTCGAGGTCGAATTCGACCGCAGCGTTGCGCGCCTGAGGGGTCGTGTGCGCGTATGCCTTGAGCTCAGCGTAGTGGGTGGTCGCCGCGACCAGCGCGCCGGCGTGGATGAAGTGGTCGAGGAGCGCCTGGGCCAGCGCGGAACCTTCGGTCGGGTCGGTCCCGGCCCCGAGCTCATCGAGGAGGACGAGGGTACCCCGGCCGGCGGCCTCGACGATGCGGATGATCGAGCGCAGGTGTCCGGAGAAGGTCGACAGGGATTGCGCGATCGACTGCTCGTCGCCGATGTCCGCGAAGATGTCCCGCCAGACCGGCAGGCGGCTGCCACGCTCGGCCGGGATGTGGAGCCCCGCCTGGTGCATCAGGCCGAGCAGGCCGAGCGTCCGCAGCGTCACTGTCTTGCCACCCGTGTTCGGACCGGTGACGACGAGGGCGGTGTAGCCGTCTCCGAGCCGGATGTCGATCGGGACGACACGGCCGGTCAGGCCCGGGTGGCGGGCGGACAGGAGGATGACCTCGTCGCGCTCGGTGGTCTCCGGACGGCTCGCATCCATGTCGGCGGCCAGCGTCGCCTTGGCCATCCAGAAGTCGAACCGGGCGAGCGCCTCGAGCGTCTCGCGAAGGGCGCCGGCGTTGGCCGCGATGAGCGCCGACAGCTCGTCGAGGATCCGGGCGATCTCCTCCGCCTCCGCGACCTGCGCCTCGCGCCAGGCATTGCCGAGCTCCACGGCGACGAGCGGCTCGATGAACAGGGTCTGGCCGCTGCCCGATGCGTCGTGGACGATGCCCTTGACCCGCGACCGAGCCTCCGCCTTGACCGGGACGACGTACCGCCCGTTCCGCAACGTGATGATCGGCTCCTGGAGCGCCGACCCGAGCTCGGCCCCGACGAGCGCGTCGAGGCGCCGTCGCAGACGGTCGTAGGCGACGCGAACGGCCGCGCGGAGACCGCCGAGACGGGGCGAAGCCGTGTCGAGCAGCTCACCGACGGGATCGAAGCTGCGGGCCAGAGTCGATCGGACCGCTGGGAGCGCGTGGAGCTCGCGACCGAGGTCGCGCAGCAGCGCTCGTCGTTCGTCCGCCAGGAGCGTCGCGAGACGGGCCGCCGCGTCGAGCGTCGTCGCGATCTCAAGGAACTGGGCGGGTTCGAGCCGACCGCCTCGCGCAGCTCGCTCCACCGCCGGCCCGATGTCGTGGGCCGCGCCGATCCCGACGCCGGGACGCTCCTGGACGAGCGCCCGCGCCTGGTCGGTCTCGTCGAGGCCGCGTGCGACGACGACCGGATCGTCCGACGGTTCGAGCGCGGCGGCAAGGCGACGCGACGGCGGGAACGATGTTGCGGCGGCCAGTCGCGCGCGGATGGCCGGGAACTCGAGCAGGTTCGCCGATCGCTGATCCATCCGTGAGCTGCGGTGTCAGGCGCGGCCGGAGACGGAGCGGTGCCCGCGCTCGGAAAACCGCCACGGCTGGGTCGCCCACGGCTCGCCGGCGTAGGCGACGCCGATCCGTTCGCTCGTGATGACATCAGCCGGCGCTTCGCCATCGGGTCTGCCCTCGAGACGGAGCGGCGAGGACGCGTCGCACAGGTCGACGCCCGTCCAGGCCGTATCGAGCCCGAACGAGGCCGCCACGAGTCCGGGCCCCGAGGCGAGACGCTGTGCCGGCAGGCGCTCGATGCGTTCAGCGGCGGCCGCGGCTCGATCCGCCGTCAATCCGCGTCGGCGGGTCGTCGAGCGGACGATCCTGTCGAGGCGCATGGACTCGACGCCGTCGAGCGGTTCCACGGCACGGATGAGGATCGCGCCGGCCACGCCGCTCGGCTCGGTCACCACGTTGAGGCAGTCATACATCCCGTAGACAAGGTACACGTAGGCGTGCCCCGGAGGTCCGAACATGACCCGGTTGCGGGCCGTAGCGCCGAAGCGAGCGTGCGAGGCCAGGTCACTCGGCCCGAGATACGCCTCGACCTCGACGATGCGTCCGACGCGCCGTCCGGTCGCGTCGTCGCGGACCAGCCGCGCGCCGATCAGCGCGGGACCGGCAGCGAGCGTCGAGCCTTCGAGGACGCCTCGGTCGAGGACGCTCAGCGGAACGGGTAGGCGGCTTCGATGTTGTCCGGGACGAAGAGGCCGGTCAGCGCGAAGAACGCCGGGATGAGCGTGTTTCGGAAGACCTCGGTGATCTTCGCGCTGTCGAGGGCGTTCCAGATGTCGCGCAGGAACGGCAGCTCCTGCGGATCCGCCGGGATGCCGGGGATCCGGAAGAACGAGTCGAGGATGACGATCACCGCGCCGAGGATGATGGCCGCCTCGAGAAGCCCCAGGAGTCCGCCGATGATCTCATCCGCCCAGCGGGCGTTCTTGAAGAGCGGCTGAGGCTTGTAGTAGCTCTGGAGGACGAGTGCGAACGCGACCGCTGACGCGACGAAGACCGTCCCGAAGCCGATCATGTAGCTGTATTCCTTCGAGAACTGGGTCCAGTTCTGGCCCAGGAAGTCGGACAGCGGCGCGGCCAGGAGGGCTGCCAGGAACCACGAGAACAGGATCGAGCCTATGCCCAGCAGGCGACGGATCGTGCCCTGGGCGAACCCGAGCACGAAGAAGCCGATGAAGAAGAGCACGATGAGCAGGTCGATCGTCCCGACGCCTTCCAGGAATGCGCCGACATCCACGGGCAGTGCCTCCCTCATCACGGCCCGCGGCGGCGCCGAGAGCGGCGCAAGGGTAGCAGCGGCGATCGGCGACTCGCAAGGAGCCCGAATGGGCGGGGTATCCACCAGCGGTGCGGTCCGGGCGGATCCGGTGGCGTGGCACGGTGCGCGAACGCGCCGCGATCAGGAGCGGAAGCGCGCTCCGACGTCGTTGGTCAGTCCCGACATCACACGCGCGACGACCGCATCGAGCTCAGCCTCGGTGAGGGTCCGCTCGTCGTCACGGATCAGGAGACGGTAAGCGAGGCTCTTGTCGCCGTCGCCGAGCGGCTTGCCCTGGTAGATATCGAACAGCGTCACGCCGCGGAGGAGCGGTCCCGCGCGCCGTCGGATGGCTGCCTCGACCTCCGCCGCACGACGCTCGACACCCACGATGACCGCGAGGTCACGCTCGACCGTCGGCTGGCGGGAGGGCGCCGCGACGCGATAGGGCGGCCGCTGACCGCCGGCCAGCCCCGCAACCGCGAACTCGCCAACGACGATCCGGCCGGCCCGCAGGTCCAGCGCGTCCACGACGGCGGGGTGCAGCTCTCCCAGACGACCGACGACGAAGCCACCCGCGACGACGCGCGCCCCGCGGCCGGGATGGAGGTTCGGATCGTCGACGATCGCGGTGAGATCGGGAACCGGTGCGCCGAGTCTGCGGCACAGCAGCTCGATCAGGCCCTTCGCGTCGTCGATGTCGAACGGCCGGGAGGTGCGATCCGGGGCGGGTGGGACGGCTGAGCCGGTCAATGCGATACCGAGACGCCACCACTCGCGGGTGGAGCCCTCGTCGGCGGCGCCGTAGCCTTTCCCGACCTCGAAGATCGCGATGTCGTCGCGGCCGTGCCGAAGGTTCGTGGAGACGACCTCGAGCAGGCTGCCGATGAGACTCTGGCGAAGCATCGAATGCTGACTCGACAGCGGGTTCGTGACCGTGATCGGCCGGCCCCCTGAGCGCTGTTCGGGCTCGCCATCGGGCGCGCCATCATCAGGGGCCGGGAACCGCTCGACCATGGCCGATGCGACGAGTGCGGACGTGACCACCTCGGTGACGCCGGCGCCCGCGAGGGTCTCGCGGATCATCCTTCGGACCTCGAGCGGATCCGGCCGGTAGACCGGCATCGGCGTGTCGGGGAGCGTCGTCGGGACGAGCTCGTAGCCGCGGACACGGACGATCTCCTCGGTGATGTCGGCCTCCACGAACAGGTCGCGCCGCCAGGTCGGGACCGTCGCCTCGATGACTTCCGCGTCGCCGGGCGCCACGTCGAGCGGCTTCGAACCCGCGGCGACGACGACCCGCGTGCCGGGCGCCGCGGGTGCCGTCTCGATGCCGACGCGCGCCCGCAGCCCGCGCTGCTCGTCCGTCCCTCGGGTCGTGCCAACAAGCCGGTCCACGCGCGCCGGACGGACCGGGACGCGTGCCTGAGGCGGCTCCGCGGGCGCGCTGTCGACCGCACCCGGTGCCACCGTGCCGCCCGCCCATCCGGCGATGAGGCGCGCTGTCCGGTCCGCGCCGAGCCGGGCCAGCCGCCATTCCTGGCCCTTCTCGAAACGCAGGCTCGCGTCGGACCGAAGCGCGTAGCGGAAGGCGGTGCGGCGGATGCTGACCGAGTCGAAGATGGCCGATTCGACGATGACGTCGGTCGTCCCTTCCCCGACCTCCGAGCCCGCGCTGCCCATCACACCGGCGATGCCGATCGGTCCGGCCGGGTCGGCGATGAGCAGCGTGTCGGGATCGAGATCGCGGACGACGTGGTCCAGCGTCTCGAGCCGCTCGCCGGGCTCCGCGCGCCGCACGATGATCCGGCCGTCGTGGACGCGGGCCGCGTCGTAGGTGTGGATCGGCTTGCCGAGCTCGACCATGACGTAGTTGGAGGCGTCGACGATGTTGCTGATGGGCCGGTGGCCCGCTGCCAGCAGGCGCATCTGGACGAGGTCGGGCGAGGGCGCGACACGGACGCCGCTCACCCAGCGGCCCACGAACCGCGGACACAGGTCGGGATCGCGTACCTCGACACTGAGTCGCTCGGCGACCGGACGTCCGGCTTCGGTCACGTCGGTCGGAGGCAGGCGGACGGCCCCGCCGGTGACGGCCGCGATCTCTCGGGCGAGCCCCACGATCGACAGCGCGTCACCGCGGTTCGGCTTGACGTCCACGTCGAACACGACGTCGCCGTA
>JBJMMQ010000195.1:0-13073 GCA_045804705.1 Chloroflexota bacterium
CGATAGCGGCGTGAGCGTTCCCTGACTACCAGGCGTCTCGTCGGTCTCGCGATCGTTCTTGGCATCGTCGCGTTCGTCACGGCCTTCGCGTTCCAACGGCTGACGTCGGGCGGTGCTCCCGTTCCGACGACCGTCGGTCACAAGCAAAGCGGCGGCGCGACGGTTCAGCAGGACGCCACGAGGGCGCCGAGTGAGACGGCGGCAGAGCCTGGGTCCGTGATCGGTCTGCCCGACAGCAAGCTGACGCCTGGCGCCGTCAACCCCGCCGCTAATCAAGCGAATCTCGAGGCCACCGTCTGCAAGCCCGGTTGGGCGAAGAGCGTTCGACCACCGTCGGCATACACGTCGGCGCTCAAGCTCGTGCAAATCGTCGAATACGGGTACGCGGACCGAAACCCGACGCACTACCAGGAAGACCACCTCGTGCCGCTGGAGCTGGGAGGCGCTCCGCGGGATCGTCGAAATCTATGGCCGGAACCGAACGTCGCCGTCCTTCCGGATGGAACGGCCGTTGGCAGCACCCAAAAAGATGCCCTCGAGGACGCTCTTCATGCGCGGGTGTGCGACGGCAGGCTGGGCCTCGATGACGCTCAACGGATGATCGCCGCCGACTGGGTCGCCGCGTGGGAAGAGGGAGGTCGACCCTAGGTGTTTACCGCCTCGATCGTGGGGTCGATGAGCCGGCTTTTGGCCCGGAGATACTCGTCGTCCGAGAGATGCCCGTCGATGTGCAGGACGGACAATCGCTCAAGCTGCGTCGCGAGATCCGTTGACTGACCGCTGCTGATGAGGAAGCTCGTGACAGTCGCGGTGATCGCTGAGTAGAGGCCGATGCCGAGGAGCATCAGGATGCCGGCGGCGATTCGTCCCTCGGACGTCACCGGGATGACGTCGCCATAACCCACGGTCGTCATCGTCGTGATGCCCCACCACAACGCATCGAGTGGGCTGTCGATCGCCTTGTTCGTGCCGTTTTCTGCGGCGTACAGGCCGACCGAGCAGAGAAGCATGACGGCAGACCATGCGACCACCAGCCAAAGGAGCCCACGGTGGTTGGCGAGCCGATTGACGTGCGTCATCGCGCGGCCGACTCCGGCGAAGGCGCGGATGAGTCGAAGCAGCCGAAGGAGCCTGAACCAACGCAGCCAGCGCGCCGGTGGGATGCAGCTGATCAGATCGACGATGTGGCCGCGGAGGTAGGTGCGGCGCGATTGGGCGGCCCACAGCCTCGAGCCGAATTCCGCGATGAAGATCCCGGTGACGAGCCACTCGATGGCGTAGAGCGTCGCCTCTTCCTCGGACCCAGGCTCGGCGGGGACGAACGCGAGACTGACGAAGAAGACGGCGAGCGCAGCGAAGAACAGCTCCCAGGCGACATCGTGGCGCTCGACGAACGATCTATATCGCACTTTGACGGAGAGTGGCGACTCGACGGCTGCACGGGGGATGACCGACATGGGAGAGAGCGTACGGCACTCGGGAAGCCGGTCTGGCTTGTTGGTTGGCTCTGCTCCGACTCTGCGACCCCTCGTATCATCCGTCCACTTGCAGCGAACTGAGGTGTTCACGTGGTCATCGCGGCACGACCGACTTTCCGTACCGACGCCTTCATCGACGGGGCCTTCCGACCGGCACTGAGTGAGGAGCGCTTCGCGACCGAGGATCCCGCGACGGGCCGACACCTGGCCGATGTCGCTGCCGGGGACGCCGCCGACATCGATATCGCCGTCCGCTCAGCGCGCCAAGCGTTCGACGACGGCCGCTGGTCGCGTCGCTCCCCTGCCGAGCGGAAGGCCGTGATGCTCCGCCTGGCCGACCTGATCGAGGAGAACGCCGAGGAGCTCGCGCTGCTCGATTCGCTCGAGGCGGGCAAGCCGATCACCGACTGCCGCGAGGCGGACCTCCCCGAGTCGATCAAGGCGTTCCGCTGGTATGCCGAGGCCGCCGACAAGCTGTACGACTCGATCGCGCCGACGGGCAGGGACGCCCTGGGCATGATCATCCGCGAGCCGATCGGCGTCGTCGGGGCCGTCCTGCCCTGGAACTTCCCGCTGATGATGGCTGCCTGGAAGGCGGCGCCGTCGCTCACCGCCGGGAACTCGCTCGTCATCAAGCCTGCCGAGCTCACCTCGCTGTCCACCCTCCGGCTGGCCGAGCTGGCGGCAGAGGCCGGCATCCCGGACGGCGTCTTCAACGTCGTGCCGGGTCTCGGCGAGACGGCGGGTCAGGCGCTCGGCCGGCACATGGAGGTCGACGTCCTCTCGTTCACCGGCTCGACCGAGGTGGGGCGCTACTTCCTGCGCTACTCGTCGGAGAGCAACCTCAAGCGCGTCGTCCTCGAGTGCGGCGGGAAGAGCCCGCAGGTCGTCATGGCCGACGCGGCCGACCTCGACCTGGTCGCCGAGAACGTGGTCTACGCGGGCTTCGCGAACATGGGCGAGAACTGCACCTGCGGCTCGCGGCTGATCGTCCATCGCGACGTGCGGGACGAGCTGCTCGAGCGGATCGTCGCCAAGACTGCCGAGTGGCCTGTCGGCGACCCCCAGGATCCGGCGACCCGGATCGGCCCGATGATCGAGGCGCCGCATCTCGACAAGGTGCTCGGCTACATCGAGTCCGGGCGTGAGGCAGGCGCGCGAGTCGTCGTGGGTGGCCAGCGCGCGCGGCCGGAGAGCGGCGGCTACTTCGTCGAACCGACGGTCTTCGACGGTGTCGACAACTCGATGAAGATCGCCCGCGAGGAGATCTTCGGGCCGGTGATCTCGACCATCGCGTTCGACGACGAGGCCGAGGGCTTGGCGATCGCGAACGACACCAACTACGGCCTGCATGCGGCTGTCTACACGAACGACCTCGACACCGCGATCCGTGCCGCGCGGACGTTGCGTGCCGGGACAGTCTCGGTCAACGCCTATTCCGAGGGCGACATCACGACCCCGTTCGGGGGCTTCAAGGAGTCGGGCTTCGGCGGCCGCGACAAGGGCCTCGAGGCGTTCGACCAGTACACCGAGAAGAAGACGGTCTGGATCTCGGTCAAGCCCTGAGTCGAGCGGCCGACGTTATGCCGCCTTGTCCTCGAGCGTGACCTCGATCATGGGCGCGTAGGCGGTCATCGCCTCGACGTCCTGGTTCCGCCAGGCGTTGGCGACGATCCACTCGGCGATCTTCCGACGCTCGGTCGGGTCGGTGATCTCGCGGGCCGTCGCGGGCAAGTCCGCCTGCACGCTGCCCTTGAGGTGGAACGTCAGCTTCGGGTCGGCCTCGAGGTTGTAGAGCCAGGCGCGCCTGCGGTCCGAACGAGGCGACCCGGTGATGATGAGCCGGCCGTCGATGTTGTGGAAGACGATCTCGATCCGGCGGGGCTGGCCGGTTCGGCGCCCGGTGGTGGTGATGTCGATCGTGTGCCCGTGCTGCAAGGAGGCGCTTACTTTTTCGTTCATCAGTCAACGATATCTTCGTCGGCGCGATCGCGCCTACTTCGCGATCTCCCAGATGTGGCCGCCGGGGTCGCGAAAGGCCGCGGTCCGGATGCCCCATGGCCGGTCCATCGGGCCGTTGAGGATCTCGACTCCCCTGCCCCGCAGCGTCTCGCACATCGCGTCCACGTCGTCGACGGCGAGGGTGAACTGGAACCGGCTGCCTGCGTACGGAGTGGCAACGGCTGCCGGCGCGATCAACTCTGGCGCCTCCCTCACGTCCAGGAGATTGATCGCGGTCTCCCCGAACATGAACACCGCCGAGTTGGGATCCTCGAAGCGGAGCGGCAGCCCGAAGACATTTAGATAGAACGCCTTCGCCGCCCCGAGGTCCTCGACGAACAGGGTGATCGCATCGATCCCCTTGACCCACGGGTCCACCGTCGCACCTCCCGAAAGCGAGACGCTTCCGGCCATCGGCCGGGCTACCATCCGCGTTCAGCGTATCGGACAGGAGGGCCCACCCGTGACCATCGAGGACGTCGTCGTCGCGCCTGAGAAGACCGGAGATCAGCTCATCGGACGGGTCTTCGAGGCGACGCTCGGGATCATGGACATCCTCTCGATCTACCTCGGTGACCGCCTCGGTCTGTATCGGGCGCTGGACGAGGGCGGCCCGGCGACGCCGAGCGACCTCGCGACGCGAACCGGCATCGATCCGCGCTATGCGCGCGAGTGGCTGGAGCAGCAGGCTGTGACGGGGATCCTCGAGGTCGACGACGTCGCGGCAGCCGCGGACACGCGGCGCTACCGGCTACCCGACGCTTATGTCGGTGCGCTGCTCGACGTCGAGAACCCGTCGGTCGTGCCGCTCGTGAGGTCGGCCGTCTCGTACGCGAGCGTGATGCCCCAGCTTCTGGAAGCGTTCCGGACGGGCGGCGGCGTGCCGTGGTCCGACTACGGGGCGGACATGATCGAGGCGCAGGGCGACTTCAACAGACCGTGGCTCGTGGGGTCGTTCGGCACGGAGATCCTGCCCGGCATCCCGGGCATCGCCGAGCGGCTCGCCGCTGACCCGCCGGCGCGCGTCGCCGATGTCGCCTGCGGCGTGGGATGGGCGGGCATCGCGATCGCCCGCGCCTATCCGTCCGTCCGTGTCGATGGCTTCGACATCGACGAGTCGTCGGTCGAGCTCGCGAACAGGAACGCGAGGGACGCCGGCGTCAGCGACCGGGTCTCCTTCCGCGTCCGCGACGTCGCAGATGCCGACCCGGGCGCGTACGACCTCGCCGTGATCATCGAATCGGTCCACGACATGAGTCAGCCCGCCGACGTCCTGGCAGCCGTCCGCCGCATGCTCAAGCCGGACGGGACCCTCATCGTCGCCGACGAGAAGTCGGAGGACGCGTTCACGGCCCCGGGCAGCGAGACCGAGCGGTTCTTCTACGGGTTCAGCATCCTGACCTGCCTCCCGGCGGCGATGACGGACCGGCCGACAGCAGCGATCGGAACGGTCATCCGCGCGGACACGATGGCCCGCCTCGGAGCAGAAGCAGGGTTCGCGAACGTCGAACGGATCGACGAGCCGTCGACCGAGACACTTCGCTTCTATCGGATGACCCGGTAGTCGGGCACGGGATTACCATCGACCTCCAGCGTGAACGGACAGGAGGCGTCGCATGGACTTCAATAACATCCTCATCGGATCGGACAACCCGAAGGCGCTCATCGACTACTACACGAAGCTCTTCGGCGAGCCAGGGATGTCCGACGAGAGCTACAGCGGCTGGGCGATCGGCTCGGGCTTCATCGCCGTCGGCGCCCACTCCGAGGTGCACGGTCGGAACACCTCGCCGGGCCGGCTGATCTGGAACATCGCGTCGTCGGACATCAAGGCCGACTACGAACGCTTCAAGGCGGCCGGCGCGAAGGTCGTGACCGAGCTGTACTCGTTCCCGGACTTTCCCGACATGTGGATCGCCACGTTCGAGGATCCCGACGGCAACTACTTCCAGCTCCAGACGCCGTTCGACCCCGCGTCGATGTAACGCCTCCTCGCGGACATCAAAGCGCCCGGCCGACAGAGTCGACCGGGCGCTTTCGCGTCTCTGGCGGCCGACGGCCGAGACGCAACCGTGATGGACGTCCGATAGAAAGAGTGAACGATTGCCGGTCGCGCGACGCCATACATGACGACGGCCCTGACTGACGGGCCTCCCCGGCGATCGGCCCGACCGGGCGACGCCTTGGAACGGGGGCGAAGGAGGGACGCGATGACGAAGCTCCGCGCAGATCATGGCAGGCGGAGGGTGTCGCGGAGACGATCCCTCGCGTCCATCTCGGTGGCAGCGGCTGCCCTTCTGGGCGTCCTCGGCGCTTACAGCGTCTCGGCGGCACCACCGTCGGGAACCGACGCCAGCGAGGTGACTCACTGGAACCAGGTCGCTGCGACCACCCTCATCGTGATTCCGGGACCGAACGGCGGGGCGCCGCCTGCGTTCCAGATCAACATGGGCATCGTCCAGGGCGCCGTGTATGACGCGGTCAACGCGATCGGCCCGAAGCAGCATCGTGAGTACGTGCTCGAGGAGCGGACGGGTGCCAAGGCGTCCGTAGACGCGGCCGTCGCGACGGCCGCATACGACGTCCTGTCGAACCTGGTCTCGAGTGCACCGGAGAGGGCTCCGTTCCCGGTTCGGGCAGCACTCCTGACGACGCTCCAAACGGAGTACGACACCTCGCTCAGCGCCGTCGCTGACAATGCGTTCAAGAAGCAGGGCATCAGCATCGGGCACCTCGCGGCCAAGGCGATGCTGGATGCGCGGGCGAACGACGGACGATTCGGACCGTCGCAGTGGGACCAGAGCACGGGCGTCGGAAAGTGGCAGCCGATGATCAATCCGGCGACAAGCCTGCCGATCCTCGATCCGACCCCCTGGGTCGGCGGCGTGAGGCCGTTCCTCATCCAGAGCTCATCGCAGTTCCGCAGCGCAGCACCGCCGGCCCTCGATAGTGCCCAGTGGGCGGCTGAGTTCAACGAGGTCAAGAGCCTCGGCCGAGCGACGGGCTCGACGCGAAACGACACCACTGACCAGCAGACCTACAAGGCCAGGTGGTGGCAGAGCGCGCCCGGCTTCAGCTGGAACCAGGTCGCTCGGCAGCTCATCGCACGGAACGACCTCGATGCGGCAGACGCCGCAAGGCTCCTCGCGTTGCAGAACCTGAGCGGCGCCGACGCGGCGATCAATTGCTGGAACGACAAGTACCACTTCGACTTCTGGCGCCCGTGGAACGCGATCCCGCGAGCGGCGGATGATGGAAACGACGCCACGGAGCCGGACGCGACGTGGACGCCGCTCATCCCCGCGCCGTATCCGGAATGGGTCTCCGGCCACAACTGCCTCGACACCTCACAGGTCACGGTGCTGCGGCTGTTCTTCGGCGACACGCCCGGCAGCTTCGATATCACGAGCACCTTCCCGAGTGCGACCCTCGGAGGGTCTCCGGTGCGCTCGTTTGCCACGTTCTCGCAGGCATTGACCGAGCTCATCGAGGCACGCATCTGGGCGGGCCTCCACTATCGCAGCGCCGACGTGGCGGGCCAGTTGCTCGGCACGAACGTCGCGAACTACGCGATCGCGAACTACTTCCAGGCGGTGGGCCACTGAGGGTTCACCGGGACGTAGCTCTTGCACATGGAAGAAGGCCCGCCGAGAGGCGGGCCTTCTTCTGGTTCGTTGGGCCTGAGGCCCGTTGCTAGAACTCCATGCGGTCCATCTGCCACGAGGCGAACCCGACCAGCGCGATGACCGAGACAGCCCAGGCGATCGGCGTTACGAACCCGAGCTCGGCGCCGATGACCGGACCGATCGCCCAGGCGAGGATCGAGGTCGGCAGGAAGGCCGAGATGTCGACCGGCAGGAGGCCGGCCAGCAGCTGCGGGAGGAAGAAGACCGCGAACCCGATCGCCGCGACGGCGGCCTGGTTGGCGATCACGGTCGAGACCGCGAGGACGACGGCGATCATGAACGCGACCGAGGCGGCGACCCCGACAGCCGCTAGGGCGAACGTTCCGATCCCCGCGGCGCCGTAGAGCACCGCGACGAGAGCGAAGGTCGCCGCCATCGGGATGACCCCGGCGACGATCGTCACGACGATGCCCGCCGAGACCCACTTGGACAGCCAGATCGCGCTGCGCGATGCGGGCTTGGATGCGACCCAGGCGAGGGTCCCGCGATCGCGCTCGGCGACGAGGAGGCCCATCGATCCGAAGATCGCGGCGATGACGAAGAACTGCGTCGTGACGGCCGACAGGAAGTTGACCGTCGGGTCGAGCGAGATCGGGGCGCTCGACACGGTTGCGTCGGGGATGTTGGCGATGACCCACGTGTTGATCGCACCGTTGGCCGCGGTCAGGGTCATGAACAGGGTGGTGACTGCGAGGATGACCCAGATGCGTGAGCTGTGAGCCCATTCGCGCAGGTCCTTGCGGAACAGCGGGCCGAAGCCGGCGAACCGGTCGGCTGAGAGATGCCCGGCGCCGCGCGCGGGGACAGAGATCGAGGCGGTCATGCCGCACGCTCCTTCGTGTTGACGAGGCGGAGGAAGACGTCCTCCAGGCCGAGGCGGACGAGGTGGTTCTCGGTGACGGTCTGCCCGTGGTCGGCGGCGAACCGGGTGATCGCGGCCTGGACGGTGGTGGCGGCGCCCGGGGCGACCCGGACGACATAGCTGCGGATGTCGGCCGTGCGCTCGGCCGGTTCGACCGAGGTGACCCCGGCGATCGAGGCGATCGCGACGGCGGTCGCGTCGTCGGCGCCGCCGATGACGACCTGGAGCTGGTCCTGTTCGAAGCTGGCAAGCAGTTCGGACGTCGGAGCGGACCGGACGAGCCGGCCGGCGTCGATGATCGCGACGTGGTCGCTGACCCGCTCGACGTCGTCGAGGATGTGCGTGGAATAGAAGACCGTGACCTCGCCCCGGAGCTCGCGCATCAGGTCGAGGACCTCGTGGCGACCGATCGGGTCGAGGGCGCTGACGGGCTCGTCGAGCAGGAGCACCGCCGGCGAACCGATGAGCGCCTGACCGATGCCGAGACGCTGACGCATCCCGCCCGAATAGGTCGATGTCTTGCGGTCGGCCGCATCGGCCAGACCGACGCGTGCGAGGATCGATGCGACCGCAGCCGCATCGGCTCGATCCGAGGCCGGATAGAGCGAGGCGACGAAACGGAGCGTGTCCCGACCGGTCATCCAGTCGTAGAAGCGCGGCTCCTGGGCGAGGTAGCCGACCTCGCGACGGTAGCCGGGACCGGCGCTGACAGGGATCCCCGCGACCGAAGCTGTGCCTCGCGTGGGCCTGGTCAGCCCGGCCAGCATCTTGATCGCGGTCGACTTCCCGGCGCCGTTGGGGCCGAGGAAGCCGTAGATGGAACCTGCGGGAACCTCGAGGCTGAGGTCGGTCAATGCCGCCACGCCCGGGTAGTGCTTGGTGAGTCCGGCCGTCGAGATGGCCGAGTCCTGGGTCATCGTGGTTGTCTCCTGGTGTCAGGCGAACGGGCTGTTCGCGGTGACATCAGGTTCGGCTCTGAGCTCGCCGGAGTCGTCGGTCCCTGGTCTCGAAGTCCGGGGAACCCTGGGGTCGGTTTCCGGACTGTCAGCTCATCCCGTGGTATCGGCCACGGTCATCCCGCGCTACTCGATGGAGCCTGGCCGGACGAGCCCTGCCTCGTACGCGAGCACGACCGCCTGGGCGCGGTCGCGCAGGTCGAGCTTGTCGAAGACGTGGGAGATGTGGGTCTTGACGGTCGGCTCGGCGAGGAACAGCGACTCGGCGATCTCGCGGTTCGAGAGGCCGCGGCCGACGAGCTTGAGGACCTCGACCTCGCGTTCGGTCAGGTCGCGCAGCGCCGCGTTCCGTTCCTCGTTGACCGGCGGCAGCCGGTCGGCGTAGCGATCGAGCAGGCGGCGGGTCACAGCCGGCGCCAGGAGCGCCTCTCCCGCGGCGATCGTCTTGATCGCGACGACCAGGTCGGCCGGCGTGACGTCCTTGAGGAGGAACCCGCTGGCGCCAGCCCTGAGCGCTTCGACGACGTTCTCGTCGGCGTCGAAGGTCGTCAGGATCAGGACGCGTGCGTTCGGGACGGCGGCGTCACGGACGATCCGGCGGGTGGCCTCGATGCCGTCGAGGACGGGCATCCGGATGTCCATCACGACCACATCCGGTTGCAGGCGCTGGGCGGCGTCGATGCCCTGTTTGCCGTCGGCCGCTTCACCGACGACCTCGATGTCGGGCTGGTCCGTGAGGATCATCCGGAAGCCGGTCCGAACGAGCTCCTGGTCGTCGACGAGGAGGACGCGGATCGCGCTCATGCCTCGGCCCGGGATTCGCCGTCGACCGGCAGGCGGGCATGGACGCGGAAGCCCGTCGATGTCGGGCGAGCGTCGAAGACACCACCGTAGACCGCGACGCGCTCGCGCATCCCGATCAAGCCGCGCCCGCCGCCGCCGGACTCCCCGAGGTCTCGATCCCCGATGCCACCCTGATCGATCACCTCGATGTCGAGTGCGCGTGGCTCGTAGGCGATGCGAACCCGCGCTCGTGCACCGCGTGCGTGCTTGAGTGCATTGGTCAGCGCCTCCTGGATGACTCGATAGGCGGCAAGTTCGATACCCGCGTCGAGCGGCCTCTGCTCGCCCTCCAACGACAGTTCGACGGGCAGGCCGGCCGCATGGACCTCTTCGATCAGCTCGCCGAGTCGCCCGAGGCCGGGCAGAGGCGCTCGCGTCTCGTCGGCGCCGTTCGTCGTCGTGTCGCCGAGGATGCCGAGCATCCGCCGCATGTCGGTCAGCGCCGCTCGGCTGGTGCGGTCGATGGCCTCGAGTGCGCCTCTCGCCTGGTCAGGGCGCCGGTCGAGGGCACCCAAGCCGGCACCCGCCTGGATCACGATCACGCTCACATGATGCGTGACGATGTCGTGGAGCTCTCGCGCGATCCGCTCCCGCTCGTCCTGGACGGCGCGGCGAGATCTCCCCTCGCGTTCGGCTTCCTGGAGACGCGCGTTCTCCTCGATCGCAGCGGCGTATCGGCGACGGGTGTGGGACCAGTCGCCGAGGGCCAGGACGACGACGACCGCCAGCATCGTCGACAGGAAACCGGTCACCGCGATCTGGGAACCCGTCGACTTGGTGAAGATCACCGCCGCGAACGTGGCTGCCGCGACCAGCGCCGCCCCCACGGAGATCCGCCGGTCGTACCGTTCGGCAACGGTGAACAGGGCGACCAGGGCCCCGAGGCTCTCGTTGACGATCAGGCCCTCGACAAGGAGCGCGTGTGCGGCGGTCGCGGCGAGCGTCACCGCCAGGACCGGGATAGGCCATCGGCGGCGAACGATCAGCGGCAGGGTCTCGAGCAGCAGAAGCGTGATGCTCAGGGGGTCGCTGCCGCCCGCTGCGGCGGCGCCGCTCGCGACCGTGATGAGCGACAACGCGGAGAGGCCGAACGCGATGAGGCCATCGATGAGCCACGGGAGCCACGCTCGAGACGCGCGCGCAGTTTCGGTCACCTGCGCAGCGTAGGGGCCGACGCGTCTGCCGGCATCGTGCCGGCGATGGGTTTCGAACCGCGACTACAGGATGAGGCCGCGGTCAGGGGCGGGCGACGGCGGTCCGCGATCAGCGGGTCGACGAGGCCATGTGTCGATCGTCCACGCGCCCGCCGCTCGAAACCTCCTCGTTCTCGATGATGGAGACGATGTTCCCGAACGGATCCTTGAACCAGGCGACAGCCATGCCGCCGCCGCGCAGGATCCCGTTCTGATCGGTCACGATCGGGTCCTCGTCGTACTGCTCCATCCGGACCCCGGCCCTGTTCAGGTCCCCGACGGCCCGCTCGATATCGGGCACGTCGATGTTCAGGACGGTGAAGGTCGCTGGCTGGTGATCGGGCTTCGGGTAGACGAGGATCGGTGCGCCGCCCGTCCCGTGGATCTCGAGGATGCCGGGTTGGTTCCCGTCGCGGACGTCCAGCCCGAGCGTCGTGCCGTAGAAGCTTCTCGCCTCGTCCGTGTCCTTCACTGCGAAGCCACCGAAGACCGTGCGCTTCTCGAACATCATCGTGCCTCCTTGCCGGGGCGCCGAGCGCGCCCCACACGCGAGCGACAGCCTCGCACGAACGCTGGGCGGGACCGCATCAGCCCGGCCATCGAGTGGAGCACAAGGCCATTACAGATCCGTTGCGCGGCACTCGCCGGCATGACCGCTATCCTCACCTCCTGACACACGGGGAGGCGCAGCTCATGACCACGACCGACATCGCCGGCACCGCGATCGCCCGCGGCGCGTACGCCGACGTCAATGGGATCCACCTGTACTACGAGCGGCATGGAGCCGGTCGACCGCTGGTCCTGCTCCACGGCGGACTCATGTCGAGCGAGACGTTCGGGCCGCTCCTGCCGGCACTCGCCGCGGGCCACGAGGTGATCACGGTCGATCTCCAGGGTCACGGCCGAACGGCCGACATCGACCGGCCGATCGACCCGCGACTCATGGCCGGCGACATCGCGGCGCTGATCACGCACCTCGGCCTCGACCGGCCCGACGTCATGGGCTATTCGCTCGGTGGCGGCGTCGCGTTCTGGACCGCGGTGGACCATCCCGACCTCGTTCGACGGATGATCATGGTCTCGACCAACATCAAGCGCAGTGCGATCTACCCCGTGATGCTCGAGCAGCAGGGACAGGTAAGCGCCGCATCCGTGCCGTTCATGACCGAAACGCCGATGTACGAGCTGTACCAGCGCGTCGCGCCGCGGCCGGAGGACTTCGGGACGCTCCTCGACAAGATCGGCGCGTCGATGGCGAAGGACTTCGACTTCAGCGAAGAGATGCGGGGTCTGACCGTCCCGACCTTGTTCGTCGCAGCCGACGCGGATATGTTCCCGCCGAGCCACGCGGTCGAGGTCTTCGCGCTGCTCGATGGCGGCCAGCGTGACGGCGGCTGGATGCGCGAGGGCCGGCCGGCTGGCGGACATGCCCTGGCGATCATCCCGGGAGCGACGCACTACGACATCTGCCTGTCGCCGGTGTTGGCCGCCGCGGCGGTGACTTTCCTCGACGCGGAGTAAGGCCTCGCCCGGACGCGCCGGCGGCATGGATGGAACACCGGTTCTATAATGAGCTATGCGTCCCGAGTATCGTGACGAGCCCTGCCGCACCGCCCTGACCCGCGTCCGAAAGATGCCCTTCAAGTGGTCGCTCAACCCGTACATGGGCTGCGTCCACCAGTGCACGTTCTGCTTCGTCCGCGCGTTCGAGAAGCTGGCCGATCGCCCGTCCGACGCCCGCTACGGCGCGTCCATCCGGGTCAAGACGAATCTCGTCGACGTCCTCCGACGCGAGCTCGGGCGGCCTTCCTGGAAGCGCGAGAAGGTCGTCGTCGGGACCGCGACCGACCCGTACCAACCGGCCGAAGGGCACTTCCGCCTGACGCGCGGGGCCATCGAGGCCCTGGGCGAGGCCCACACGCCGTTCGGCATGATCACCCGCGGCCCGCTGATCGTCCGGGACGTCGACGTCCTGACTTTCGCGAGCGAGCGCGCCGAAGTCGGCGTCACGTTCTCCGTGCCGACGCTCGACCCGACGATCTGGCGGCTGACCG
>JBJMMQ010000196.1:0-4886 GCA_045804705.1 Chloroflexota bacterium
CCGTTGAGGGACGCGCCGATGACCTCGTCGCCAGGTCGCACTTCGACCGGGATCGGCTCGCCGGTAAGCATCGAGGTATCCACGCTCGAGCCGCCGTCGACGACCGACCCGTCGACCGGGATCGTCTCGCCGGGCCGCACCCGCAGGAGGTCGCCGACGGCCACCATCTCGAGCGCGATCTCACGGTCGTCCGTGCCCTCGACGACCAGCCGGGCCGTCTTCGGGGCCAACCCGATCAGGTGGCGGATCGCGCCCGCTGTGTGGACCTTCGCCCTCGCCTCGAGCCACCGACCGAGAAGGACGAGCCCGATGATGATCGTCGAGGAATCGAAGTAGGTGACGGGCTCGATGCCTGCGTCCATGACGAGTTCCGGCCAGAGCGTCACGACGACGCTGTAGCCCCAGGCCGCGGTCGTGCCGATCGCGACGAGAGTGTCCATGTTCGTCGTCCCATGGCGGGCCGCACGCCACGCCGGCTGGTAGAAGCGACGACCGGCCCAGAGCTGGATGACGGTCGCGGGGATGAGTGCCAGGCGGTTGAGCTGGATCATGCCGAGAGACGACGCCGGCCCGAACATCAGGAGCATGATCCCGACCGCGACGGCGATCGACGCGGAAGCCGCGACGAGCAGGCTCCGAGCCTCACGCTCGCGCGCGATGTCGTCCTGCGAGACCTCGTCGGCGATCGACATCGGCCGCGCCGCGGGATCGCTCGTTTCCCCACGGTCGCGCACGTCATAGCCGGCCGCTTCGATCGCGCCCACGATCGTGCCCCGGTCTGCGACGTCCGGGAGGTAGTGGATGGTCGCGATCTCGGTCGCGAGGTTGACCGTGGCCGATTCGACGCCCGGAGTCTTGTGGAGGAATCGCTCGATCCGGTTGACGCACGAGGCGCACGTCATCCCCTCGACGGGAAGGGCGATCTCGGCGGTTGCGGCGTGTTCTGTCATACTCCCCCGGAGTATACCACCTGCCGTTCTATGCCAGACTCAGGGGGTGAACGATGGGTCCACGGTCTACCGCAGCATCCCGGGTCCCTGGGGTCCGTTCTTCGTCGCCGCCAGCGAGCGTGGAGTGGTCGCGGTCGACTGGCTGACGACCGAAGACGCCTTCCGGGATCGGCTCACCCGCCGCCTCGGTGGCTCGATCTCGCCGATCGACGAGGTCAGCGCTGTTGACCTGCGTCGCCGACACCTCGACGTCGCGATCGAGGCGCTCGAGACGCTGCTCGCCGGGCGTCCGCCGCACGAGACCGTCGAGGTGGACCTCGTGGACCGTCCCGCCTGGGACCGCGAGGTCCTGAGACAGGTCGCTCGTATCCCGTTCGGCTCGACGGCGAGCTATGGCGACATCGCGCGACGGGTCGGCGCGCCACGGGCGGCTCGTGCCGTCGGCGGCGCGGTCGGCCGGAATCCCATCGGCCTGCTCATCCCGTGCCACCGGGTCATCGCCTCGGACGGGACGATCGGCGGCTACGGCGGTGATGCCTGGGGGAGCCGCGAGGACCGGCTGGAGATCAAGCGCGCGTTGCTCGCGAGGGAGGGCGTTGTTCTCGAAGCGGGCCGCTAGGAGCCGACGAACGCCGCGATCGTCCGGAGAGCCGTGACGTTGCCCTTCGTCGCCGCGAGTCCCCTCGCGACCTCAGCGGCTTCGAGCGCGCCCGCCTGGTCACCGGCAGCGCGCAGAGCGCGGGCAAGAACGAGCTGACCGGTCATCTGCGAGTCAACGAACTCGCTATCGGCCATGATCGCCACGGACTCCCTCGCGAGCTCGATGGCTTCGACGTGACGCCCTTCCGTCCTGCGCAGGGCCGAGAGCGCGTTCCGCCAGCGGGCGTTGGCGTCGATGTCGTCGGACGTCGCGAGGTCCCGCCCCCACGTGGCGTATCGCTCGACCTCGTCGACCTGTCCGACCGCGAGCAGGACCTGCGCGGTGACGGGTGCGAGGCTTGCCAAAAGGGTCGGAAGAGCGAGGCGATCGAGCGTCGCACAGCTTTCGCGCAGCAATCCCGCGACCCGAGCAGGGTCGCCGGCAAGCATCTCGGCATCGGCCAGGTTGAGTGGATACAGCGCCGCTCCGAACGGGACCACGAGCCCGAGGTCGTCGATGATCGCCTTGGCAGCATCGAATGTCGCTCGCCATCCGTCGGACACGCCGCTCATCGCCTCGAGGCCACCGATCGCCAACAGCAGCATGACCCGGGCCTGACGATCCTCGCCGACGAGGTCGAGGTAGGTCTGGCACCGCTCGAGCGCCTCGGGGACGGACAGCGGGCTGTCGACGATCGTCGGCGCCGAGCTCGACACGAGGCCGGCCGCGAGATCGGGCCTCCCGAGGTCGATCGCCAACGCGGTCGCCTTGTCCATGATCGCGACGGCCTCGGTGAACCTGCCCTTCATCGCGCGGTCCCAGCTCATCAGCTGGAGCGCGCGCATCATCCCGGGCGCATGGCCGACCCGTTCGTAGTAGGCGAACGCCTTCGCTGCCTCGTCGAACGAGCCCTCGAGATCGACCGACGCGTCGGTCAACCGGTAATGGTGTTCGAGGCCTTCATCGGGATAGGCCTCGAGCAGCGCGCGAGCCTCCGCGTCGGTGGCGTCGGCGCCTTCGCGGTCACCCAGGGCGCGCAGGATCGAACGCATGTTGATGAGGAGCTCGATCCGTCGAGGTCCAGGCGGGATCAGCGCTGCCGCCCGCGTGAACAGGCTGATGCCCGAAGGAAGATCGCCCCGTTCCGATGCCCGGACGCCGGCCGAAGCGAGGTGAGTTCCGGCTCGCACGGCCAGCGCCGCGACCGCTTCGCCGGTCTCACCGAGCTCGGTTCGATACCGGTGCGCCTGCTCGAGGTGGTAGCCGACGATCTCCTTGTACTCGGTCAGCCGTTCGCCGACCGTCGCCTCGAGCCAGTCGGCGAAGCGCTCGTGGAGGATCGCCCGCTCAGCCTTCGGAAGCGCTTCGTACGCGGCATCCCGGATGAGGACGTGCCGGAACTTGAATGCCTCGCCGGCCGACAGGACATCGAGCTCGCGGCGGACGAGTTCCTTGCGCACGAGCGCGTGGAGGCTGCGCTCGACCGTCGGGCGCAAGGTCTCTCCGGCGAGCTCCGTCACCGCAGCCTGCTCGAACGCCCGCCCGACGACGCTCGCTCGTTCGGCCACTGCGCGCTCATCAGGGGCCAAGCGCTCGAGCCGCGCCGAGATAAGGGCCTTGACCGAGGGTGGCATCCGGACTGCGTCGACAGACGCAGTGGCCGCCCAGGCGCCATCCGCGCCCTCCATCAGCAGACCGTCGTCGATGAGCATCCCGACGAACTCCTCGATGAACAGCGGATTGCCTTCCGCAGCCGAGGTGAGTCGTTCCGTCACCGCGATGGGCAGCGCGGCGCCACCGGGCAGCCCCGCGATGAGCTGGCGGGTCGCCGTGGCGCCCAGAGGTTCCAGGACGATCGTCGTCTCGTCGAGGGCGGCTTCCCGATCGGAGTGAGCGTCGAGAAGCTCCGGACGGGCAGGGCACAGCATCAGGATGGGTGTGTCTCGGATGGATCCGGCGATGTATCGCAGGAGCTCGAGCAGGGTCGGTTCGGCCCAGTGGATGTCCTCGATGACGACGACGAGCGGCCGAGCCCGGGCGAGCTCTTCGAGGAGGCTTCGGATGGCCCAGAACGCCTCGGCCTGGGGCACGACCTCCTCGGACAGACCGATCGCGCTCGACACCCTTGAGGCGACGGTTACGGCGTCCTGCCGGGTGGACAGGAGCGCGACGACCTTCGAGGCCGCCTCCGCCGGGTCGTCAGATTCGCGTATCCCTGCAGCGGAGCGGACGATCTCGCCGATCGGCCAGTAGGTGACGCCCTCTCCATAGCTCAGGCATCGGCCCCGAAGGACGGTCGCACGCTCGGCGGTCCCTTCCACGAACGAGGCGACGAGGCGGCTCTTCCCGACTCCGGCAGCGCCGAGCAGCGTCACCAGACGACATGCCCGCTCGGCGACCACGGTCTCGAAGGCGGCCTGCAGCGTGGCGAGCTCGTGAGCTCGGCCCACGAGCGGGCGGCCCGCCAGGGGCGTGTCGCGGCCATGCGTCACGTCGAGAGCCTTGAGTCGATACGCCTCGATCGGCTGCGCCTTGCCTTTCGCCTCGATCGGCGCCACCGGCTCCGCGGCAACGGCGTGGCGAACGAGGAGCCACGTCGATCGACCGAGGAGGATCTCACCGGCCGGCGCCGCCGACTGCAGCCTGGCGGCCGAGTTGACCGTGTCCCCTGTCGCGAACGATTGACCGGAGGTGTGGTCGCCTGCGACGACCTCACCCGTGTCGATCCCCGTCCGGAACCGGATCGTCGGACCGTTCCTCGCGGAGTCGTCCTCGTCGAGTCGCCGCAGCACCGCCTGGATCTCGGTCGCGGCACGGACGGCCCTGACTGCGTCGTCCTCGTGGACGACAGGGATCCCGAACGCCGCCATGACCGCATCCCCGATGAACTTCTCGACGATCCCGCCATGGGCCTCGACGATACGGCGGATCATCGTGAAGTAGCCCGTCATCGTCGTCCGGATGGTCTCGGGATCGAGGATCTCCGCGAGCGCCGTGGAGCCGACCGCATCGATGAACACGATCGTGACGAGCTTGCGGGTGTCACGAGCTCGAGGCGCGGCGTCGTGCCGGATGAGCGCGGCCCCGCATCCCAGACAGAAGCGGGCACGTTCCGGGTTGTCGGTGCCGCAGGTCGGGCACGGGATCATGCGCGGCAGGGTATCCGACGGCGAAGGGCGAGTCACGGCCAGGGTTGCCTCGCCGGGGGCGTGCGGTCATCATCCGTGTCCGGTATCCGACACCATCCCGGTCACACGTGGACTGGTGACACGATCTTCGCGCCGACGACACTATTG
>JBJMMQ010000197.1:0-19856 GCA_045804705.1 Chloroflexota bacterium
CGACGAGCGACGCTCTTCGATCGGTCGATGCGTATCGGTCCTTCGTCGATCGTCACCGACGCCTGGGCTTCACGGATTTCTCGACTGTGGCTCCCGCTCCGGGCGACGAGCGCATCCTGCGCACGGTCGCGAGCGACGTCATCCCGGAGATGCGGGAGACGGGGCGACTGTAGGAAGCGGTGACGTCGCACGTCGGAGCATCTCCCGCCTCGAGACATTCCGCCGAACGGGCATGGACGTTCGTCCATCGGACGAACCGTCGGGCGGCCGTCGCCGGATCGACGCCGCGAGTCGATGGTTGGGCCTCAGTTCGTCGGCCGTGGAGCCGATGTCCCACGGAGGCCCCGATGACACCACGCCAGGTCGAGATCATCCGCGCGAGCTGGACTGCGGTCGAGCCGATCGCTGACATCGCGGCGACGCTCTTCTACGACCGCCTCTTCGAGCAGGACCCGGCCATCCGCCGGATGTTCCGCGGCACGGACATGGCCGCTCAGAAGAAGAACCTGATGCAGACCCTCACGGTGGTGGTGAAGAGCCTCGATCGTCTCGAGCAGCTGGTCCCGGCGGTCCAGGCCCTCGGCCGCCGCCACGGGGGCTACGGGGTCAAGCCGGTCCACTACGACATGGTCGGTGGAGCGCTCCTCTGGACCCTCGAACAGGGACTCGGAGATGCCTTCACGCCCGAGCTCCGCGCTGCGTGGGGCGAGGCCTATTCGGTCCTGGCAAAGGTGATGATCGACGCCGCCGAAGCGGCAGAACGAGAAGAGGGCGTGGCCGCCTGACCTTCTGGGGACGATCGCGCGCGCCTGACCGGAGTAGCATCCGGGCCGATCCCCGGAACATTCGTACCGCGAAGGAACTCGATGGCAATGACCCGGATCGGTGCCATCGCGAGCGTCAACGCGATCAGCCGGGCGGCCTAGGGCGACATGCGCGTCGTCGTGACGGGAGCCGCGGGGACCCTCGGCCGCTCGCTCGTTCCCAGGCTATCGGCCGACGGACACAACGTCGTGGGGCTCGACGTCGTGGCCGGTGCCGGTGCTGAATGGGTCGTTGCGGACATCCGCGAGCGCGCGGCCGTTCTGGACGCGGTCGAAGGCGCGGATATCGTCGTCCACTCGGCGGCGCTTCACGGTATCCACCTCGCCGATCATTCGGCTCGCGAGTTCTATGAACTCAACCTGACCGGCACCTTCAACGTCTGGGAGGCGGCGGTCGCGCACAAGGTTCGCGGGGTGGTGTTCAGCAGCACGATGGGCGTCTACGGCGACAGTCGGCGTCCACCGTCCGAAGACGCTGTTGCATTCCTCGATGAAGACCTGCCCCTCCTTCCGGGCGACGTCTACGGCTGGACCAAGCTGGTGGGCGAAGAGCTGTGCCGCTATCACCTGCGGCGTGACGGCATCCCGAGCATCGCGCTGCGCTACGGGATGTTCGTGCCGGAGCCGTTCTTCCGGTACGGCATCCGCCTGCTGTATGGCGGTGTCCACGAGGACGACGTGGCCGATGCGGTCGTTGCAGCTGTCGCCGCCTTCGGCCACCGCACGGTCGGCTTCGAACCGTACAACGTGGAATCGCCCTTGCCGTTCACTCCTGCCGACGGCCCCGATCTGCGCGCCGATCCACTCCTCGCGGTCGAGCGGCACTGGCCCGGCAGTCGGCAGTTCCTGCTGGGTAGGGGAGTGCGCTCGCTCAAACCCATCACCGAGGTCTTCCCGATCGCACGTCTCGAGGCAGGGCTATCCGTGCGGCCGCGGCACGGCTTCGGGCAGTGGCTGGAGGAACTTGCCGCACGACCCGAAGACACTGCGGAAAGCGATCCGCCCTGGCCGTGACACGGCGGATCAGGGAGCTTGACCTCCTCGGCCAAGCTCCCTGTTCGATCGGCGAATCCGACCTGTCTGGGTCAGTGGCGGAGCCGCGAAACGTGGACGTAGTCGAACTCGGCCACGAAGCCGCTGCCGCCCATGGCCACGAGGCCGATCCTGGCGTCATCGCCGAGGCGATGGGTCCACGTACCGCCCTTCGACCACGTCACGCCGTCGTGGCTGGTGTAGGCCGTGTAGCGCTCCCTGCCACCGTAAGGCCCGCTCGCAGCATGCGAGCCCGAGGTCTGCTTGACGATCCTGAGCCACGTCCACTCGCCGGGCGGTCCCACGACAGTGTTCCCATAGCGCGGATAGCCTGCCTGGTTCGGCGCCACCTCCTTCGCGAACTCGGTCTGCCTCGTGTTCCAGATGGAGACGTGCGTGAGCTTCACGAACTCGTCGTCGTTGGCCATGACGACAAGCCCCGCCTGGACATAGTTGAAGCAACAGCCCTCGGCTGGAACGGATAGGCGGACCTTCGTCTCGACGACGTAGTTGCCGGCCGGCGCGTCCTCCGTGAGCACCGAAGCATTGTTGGAGCCTTCGAACAGGTCTGCCGCCTGGGTGTCCATCCGGAGCACGCCGCCGGCGACACTCCAGGTGTCGGCAGCGGGTTCGCGGATCCATGACCAATCACTGTCGACGCTCGTGCCTGAGAACTCGTCCGAAGGTGGGCCGATGAGCCGGCCGGGTCGGTCGGGTCGTACGAGGGGCACGTGGTGGGCGGTCTTCGTGCCAGGTTGAGCGGCTGGAGCGTGCTGAGGCGTGTCCGACGGACCGGCGCCGCCGTTGAGAACGGGCCAGCCGTCGCGCCAATCGATGGCATCCATGAGCGCTGGGCGCTTGGTAAAGCCGACGGACCCGGCGAAGTACGGATCGTTGACGTCGACGGCGTGGTAGATCGTCCACCACTGACCGGCGTGGTCCACGAAGATCGTGTTGTGGCCGGTCCCGACCCAGCGATTTCCGTTCTGGGCGATGACCGGGGTGCCGCCGGCACGACCGTCGGTCGGATCGCCTGCGTCCTCGTTGTCGTTGAGAGGCACGCCCTCACGGTCGACGAACGGTCCGAGGGGACTCCTTGACCGCCCGACCATCACGACGTAGCCGGTGAGAGGCCCGCGACAACAGTCGGTGGCGGAGGCGAACAGGTAGTACCAGCCGTCGCGGAACTCGACCTCGGCGCCCTCGAACTTGTTGGCGATCGCGACGTTCGTCTGGGTTGCAGGATCGGTGCTCAGACCGTCAGCGCTGAGCGACCGGACGCTGATGCCGCCGAAATACGACCCGTAGTACAGGTAGTTGCCGTGCGCGGTCTGGAGGACGTCCGCATCGAAGACCCAGCGGCGCGAATCGGGTCCGCAGCAATCGGCGCCGTGTGGCTCGACGACCGGGGTGGGCGAGTGGGTCCAGGGCCCCGTCGGGCTGGGACTCGTGGCGACGCCGATGGCGCTGCCGCCGCCGGGGAGTGTCGTCTCGGTGACGGTGTAGTAGAGATGGTAGAGGCCGGTATCAGGGAAGTAGACGATCTCGGGCGCCCAGAGGCCCGCGGTCGGGGTCGCGTAGGCGGGACGGTTTCCGGCGAACGCCTCGCCGACGTACGTCCAGTGGACCAGATCCGAGGACGTCATCATCGGGATCTGGCGGAAGTTGAACCCACCCGCGGTCCGGTCCTCGTCGTTGAGCGGGTCGGCGGTGCAGTAGAGGTACCACAGCCCCTCGCCCTTCTGGCCCTCGATGACGCTCGGGTCGGCGCAGCTCTCGACGACGCCGTCGCCCGGGACCGTCGGCATGATCGGATTGCGATACGTCCCGCTCGCAGCCAGGGCCGCCGGAGCTGAGCCCAGGATGGAGACGACGATCCCCGCCGCGGCCATCAACGCGAAGAGGCGACGACGTGGCGATCGACCCGGCGGGTAGGGGTCGTGGCTGCTGCGGCGGAGGATCGTGCGTTCCGTGGTCATCGGACTCTCTCCCTTAGGGACGCGTGACTGGACCGTGGGTCAATCGACTCCCATGACGAGGCCCTCGATGTCATGTTTCTGTGTCACCGGCGTCAGCTCGTCGACGACCCGGCAGACGAGTCGCTCTCGGACGCTCTCTGGGAGCGCTTCGTAGAAGGCGGGAGTCACCATCATGTCGTGAAGAGCGGCGTGGCCCGCGCCCGGGGCGTCGACGCCCAGAACGAGCACCGGACGCGCTATCGGCGAGGGATGGGTCGTCCCGCGATGGATGGTGAGGGCCGACCGACACGAGATGTCGCCCTGCTTCGGGAACTTGCGGACGGACTCCTCGGAGTAGTGCGGCCAGGACTCCTTCGGGGGGAACATCTCGTGATTCCAGAGCCGACCGTCGTCCCACTGCGTGCCGGGCGAGATCTCGAACGGCCCCATCTCCTCGGTCACGTCGACGCCGGTCAGATTGAAGGCCAGCGACGTGATGCGGTGGTCACGGTAGGTCTCGGGCGGCGAGGGGAAATCGCGATGCCAGGGTTGGGTCTTGGCCCCCTCGAACGGGGTGTCGAATCCGAGTTCGACGATCTCGTACTGAGGCCCGAGGACGGCCTCAGACATCGCGGTGACCCAAGGGTGCGTCACCAGCTCGACGAACCCGGTGATGGCCTCGGGATGGACCTCGATGTACCACCTCCGCGGGCCGCGACCGACCGCGCCTCCCGGCCGCTGGATCGCCTCCCAGAAAGCGCTCAGCATGTCCTGCCGGAGTTGCTCGGCCCACTCGCGCGAAAACGCGCCCGGTCGAGCGACGATGCCATCCCGGTAGAGGGTCGCCACGTCCGCTCGAACGTCCTCGACGGCGGGTGTCGGATCGGTTTCGATCATCGTGACCTCCTTGGATCGCTGGCCGGACCGGTCTAGGGAACCGGCTGTGGGTCTCCTGTGGGGCCGGCCACGGTCGCCTTGCCACCTTCGAGCGTCAGGCGATCGATCCAGACGGCCCGCCTCCCGAAGTTCCCATAGCCGACCGCGTCCTCATCCCACGCGTGATAGGCAAGCCACAGCTCGCCGTCGTCGTCCTTGACGATCGATTGGTGACCCGGACCCCGCGCGCGAGCGGCGTTCGGGCCTTCGGCCGGGCTCTTCAGGATCGGATTCTCTGCTGCGTCGACATATGGGCCGGTCACCTTCTTCGCCGTCGCATAGCCGACGGCGTAGAACTCGGTGTCGTACCCGTTCGCCGAGTAGAACAGGTAGTACGTCCCGTCTTTCACGGTCAGGGTCGGAGCTTCGATCAGGCTCCCCTCCCATGATGCGTCGTTGACGACGCCGAGATCCGTGACCTTTCCCGTCAGGGACAGGCCGTCGGGGCTGAGCTGTTGCATGAAGAAGCGCGTCGGGAGACCGCAGCAGTTCCCATCGTTCTTCCAGATCAGCCACGGGGTCTTGTCGACGTCGACGAATGCTGTCGCGTCGATCGAACCGCCCAGGTCGGCCTGGCACACGAGCGGTTTGTCAGAGCCATCCACGAACGGGCCCTCGGGGGCCTTCGAGACGGCAAGCGTGATGCACTGGCTTCCATTCGAGTCGGGACGTTTGAGGTCGGAATCATGGGCCGTGTAGTACAGGACGTATCCGGCCGACGTCTTGAGAACCTCCGGGGCCCAGGTGTCGCCCGACGACCACCCGGGAAGTTTCGGAAGCGGGTCGTCCAGCATCTCCCATGTGACCAGGTCCGAGGAGCGTGCAAGCTGGAGGTTCTGGGAGACGTCGGTCGTCGCATAGGCGAAGTAGCGGCCAGCGTCGGCGAGGATGAACGGGTCGGGAAAGTCAGCGTCGATCACCGGGTTCCGGAACAGCCCCGCCGCCAGCGAGGGGCTCGGCGACCCCGCCCCGGTCGCGTCGGAGCTCGAAGGTATCGCAGACGGCTGCGTACCGGGCGACACGCTCCCCGCGGAGGTACCGACCGATGCGTTCGGTGTGGCGCAGCCGACGAGGACGGCCATCACAACGACGACCATCGCCAACCGGCGACTGTACCGGTCGGGGCGATGAGTCGGCTTCATGGACGTCACTCGGATCTGGATCGACTACGCGTGCGCCGTCTCGTTCGACGTCAACCCTTGACTCCGGCCGACGCCACGCTCTGGATGACGAACCGCTGGGCGAGGACGTAGAAGATCAGGACCGGGACCGCCGCGACCACGGTGCCGGCCATCAAGAGGCCGTACTCCGCGCTGTACTGGCCCTGGAAGTTGACGAGCCCGGCTTGGAGCGTGCATGCGTCCGCATCGAATGTGCAGTTGACGAGCGGCCAGAGGTAGTCGTTCCAGATCGCGAGGAACGTGATCACGCCGAGCGTCGCAAGGGCCGGACCGGCCAAGGGCAAGACGACCGAACGAAAGGTCCTGAACCGGCTAGCTCCGTCGACGTACGCCGCTTCCTCGATCTCCACTGGGATCCCCTTGAAGAACTGGCGCATGAAGAAGACGCCGAAGACCGCGGCGGTGTGCGGCAGGATGTATGCCGGGATCGTGGCGAGGCCGAGCTCAGGGACCACGTTGCCGACCTGAAGGATGATCAGGAACTGCGGAACCAGGAACATGACCGCCGGCAGGAGAAGAGTCGCGATCAGCAGGCCGAACAGGATCCGCTTGCCCGGGAATTCCATCCGCGCGAAGGCGTACCCCGACATCGATGTCAGGATCACGACGAGGACGGTCCCGATCGAGGCGCTCAGGAGGCTGGTCACGAACCAGCTCACGACCGGGAAATCCGATCCGAAGATGGTCTCGAAATTCTCCAGGCTCGGGTTTTCCGGGATCCACCCTGTGTCGGTGAACACCTCGGACCCCGCCTTGAGCGACGTCGAGATCATCCAGATGATCGGCGCGACGAAGAAGATCGTCAGGACAGCGAGGAGCGCGATAGTCAGGAGATCCCCGGGCTTCATCCGCCACCGCCGCGGCGCGGTGGTGGCCTTTGGTCGGGGGGCGATGACGAGCTCGAGATCCTGGGTCATGACTACGAGTCTTCCGAGCGGAAGATGCGGAAGTTGAAGATGCTGACCACGACCATCATCGCCGCGACGATGAGCCCCATAGCAGCCGCCTGACCGAGCTGGAACTGACCGCCGTTCGTGAACCCGGTCTCATACATGTACAGGAGCGCGGTGCGCGTCTCGTTGCCGGGTCCACCGCCGGTCATGATCTGCGATTGGCCGACCATGTTGAACGAGGCGATGACCTGCAGCGTGATGACGAGCAAGAGGATCGGTCGCAGACTCGGGACCGTGACGGCCTTGAACTGCTGCCACTTGTTCGCACCGTCGATCGACGACGCCTCGTAGAGGTCGGGTGCGATCGCCTGGAGTCCGGCGAGCAGGATGATCGTGTTGAAGCCGACGGTCCACCAGAGAGTGGCGATGTTGATCGAGAACCACGCCAGCGGATTGGTCGTCAGCCAGCTGACATTCTCGATCCCGAAATTCGCCAGGAGGATGGTGAGCAGCCCTGACTGGCTGTTCAGGAGCCACCACCACAACAGGCCGATGACGCCGATCCCGAGCGTCCACGGGGCGAAGAAGATCGCCCGGAAGAAATTGCGTCCGGGGAACTTGCCATTGACCAGGATCGCGAGCCCGAGGCCCGCGCCGACCAGCAGTGGCGTGCTCGTGAGGACGAAGAGGATCGTGTTCCAGACGCCATTCCAGAAGACCGGGAAGTGGTAGTCATCGGGATTGAGCAGGTTCTGGAAGTTCTGTAGCCCGATGAACTCGGCATCCCCTCCGAACGTGTAGTCGGTCATGGCGATGTAGAGGTTGTAGAAGAAGGGCAGCCCGATCATGAACATGAAAAGCAGGAAGTGGGGCAGGATGAACAGATAGCCCGAATACCACTTCTCGCCGATCCTGCGCAGGGTCGGGGCGGCTGCGGCGGCGGTTCCGGGAACGGGAGGCGGTGCTGCGGCGACCGTCATGGCTGTACTCCCGATGCGACGGCGCGGCAGGGCCCGAGGAGGTGGGCCTGCCGCGCCGTCCGATGTCGATCAGAAGCCGTACTTCGCCTTGTTCGCCACGAGCTGCTTCGTGGTGTTCGCGGCCGCCTCGTCGAGCGCAGCCTTCGCGTCCTTCTTGCCGGTGACCGCGGCGACCGCAGCCTGGCCGGCACCTTGCGGGCCGAACAGCGCGTCACCTGCAGCCGGGATCGGCGGGAAGAACCGTGCATCGGGTTGCGACGCGGCGATCGCCGAGACGGCCGGGAGTGCCTTGAACTCGGCGGAGTTGACGACCGACTGACGGGCCGGGATCTGGCCTGCCTTCGCCCACTCGAGCGAGTGCTCGGAGATCCACGCGATGAAGTACTGGGCGCCCAGCTTCTCGTCCGCCGACATCTCGGTCGTCGTGATCCCCATGTGGTGCGAACCTGACCAGACGCCTGCGCCGAAGAGCTTCGGGACCGGACCCGCGCCCAGGTCCGCCTTGAGCGCATCCATGTAACCGTTCGTTTCCCAGATGCCGGAGAAGACCATCCCGTTCTTGCCCTGCTTGAACGCGGCGATCTCCGAGTCGCTCTCAGTGCCCTTGGGGGAGATGCCCTGATCGACGAGGCTCTTCCAGAAGTTGGAGGAGTCGACGCCGGGTTGGCTGTTGATCAGAGACTGGCTGTAATCGGCATTGGTCCACTCGCCGCCGCCCTGGTAGAAGGCGGTTGCCCACTCGATACCGAGCAGGAAGTTCGCGCCACCCCCGCCCTGGACGACCATGAAGCCGGGGACTCCGGCCTTGTCAGTGATCGCCTTGGCGGCCGCGACGAACTCTTCCTTGTTGGTGGGCGGCTTCTCGGGATCGAGGCCTGCCTTCGTGAACAGCGCCTTGTTCCAGTAGAAGCTCATCACGTGGGTGTCGAGCGGGACGCCGTATCGATGATCCTTGTAGAGGCCGTTCTTCCAGACTTCGGCCGTGAAGTCATCGCCGGTCAGCCCGAGTGTCGTGATGAGGTCGTCGATCGGGGTGAAGATCCCGTCGGCGGCGTTTTGCGGGATGGCGTCGAGGTGGACGATCGAGACCTGCGGGAGCTTGTTGGCGGCCTTCGCGGCGTGGAGGGACCCGTACAGGTCCTTCTGCGTCGAGAACTTGACCTGAACGTTCGGGGTCTCGGTATTGAACTGATCGACGATCTTCTTGAGGAACGGGCCGTCTCCGCCCGTGAATGGGTTCCAGAAGTCCAGCTTCACTGCCGTCGCCGGCGGCTGGATCGCGAGGCCTCCGCTGGCGCCGGCAGCGGCACTGCCCGATGCTGCCGGAGCCGCACTGGCACCGGTCCCGGCGCTCGCGCCGGCGCCTGCTCCCGCGCTCGCCCCCGCGCTCGCCTTGTTACCACTGCACGCCGCGATGAGGGGCGCCAGGACTGCCATTCCCGCGCCAACACCGGCCAGTTTCAGCAGATCGCGCCTGGTGACGGAGCGCTCCGCGATGGCCGCCGCGGACTCGAGAGGACTGTTTCGCTCGTCGTTCGCCACGTTGACCTCCTCCAAACCATGGCGACAACGACGCGCGCTTCGCCAAGGCGGTTGCCAGGCGGCAACACGTGGCCAGACGGTAGTCCCGCTGTGGAGCCCCGAGAGGTTGAATTATCAGGATGTCCCCTTGCAACGACGTTACGATTCGTTGATGAGCAACGCGCGAACGCTGTGAGATCGACAGGATCTGGCGCCTCCATTTCGGCGGTGCGGGATCTGCTCGAACGCACCAACTATTCCGCCGACGGGATCTCTGGCTTGGGAATCGATCTGGGGATGGGCGCCCGAGCGCCGGACATACCGGCCCTGCTCCACGCGATCGAGCCGATCGAACCACTCGCGACGCTGATCCGGCTGTTCGCCCTTGGACAGGATGTCTCCGCGGCGACCGCCGAGGTCGCCCTGGGCAAGGCCACGGACGACCTCGCCGAGGCCGGCCTCACGCGACGGGATGGCGATCGTGTCTCGCCGCTCGTCCGGTTGACGCCGTGGCGTGGCCTCGTCCTCGCCCACGATCCGGACCCGCCGTCGGACCTCTGGCGCGAACATGTCAGCGGACCCACGCCCGCGGCGGACACGCTCCTGAACCTTGTCGCGACGAACGGCGGACGCGCGCTGGACCTTGGGACCGGCTGCGGCATCTTCGCGCTGGCCGTTGCAGCGAGCCAGTCGGAGGTCGTCGCGACCGATGTCAATCCGGCTGCACTGCGCTACGCCGCGATGAACGCGGGGCTGAACGACGTCACCAACGTTGTGGTCCGCCCCGGCAGCTACTTCGAGCCCGTCGCTGGCGAATCGTTCGACCTGATCCTGTCAAACCCGCCGTTCGTGATCTCGCCCGAATCCGACCTCCTGTTCCGACACAGCGGGTTCGGACGCGACGAGGTGTCACGCCAGGTCGTCCGTGATGCCGCCGAGCGCCTTTCGGAAGGCGGGTTCGCCTACGTTCTCGTGAACTGGGTGCAGCCGCCGACGTCGGGTTGGATGACCGTCCTTGCGGACTGGCTGGAGGAGACCGGGTGCGATGCGGTCTGTCTCCTTCACGGCATCGAAGATCCGGTCAGCTACGCGGTCCGCTGGAACGTTCGCGAGCAACAGCTCCGGCCCGACCGATACGCGGCCACCCTGGACCGGTGGCTCGAACACTTTCGAAGCGAAGGGATCGACGCGATCGGCACTGGCGCCGTCATCCTCCGACGAAGCGCGGGCACGCCCTGGCTCCATGGTCTCGAGTTGAGCGGAGACAGTCGCGGCTCCGCTGCTCCCCACGTCCAGGCGATCTTCGGCGGCCTCGACGTCCTCTCCGCCGCGGGGACGGGCCGCTCCGGGGAGGAGAGGTTGCTCGACGTCCGGGTTCGGATGCGTCAGCCCCACCGGTTGATCCAGCAGCTCGTCACCAGGGACGGGGAGTACGTCGCCGAGCCGACGACCCTGGTCCTGGACGAAGGCCTGGCGCTCTCGACCTCGCTCGATCCAGACCTCGTCGCCGTCGTCCTGCGACTCGATGGCAGCCAGAGCGGCCGTGAGATCGCCCAGGAGGTGGCCGCTGCGACCGACCAGGACATCGAGTCGGTCGCCACGCGAGTTGCCGCGTTCGTTCACACTCTGCTTGAGCTCGGCATGGTCGAGCCCGCCGCCCATCCCCCAAACGAACTGCGTGCTACGTTCTTACGCGACCCCCAGGGATAGATGCGCGGCTCGTCCAGCTCGCTGGCACGAGCGGTTCCCTGACTTGACTGCCGGAGATGGATGGATGTCGAAGATGGTCCGGACCTGGGTGACGGCGGGGTGGCGATCGTGAGGCTCGAGGCGGACGAGCTGCGGCCCACGATCGATCTCGACGGCGAGTGGCGCTTCATCGCCGACCCGGAGCAGCTCTACCGTGCCGATCACCTTCCGGACGGTGAGCCGATCAAGGTGCCTGGCTCATGGGAGGCCCAGGTCGCACGGCCGTATCGGATCGTGTCGGCCTGGTACCGGCGGCCGCTGGACGTCCCGGCGGACTGGGCGGGCTCTCGTGTCGTCGTCAGTTTCCAGGCCGTCATGTACCGGTGCGTCGTCTTCCTCAATGGGATCCGCGTCGGTTCGCATGAAGGCGGGTACACCGCGTTCGATGTGGAGCTGGGCGACGCGCTCCGGCCCGGCGAGCCCAACGAACTTGCCGTCTATGTCGTCAATCCCCTCAATGCGATCGACGAGTACCCCGTGTTCTCGGTCGAGGACATGACCGAAACGGAGCACCTCGAGACAGAGAACCCACTGTCGGAGGCACCCCACGGCAAACAGACCTGGTACTCGAGCCAGAGCGGGATCTGGCTGTCGGTCTGCATGGAACGCCGGCCTGCGCGCGCGCTCGGGCGGATCCACCTTGCGCCTGACATCGAGGAGTCGAGTGTCCACGTCCGGTGGAGCCTGGACGGTCCCGGCCCGCGACTCGCACCCGGAGCGCGGCTGCAGATCGATATCGAAGGTCTCGAGGGCGACGGCTCCGTCACTTCGGTCACGGAGGAGATGGATCCGGAAGCCGATTCCGGGCTGACCGTGGTGAAGATCCCTGACGTTCGACTGTGGGATCTTGACGATCCGTACCTGTACCGGGCGACGGTGCGGCTACTGGATGCGACCGGCGCCGAGCTTGACGCCGTTCGTGACCGCTTCGGGATGCGCGAGGTCCGCACCGAGGGCGGGCGGGTCATCCTCAATGGCCGGCCGGTCTACCTGGTCGGCGCCCTCGATCAGGATCTCTACCCGACGACCATCTCCACCGCCCCGGACCGCGCGTACCTCGTCGAACAGATGCGGCTCACCCGCGAGATGGGGATCAATCTGCTGCGGTGCCACATCAAGGTCCCCGACCCGGCCTACCTCGAGGCGGCGGACGAAGCGGGTCTTCTCGTCTGGTGCGAGCTGCCCAACTGGTCGACGTTCAGCTCGGTCGCGGCCGCACGCGGGCGCGAGACGCTCGCGGCGATGGTCGATCAGCTCGGGAACCACCCGTCGATCGTCATCTGGACGATCATCAACGAGGACTGGGGTACCAACCTCCGCTACGAGGCGCGCGACCGCAATTGGCTGCGCGAGATGTACCGCTGGCTCAAGGCTCTCGACCCGTCCCGGCTCGTCGTCGACAACTCAGCCTGTGAGACGCCGACCGTCCCGAACTTCCATGTCGAGACGGACCTCGCCGACTTCCATGTCTACTTCCTCGCGCCGGACAACGCCGTCCGCTGGCGGAACCAGATCGCCGATTTCGCAAAGCGGGCACGCTGGATGTGGAGTCCCCACGGCGACACCGTCGAGCGCGGCGATGAGCCGCTGGTCCTGAGCGAATTCGGAAGCTGGGGCCTTCCCCGGCTTGATCGCCTGATCGCGCACACCGGCCGCGAGCCGTGGTGGTTCGGTACCGGCCGCTACTACTACCGCCCGAGCGGGATCCAGCGTCGTTTCGAAGCGTCGGGATTGGATCGCATCTGGCCGACCATCGACGAAATGGCCGAGGCGACCCAGTGGCACCAGTTCGAAGCGATGCAATTCGAGATCGGCCAGCTCCGGCGCCACGACTCCATCGCGGGCTATGTGGTGACGGAACTCACCGACGCGTATTGGGAAGCCAATGGCCTCCTCGACGCGATGCGCGGGCCGAAGGTCTATCACCAGCGCCTGCCCGCCTTGTTCTCCCCGGACGCGATCCATGCCGAACTGCCGCGACGCGATTTCTTCGGTGGCGAGCAGTTGACGGCGGAGATGTCGCTTGCCGCCTATGGCGCTGCCACCGAGGGCGGCTCGGTCCGCTGGACGCTCGAGGTGGCGGGAGAAAAGGCCGCCGACGGGTCGATCCCACTCTCGGGATGGCCACGGTCGGGCACGATCGCGCTCGGGGCGCTGTCGGTGCCGATCCCCGAGGTGGAGTCCGTCTCCGACGCGCATCTCCTGCTCGCCGCCGTCCAGCCCGACGGCCACGTCCGCGCGACGGACGAACTGCGCCTGGCGATCATCCCCGAAAGGCGCCGGCGGACGGCGGCGCCTTTGCGCATCGCGGTCCACGACCCTCTCGATATCTGGGGGATCGCGGCGCGAGTCTCGTCGCTTGGCCATGATGTCGTCGAGCCCGACGAGGCGGACCTCATCGTTGCCAGCGAGCTGACGGACGATGTCGTCGACCGGATCGATGCCGGCGGCCGCGCCCTGATCCTGGTGCGCAGCCGGGCATCCATCCGGGAGGACCACGACCTTGCACGTCGCGTGGATATCCATCTGCGGCGCCTGGCCCACTCGGGCTGGCCGGGTCAACGGAGCCCTTGGGAAGGCGACTGGGTGACGAGCTGGAGCTGGATCCTGCCTGCTGAGTTCGAGGGGCTGCCGGACCGGAACCCGCTCGACTTCGCGTACGAGGCCGTGCTGCCGGACCACGTCCTCCTCGGCCACGATCCCGTCCGACACCGCGACGAAGTCACAGCCGGGATGTTCGTGGGCTGGGTCCACACGCCCGCGGCACTCGTCTGGACCTTCCCACAGGGCCGCGGGGCAGCGACCCTCACGACTTTCCGCGTCGCGCCGGAGTCCGGGCCTGTCGCAACGGTTCTGCTCGAGAACCTCATCCAGCAGTCCGCCGCGGCCGACCGCAGGAAGGGTTCACGCGTCGCGGAGTCGAGGGCTGGTGACGGCGTGGGTCTCGCGGCAACGACTTCGCGCCCGGGCGGATGAGCCCCGACACTCTTCCGATGTCGACACCGGGCCATCTCACTGACCCGATGCCGGCGAGCACTCGGCAGTCGATCGTCGAGGAGCGTCTGGAGCGCCTTCGCGCGCTCGTCAGTTCGAAAGACGCGGACGCGGCCTTGCTCTCGTCTCGTGCGAACGTCTCGTGGGCGACTGCGGGTGGGCAGCACCACATCGTCATGTCCTCGGAGACGGGTGTCGCGGGTCTGCTCGTGACACGCGACGGCGCGTGGCTCGTCGCGCCGTCGATCGAGACGGCCCGACTTGCGGCGGAGGAGGTTCCCGACCTGGGCATCGAGGTCGTTCCTGTTCCGTGGTGGGAACGGGAAGGGATTGCAGATGCCGTCGGGCGCCTCACATCAGGGGGTCGGGTGCTCAGTGACGCCGAACTCGCTCCGGATCTTCGAGCGATGCGAAGCGTTCTCGGCGCTTCGGACCAGGATCGCCTGATGGCCCTCGGTCGGGTGGCGGAACGGGCCATCGGCGACGCGCTGGCGGACATCGAACCGGGGCAGAGCGAGGACGCTCTCGCGGCGTCGCTCGTGGGCCGACTCGTCGGCGTCCGCGCGCCGGTCGTCCTCGTGGCCGCCGACGACCGGATCGCTCGCTATCGCCATCCACTGCCGAGCGGCAGTGCGATACGTCGCCGCGTGATGGTGGTCGTCGTCGCCGAAGCCTGGGGCCTGCACGTCGCGGCGACCCGCTTCCGCGAATTCGAGGAGCCGACGGCGGATCTCGCTCGAAGGATCGACGCGGTGGCCGGCGTGCATCGAGCGATGATCGACGCGACCACGATCGGTGCCACCCTCGGTGACGTCTTCGCGACGGCTCAGGCCGCGTACGCCGAGGCAGGCGTTCCGGACGAGTGGCAGGACCACCACCAGGGAGGCACGATCGCGTACCAGGGGCGTGAGGTCGTGGCGGTCCCCGACGACCCGACGAGGATCGAACCCGGTATGGCATTCGCCTGGAATCCGTCGATCGCCGGCGCGAAAGCGGAAGACACGTTCGTCGTGACCGTCGACGGCGACCGGCGGTTCGTCACCGGCTCCGCGCCGGATGCAGCAGGCGGCGGCAGTCCTCCTCGTCCGTGACGGCACGACTCGCCGGCCACGCCTCGGTCTGCAATCGATTTGCAAGCGGCGGCTGTCGAGCGATGGTCCTCTCACGGAGCGCGCGGCCAAGAATCGAACCTCCGGTCCCGTCCTACGGGGCGTGAGGAGGAATGAATGCGCGTCGGGATCATCGTTCCGCAGGGCTGGACTGGCGAATACCAGGGCTTCGAGGCGGCCGCAGCGTGGAACCGAAGCCTGGAGATCGCACGGAAAGCCGAGGACCTCGGGTTCGAGTCGGCGTGGCTCTACGACCACTTCCACACGACGCCCGACCCCCTCGACACGATCACATTCGAGGCCTACACGGCGCTCACCGCGATCGCCTGTGCGACCGACCACATCCGCCTCGGTCAGATCGTCACGTGCGCGGCGTATCGCAACCCAGCGCTTCTGGCCAAGATGATCGCGACGATGGACGTGATCAGTGGCGGCCGGATGCAGGTCGGTATAGGGGCGGGCTGGAAGCAGGAAGAGTTCGCGGCGTACGGGTACGAGTTCCCTTCGACGCGTGAGCGCCTCGGGCGGTTGCGCGACACGCTCGAGATCCTGATCGCGATGTTCGCGGCGGGCCGGGCGAGCCACGCCGGGGAGTACGCGAGCGTCGCCGGTGCGATCAACGAGCCAAAACCGCTTCAGGACCCTCGACCACCGATCATCGTCGGCGGGAACGGTCGCGACGTGACGTGGCGGCTCGCCGCTCGGTACGCCGACGAGTTGAATCTGGACGCCACGCCGCCGGCGGAGCTGCCGGAAGCGCTGGAAGTGCTCGCGGCTCGGTGCGCCGAGGTCGACCGAGATCCAGCGACCCTCCCGGTCTCGGTGCATATCTGGTGGGAGCATCTTGACGCAGCCCCATCCAGGGCTGAACTGATCGCCGCCTATCGTGAAGCAGGCGCGTCGCGGGTGATGACCCTCGTCCGGGCAGCTGTCCAGGACCCCGGCGAGCTGGAGCGTTTCCGCGATGATTGCGTCAGCGCCGGGGCCGAACTGGAGCGGGTCGCGGTCTGAGCCTCTCGCGGAGGGCGATCGCCCTATGATCCGCGCCGATGACTGAACGCGATCGCGCCTCGATCCTGTCCTCCCAGCGGGAGATCTGGGCACTCGGGATCGAAGACACCTTCGTGCCCCAGCCCGATCGCCGGACCGGCCGGATCCTGGATGAGTACGTGTTGACAGGGCACGACCGCCTCTGGCGAGACGACCTTCGACTGGTCGCAGATATCGGAGTCCGTTGGCTTCGGTATGGCATCCCGTGGTATCTCGTTACCCCTGCCCCGGGGGTCTACGACTGGGCCTGGACCGACGCGGTCCTGCCCTACCTTGTCGAGGACCTCGGGATCCAGCCGATCGTGGACCTCATCCATTACGGCGCCCCGCTCTGGCTGGAGGGCACCTTCCTGTCGCGCGACTATCCCGGCTACGTGGCGGAGTACGCGGCTGCCGTCGCCGAGCGCTACGGACATCTCGTTCGTCAATGGACTCCGCTCAACGAGCCCCGCGTCCACGCCCATTTCGCCGGGCGGGCCTCCGCCTGGCCACCCTACCGGCGCGGCGAGCGAGGGTTCAGTCAGGTGTTCGTCGGGCTTGCCCGCGGAATGGCCCTGACCGTCGATGCCATTCGGGCACACGTGCCGAACGCTGAGATCGTCCACGTCGAGGCGCTCTCGGTGATCGACACCGCGGTTCCAGCCCTGGTGCCCGAGGTCGAGCGCCGCATGGAGCAACCCTTCCTCGCGCTCGACCTCGTCGAAGGGCGGGTCGGCGAGGACCATCCCATGCATCCGTGGCTGGTCCGCCACGGCGTCGATCCGAGGGATCTGGCGGAGCTGGCTCGACCGGGTCGTCACATGGACGTCTTTGGCGGCAATTTCTACCCCCAGGCGAGCTGTTGGACGATCGACGGATCGGTCGAACGACCGCGATCGCGGCGGCGCCGAGGGACAGCCGAGGACCTCGAAGCGGCGATCAGGCAAGCGGCGATCCGAGTCGACCGGCCCGTCCTGGTCACCGAGACGAGCGTCTACGGCTCGCGCTCCGCCCGACGGAAGTGGCTCGAGCAGGTCGCTGCGAGCTCAGACCGGCTGCGTGCCGATCGCGTCCCGCTCCTCGGCATCACGTGGTTCCCGGCATTCAGCCTGTTCAGCTGGGATTACCGGCGCGGACGACGGGCACCCGAGGCATACCTCTCGCATATGGGCCTGTGGGACCTGGTCCCCGACGAGACCGGCCACCTCGCGCGCGTTCCGACAGGACTCGACGACCGCTTTCGCGAATTGGCCACCGGCAGCGGCGGAGACTCGGGAGCGGGTTCGGTCAGGGCAACGGAAACCCGGCCTCGGCGAGGCTCTCAAGGCTGACCAGCGGAGACCTCGCGCCGAACGTGCGGCGGAGCAGGAAGTACTCAGGCAGCGGACGGTCGTCCGTGACGAGCGGACCCGAGCCCGCAAACGACCCGACCTGGGCACCCGTCAACCAGGGCAGCCGTGGGATGAGAGCCGCCCAGCCATCAGCGGTCTTCGCAGGAGAGTCGTAGGCGCCCGAGATGTCTTCAAGGATGCCCGGCCGCGCGAGCACCTCGCGCACGCTCCGGTCCTCGAATGCCATCGGCTGGTCCGAACCAAGCAGGAAGAAGCCGTAGTTGCCCGGGCTGCGGAGCACCAGCACTTCAGGGAAGACGTCGGCGAAGGTCCGGACGTGCGCCTGGAGCTCATCGACGGTCATGCCGTACGAGACCCACTGCATCATGATCCCGCCGGGGGTCAGGCGGTCGTGGCCGGCCCGGTAGTACTCGAGCGACGAGATGACGGTGATACCCGACGCCTCGACCGGCGGCGGCGGGTCGGTCACGATGATGTCGTATCGCTTGTCGGTCAGCTCCATATGGTTTCGGCCGTCGGCGATGATCACGTGGCCGCTCGGGCTCGCGCGGATCTCCGCGGCGTCGGGGAAGTAGTAGGGGAACATCGACGGCACCGAGGGCACCAGCTCCACCGCATCCGTCGTGAGCCCCGCGATGACGCTCGAGCGGAACCCGGAGCCCATACCGAAGCAGACGATCAGGGCGTCCTTCGAATCCGGTCGCGCGATCAACGGCAGGGTCACCATCAGCCTCGCATCGACGGTGAGCGCGGTCATCGATGCCCCAGTGACCCACAGCTGCTTGAACCCATTGACGCTGCCGGCCTGGACGGATGCGATCTCGTCCTCCCGACTCGCGAATAGCTGGCCGTTCCGATTCGAGATGTTCGCCACGCTCGGGTCGACGAGGATCCCGCTGGTCGCCAGGGCCACGACGAGAACGACCGCAGTCACCGCACCCACGCCGTACGTGGTCACTCGCCCGACGGCGGACCTGATCGGCGCGGCGTAGCCGAGCGCGAGGCCCAAGGTGACGTTGATGAGTGCGATGACGCCGATCGCGTCTGGCGCACCGATGGCCGGGATGACGAAGAACGGCACCACGAACGTCCCGACGATGGCGCCGAGTGTGTTCGCGGCCAGTAGCAGGCCGGCGCTCGTCGCGATCTTGCCGCTGCGGCCCGCTACGAGGGCAGACGAAGCCGGGAAGCTCAGGCCCATCACGATGGTCGCGGGCAGAACGACGAGGAGGGCCTGCGTGAACAGGATGCCGATGATGCCGTCGATGCGGCCTTGCTGGACGGTGTACTGGAAGGGTTTCGAGAGGACGAAAACGACTCCAGCGAGAGCCAGGACGCCGATCGCGATGTTGGTCCGTGCCAGCAGAGCGACCGGATGTGCGATCCATCGCCGGACCACTGTGAAGACAACGGCACCGATCGCGATCCCGGTGAGGAACACCAGGAGGATCAGCGTGAAGACGTAGGCGTAGTTGCCACTGCCCGACGCGAGGAGCCGTGTCCAGAGAACCTGGTAGGCGAGCGAGGTCAGGCCGGAGACGAACGCCACCACGAGCGCGATCCGGGGCCGTGGGTCCGCGTCTGCGGTCTCGTCAGGGACCGTCATCGCTTGCGGAGCGGCGGTCGTCGCGGCGGGTTGGGCGACTCCGTCCGACGCGGGCGCTCGACGCCGAGAGTCGAGGACGATCGCGGTCAGGCCCGCGAGGGCGGAACAGCCGGCGGCCACCACCAATGTCTCCGATAGCCCGAGGACCTCGATCAGCACCAGGCCGGCGGCCGCCGTACCGATGATCGCCCCGATCGTGTTTGCTGCGTACAGACGCCCGAAAGCCGAGCTCAGGTGGGCAGCGTCCCGGGAGAGGTAGCGGGTGAGCGTCGGGAGGGTCGCGCCCATGAGGATCGTCGCGGGCGCGAGTGCCAGGAGTGCGAGCCCGAACCGAACCAGGCCGAGGGCCTGCGGCGACGCTTCGAGAGACGTGAACGCGCCCTGGTAGACCGAACCGATGAGCCGGAACGTCAAGGGCGTCAGCAGGACGACGACGACGAGGATCCCTTCCAGGACGCCGTAGAGCAGCAGCGGCCGGGGGACCCTGTCCGCGAGTCGTCCACCAGCCCACGAGCCGATCGCCATGCCGCCGAAGAACCCGGTCAGGATCGTCGAGATGGCCTGCGTCGTGTTGCCGAAGACCAGGACGAGCTGGCGCGACCAGACGACCTCGTACATCAGGCCGGCCGCGCCGGACAGGATGAAGATGGCCAGGATCGGCCAGCGACGAGACGTCACGGGTGGCCCTCAGT